>JBKJSE010000425.1:0-3059 GCA_046595925.1 Archangium sp. | reverse complement strand
CACCACGTTGCCGTCGTCACAGGCCTCGATGCCGCCATCGGGGAACGGATCGCGCAGGCCGTCGCCACAGACCTCGCGGGTGCAGTTGCTGCGGCAGCCATCGCCCTGAATGGTGTTTCCGTCGTCGCACGCCTCGGTACCGCCACCGGCGATCACGTCGACGATGCCGTTGCCACACCGCTCTTCTTTGCACTGCGGGTTGCAGCCGTCGCCTGCCAGTACGTTGCCGTCGTCACAGACCTCCCGCGGCTTGCCCGCGGGGTCGAGCAGCTCGGCGTCGAGAGTACCGTCGCCGCAGATGCCGCCGCCGCGGCAGTCGAAGCGGCAGGCGTCGCCGTTGACGATGTTGCCGTCGTCGCACTTCTCCATCGTGCCGTCGGGCAGAGGGTCGATCAAACCGTTGCCGCACAACGCGGTCGACCCGATGCAGTTGGTGCCGTCGCCGGAACAGACGGTACCGACAGGGCACACCAGGCCCGACTCACAGGTCTTGCTGGCGACCTCGAAGCAGCTGCTGGTGAAGAGCAGGGCGCCCAAGGGGAAGACGAGGCGGCGGAGGTTCATGGTGTCAGAACTCGAGTGCGGCGACGGCGCCGGTGACGGTGGGAGAAATGAGGGGGAGCACGGTCACGCGGGGAGCGTCGACGTTGACGGCGCGCTGATAGGCGATGGGCCGGCCCACGTAGAACAAGACAGCGCTGGCCACCACGGCCGCGCCACCGACCGCGTAGAGCGCGATGCCACCGGTCTGCATCGACTCGGCAGAGGTGCGGCGGCTTTGCACCTCGTTGTTGGGGAAGCAGCCGAAGTTCGTCTTGCCGGTCGCGCACGAGGTGATGTCGGTGTCGTAGGTGGCGAACTGGTTGGCGGCGCTCAGGTGCAAGGCCACGCCGGCGCCGATCGCGGCCACGCCCACGCCGAGCGCCGTCCAGGGGATCACCGGGCTGAAGGCGCGGCGGTACTCGGTGAGCTCTTCGCTCTTGTAGACGCGCAGCTCAAACTTCTGGCTGTCACCGCCAGCGAGCACCATCGAACGTTCATCGGAAAGGAAGCCCTCGAGCGAGGCGGTCATGGTGTGCGGGCCGGCGCGTACCTGGCCCTCCCACTGGCCGGGCGCCGTGAAGAGCGGTCGGCCATCGAGCCGCACCGAGGCGCCCGCGAAGCTGCAGCTGATCTTCACCTTGGTGAGCTGGCGTTCGATGAGCGCCAGGTACCGCTGGGCCTGTTGGAACTTGTCGTCATCGAGCGGCGCGGGGCCGAACTTGAGCGCGGCGGTGAGGTGCTCGTGCACCTCGAGCGGCTGGTCGAGGTTCACCAGGGCCAGCGCGAGGTTGTAGTGCACGGCCGGGTGATCCCACACCTGCAGCGCGTCGCGATATTGGGCGGCGGCCTTGGGGAAGAGCGACTCTTTGAGCGCCGTGTTGCCTTCGCGGAACAGGGCGATGGCCCTGGCTTGACGATCCTTGGGCACACCCTTCGCCCACGGCCTCTCCGCGTCGTCAGCGCCCCACGACGGCAGCGCCAGCATCAAACCCACGGCCAGCGAAAGCGCCGTCCATTTTGCAGTCGTCATGGTCGTCCTGTCCTCACTTCAGATCGTCGATCACCGAGCTGCCCAGCTGCTCTTCGACTCGCTTGGCGCGCGCTTCGGCCTCGGCCTTGAGCCGGTCGGCCTTGGCCTTTTCCCGCTCTGCGTTTTTCTTGGCAGCTTCGGCAGCCTGCTTCGCTTCCATCGCGCTCTTCTCGTTGCGCTTGGCCGAGAGCATCGCCACGCGGGCGGTCTCGGCGGCGGCATCGGCGAGCTTGGCGGCGCTCTCTGCCGACTTGGTCGCCTCGCGTGCCTGCTCGAGCGCCACCACCAGCTCGCTGGCCGCCTTCTCGGCGCGGGCGGCCGCTTCGGCGCGCTCCTGCTCTTTACGGATCGCCTTGGCGAGGTTCTCTCGCGCTTCGCCTTCGGCCTTGATGGCGACGTTGGCCTGCTGCTGCGCATCGGCGCGCGCGGCGGCGATGACGATCACGCCGACTGAGGCCACGGCCGCGAGCAGACCCAGGAAGCCGAGCGCCGCCACGGTGAGGCTGCGCTTGCGGCGCGCCTGGCGGGCCGACAGATCGATCACCGCGTCGAGGAACGACTTCTGACTGGCCGGCAGGTTGCCGCGGAAACGGCGCTGGAAACGCAGGGCCTCTTCAGCCAGCTCACCGCGCCACAACACGTCTTCGGCCTTGCCCTTCTGCGTCCACTGGCGGGCGGCGTTGCGCACCTGCTCGAGGAACGCAGCGTCTTCGCCGCTCTCTTCCAGCCACCGCTTGAGCATCGGCCAGCTGTGAATGAGCGACTCGTGAACGATCTCGACCGTGGCCGCGCCGGCGCCGGTCTGCACCACCAGCAGGCGCGCCTGTACCAGCTCGTCGACCAGGCTCTGCAGCTCGGCGGCGTTGGCGTGCAGCTCGCGCAGCTCGTCGATGCCGACGATCGCGCGGGTGCGATCGGCGGTGACGAGGCGCAAGAAGATCGCGCGGGCCAGCGCCTGGCTTCCGGGCGGGATCTTCTCGATCACCGCGTTGGCGTGGCTGGCCAGCGCGCCCGCGACCCCACCGATCGATTCGTAGGCAGACTGCGTGAGCACCTTGTTCGCCGCGTCACGCGCGTCCCACAACTTGGAGGCCGCGAACTGCAGCAGGGGCAGGGCGCCTGACGTGGTGGCCAGGTGCTTGATCATGTCGTCGACGATCGCCGTCGACTCGAAGCGGTAGCCCGCCATCTCGGCAGGCGAGACGATCGCTTCGCGCAGGCCTTCGGTGCCCGGCGAGTTCAAGAACACGAGGCCCTGGCTCAGCTCAGCCATGAAGCGCGCGTCTTCCGGCACGCGGTCGAGGAAGTCGCTGCGAATCGAGATGACCAAACGAATGGGCGAGGTCGGGTCGTCGGCCACGGCGGCGAGCGACGCGGTGAAGGCCTTGCGCTCGATGGGGTCGGGCACCAGCGTGTAGAGCTCTTCGAACTGGTCGATGAAGAGCAGAATGTTCTTCTTCTCGCGGCGCGCGCGGCCCCGGAGCAC
>JBKJSE010000294.1:0-3875 GCA_046595925.1 Archangium sp. | reverse complement strand
CAACCTTCCCGCGGGCGGTGCGGCTGACGTGGCCACGCAGTCGACCGACATGTCCGTCGCGATCCTGGAAGATGGCCGGCTGGTGCTGGGCGGCGACGTGGTGACCGCGGAAGAGCTCAAGAAAGCGTTCGAAGGCGCGAAGGTCACCAACCCCGACACGATGGTGATCGTCCAGGCAGACCAGGGCGTGCCGCACGGCAAGGTGGTCGAAGTGATGGAGCTCGCGAAGGGTGCGGGGCTCGGTCAGCTGGCCATCGGCGTGCGCGAAGGCCCGAAATAGCCGTCTCAGGTCGCAGGGTTGATCGAAAGAGCGAGCGCACACACCGTGCATCCGAGGAACACAGCACACCGGTCCTCCCGAGCGCAGTCGAGGGAGTACTTCTGCCTCGCGCGGCAGGTCACCCCTCGACTTCGCTCGGGGGGAACGGTGCTGTTCCTTAGGAACGGAGTCGAGGGACTACCTCTGCTTCGCTCGCGAAGTGACCCCCTCGACTTCGCTCGGGGGGACCGGTGGTGGACCTATTTCACCAGTCCCCCTCGGGGAGAGGGAGGCACGTGGGTTTCGGGAACGTCAGCAGAAGAGCAGTCTTGCGATGTCGTTTCTGAACGCCACCACCATCAAGAGCGCCAGGACGGCAAAGCCGAAGTACGTGGCGATCTCTCGGGCCCGCATGGGCACCGGGCGCCGCCGCACCGCTTCCCACAACGCGGTCAGAATGCCGAACCCATCGAGGATCGGAATCGGCAACAGATTCACCAGCGCCAGGTTGACCGAGACGATCGCCATCGCGCTCAAGAACGCCCCCAGCCCCGCCTCAGCCGTCTGAGAGGCGACCTGGAAGATCTGCACCGGCCCACCCATCGACTCCAACGGCACCTCACCCGTGGGCAGCTTCGCCAGAATGCGGCCGATCAACATGATCCCTTCGGGAAGCTTCTTGAGGCTCGCCCCGAGCGCCTCGACCGGGCCGAAGTGCAGCGTGACCGTGTCACCCGCGATCGGCGCCATCGGCAGACCCGGAGCACCGAACCGCACGCCGAAGTCCGTCGGAGCCATGCAGTACTTCGCGTTGCCTTCCGGCACGAACGGCCCGACCGCCGCGGTGTGCTTCTCGCTACCCGAACGCCATTCGATCTCGACCTGGCGTTTGCGCGCGAGCGCCATGCGATCTTCCACCGCCCCGACCGAGTGAACCGGCTGCCCACTGACGGCCGTGAAACGATCGCCCACCTTGATCCCCAGCGCAGCGGCGGGCGTGTTGGGCCGCACCTCCCACACATAGGCGTCGCCCCCTTCAGCACCGATGCGAGCCAGGCCCGCGCCTTGAGCCAGCGGAAGCTCGACCTCGACGATCTCTGGCAGCACCAGCCCCTCGTGCAGTGACGAGAACCGCACCACCTTCACCTTCACCGAGCCGCTCGCCTTATCGAGCGCCATCTCGAGCTCACGCGCCGTACGCACCGGCTCGTCATTGAGCTGAATGACCCGATCGAAGGTGCGCAGCCCTGCAGTCTCGACCGTCGAACCAGCAGGCACACCCAGCACCGCCGCCTGCTCCGCGAGCGAGATGCCGATACGACCCTTTCGCGAGATCTCGATCATCCCGAGCGTCTCGACGTTCGAAGGCGTGACGCGCAGCGACTCCTGCTTGCCAGCGCGATCGACCACCAGCGCGAGTTCCTTGTCAGCGCTCGCGGCCGCGATCTTCGACAGCTCGGTGAACGTGCGAATCGGAGTGCCATCGATGCTGAGGATCAAGTCGCCCGGGCGCAGACCGGCGACCGCGGCAGGAGAACCCGGCTCGACCGCACCGACGCGCGGCGTGAACTCAGTCGAGTCACCCAGATAGACGAAGAACAGCGCGATGATCGGGAAGACCAGGTTCGCCGCGGGGCCCGCGAGCAGAATGATCACCCTCTTCCACCACACCGCGCCCAGGAACGTGCGACCCGCATCTTCTTCAGCGACGTCTTCACCAGGGTGATGCCCGGCCATCGCCACGAAGCCGCCCAGAGGCAGCGCGGCGATCTGGTACTCCGTCTCGCCGCGCCGGAAGCTGAAGAGCTTGGGCCCGAAGCCGATGGAGAACTTGAGCACCTTCACGCCAGCCCACTTGGCCGCGAAGAAGTGTCCTGCCTCGTGCACGGTGACGAGCACGCCCAGGAAGATGGCGAAGTAGATCGCGTTCTGAAAGGCGCCCATGTGGTGGGGACCCTAACCGGCTGCGACGCCGGTTTCATCCGCGCTGCTCGTCAGGCCAGCCAACCCCGAACGAACTGCACGTACAGGAACACCATCGGCGCGTTGAAGATGAGCGCGTCGATGCGATCGAGCATGCCGCCATGCCCGGGGATGATCACCCCTGAGTCCTTCACCGCATAGGCCCGCTTGAGCATCGACTCGCAGAGATCGCCGGCGGGACCCAGCAAGCTGCCCAGGCCGCCGATGACGAAGCAGTCGAGCACGGTCATCTGGGGGAAGAAGAAGGCGCGCTGAAGGAAGAGGAAGCCGATGGCGCCCACGAAGCCGCCGGCGAAGCCCTCCCAGGTCTTGTTGGGGCTGACCTCGGGGTAGAGCTTGTGCTTCCCGAAGAGGCGACCGGCGAAATACGCCATCGTGTCGTTGCCCCAGGTGATCACCAGCGCGCAGACCACCCACATGAGGCCGTGATCAGGCACCAGCCGCAGGGCTGCGAGCGCGGTCAGCCCACCGTGGCCGTAGATGAAGGCCATCAACAGGTGCGCGGTGCGCAGCGGCGCTTCAGGCAACGGGCCGCGCAGCAGGTGCCAGGCCCACGCAGAGAACAACACGATGCCCGTCGCGCCCGAGATCAGCGCGTTGGCGTGCAGCGGCACCGCGATCGGCAGCATCGGCATCGCCGCCGCCATGCCCACCGTGAGGATCGCGACGGGCGTGAACGGGCCCTTGAGCGTGATGCTGATGTACTCCCAGGCGCAGGCGCCCGCGGCGAAGCCCAGCAGCGCGGCCGTCCACCAGCCGCCCAGATAGAGCAGGTACAGCACGCCAGGGAGCAGCGTGAGACCTGAGATCACCCGTACGAGGAGGTTCTTGTTCTTGTCCGTCACGAACTCGCTCTGCGGAAGGGCAGCGTCTGCGCCTGGGCCCCGGTCATGCCGAAGCGGCGGTCGCGCTGTTGGAACGTGGCGAGACAATCGATCAGCTCGCGTGCGCGGAAATCAGGCCAGAGGATCTCGGAGAAGATGAGCTCGGCGTACGCGGTCTGCCAGAGCATGAAGTTCGACAATCGGCGTTCACCCGACGTGCGAATGACGAGGTCGACCGGGGGCAGGCCTGAGGTCCACATCAGCGCGTCGACGAGGGCTTCGCTCACCGCGGCGGGTTCGAGCTGGCCACTCTGCGTCTTCTCGGCGATGCGGCGCGCCATCGAGACCAGCTCTTCCCGGCCGCCGTAAGACAGCGCAAGGGTGAGGGTCATGCCGGTGTTGGCCGCCGACTCTTCGCGAATGGCCTCGAGCGGCTCGCGCACGTACTTCGGCAACTTGTCGAGCTCACCGATGGCGTTGAGGCGGATGCCGTTGCCTAAGATCTCTTCGCGCTCCTTGAGGAGGTATTCGCGGAGCAGATCCATCAGCGCGGCCACTTCATCGGCCGGGCGCGCCCAGTTCTGAGAAGAGAAGGCGTACAGCGTCAGCGCCTCGACCCCGACCCGGCGGGCGCAGCGGGTGACCTCGCGCACGCTGTCAGAGCCGATGCGGTGGCCCTCGACGCGAGGCATGCCCCGGCCCTCGGCCCAGCGGCCGTTGCCGTCCATGATGATGCCGACGTGCCGCGGCAGGGGGCGCGTCTTCAGCCGACTCTCGAGTTCAGAGGTTGATTCCATCGATACGACCGG
>JBKJSE010000237.1:0-3186 GCA_046595925.1 Archangium sp. | reverse complement strand
AGCGCGTCGATGTCGCGCAACTCGAGCTGGAGTTCGCGGCGAAGCTGGCGCAACTGGACGCCCTCTCGAAGCGCCTCGAGCCCATTCCCGAAGCGCTGATGCCGGCGACACCACCAGAGCGCCTCTTCGTCGGGGCAGCTCGAGTGCCCCGTTCAACGGGAAGTGGCACCGCGCGCGCGGGTGAACTGGTCCTTACCCTGTGAGGGGGAACCACCACTCCCCGTCCATCTCGTGGACACTGATCGCTCGTTGGGTCTTGACGTTGTGATGACTCGAAGTCCGTGAAAGTCTCGAACATGTTCACTCGGTTGGTGTGCGTGGGGTTGGGAGCGTTGCTGGTCGGGTGCGAGGGTCGCGGACCTGACACCAGAAGCGATGCAGGTGCGAACGAGGCGGGTGCTGAAGTCACGAACGGCACCAACCACGACGCGGGAACGCTCGATGCCGGGCCACCCGATGTTCTTCTCCTGACTGTCTCGGCCGAGTTGCCCGAAGGAATCGCACTCGCGTGGGACGCTGGAGCGCTCAACCTCACCAGCATCACGGTGCTTCGCGATGGAGTCGTCATCGCAAACCTTCCCGGCAGCGCTCGCGCGTTCCTCGACGTCGACGCTGGCGCCGGTCTCCTCTCGACCGCCGACGCCGGAGCCACGCAGTGGTTGAGCAGCGGCATCGAGCTGACCTGGGGCCTCGCTGGACTTCGCGGCCAGACGAGCACCTACGAGTTGACTGCGCAGACCTTCACATCGAATTTCGTCAACGCGTCGCGCGACTTGCCGACGCTCACAGGATGGCTGATCACTCGAAGTGACGGCGGCACCACCGCACTCGGTCCGTCTGTACGCGCCTGGCTGGACACCGATGCGACCACGCCGCGCTCAGGCGGCGTCCCGGGGATCCACGCGTGGGCCGACGACTCCACCAGCTCCGTGATGCTCTCGACCGACGCTTCCATCGTTTCGATTCCAGATGAGTACGAGATCGAGCCGGTGGTGGCCGACGGTCGCTCGCGCTCTGAGAACGTCATCGGCGCTCGAGGGGGGAACCCCGTGCTTCAGTGGCAGCGCTCGACCGACGACAGCCCGACCACTTTCGTCGATCTTCCCTTCGTGCACGGGCCGCAGTGGTTCGACGCAGAAGCCGTATTCGACGAAGGCCGCTACTACCGGGTGGTCGTGAAGAGCGGAGCGGTGGTGACAGCCACCTCATCGCCCGCGCGTGCCCTCCTCTGGAGGCCACGGCTGATGGCGTCCTCATCGGTCATCTGCGTCTTGCGTGATGACGATCAGGTGCTTTGCGCTGCGAACTTCTTCAGAGAACCTGGGTTTTTCGCGGAAGGGGCGCTCCATGACGTCGTCACGTTCGTCACCCAAAGCGACCGGCCCTGTGGACTGCACTCCGACGCTGGCGTGACGTGCCTGGTCGACGGCGGCGAGCAGCAGATTTCACTCCCGCCCCTCACGCAGCTCGTTGGTGGCGAGGTGCTTTGTGGGCTTTCTGCGAGCGGCTGGGTCTGCGCCGGAAGCAATTCGGCGCCGATCAGCGGCTTCAGCACCATCTTGCCGCACAACACGTACGACAGCCTGTGCGGTCCAACGATCGCTGACGGCGGCCTCACCTGCGTGACGAGCTCAGGCATCTACGGCCCCCTCGAGTTCGGTGACGTCGAGCTTCTCGGAATGGGCGAGACACAGGTGTGCGCCATCGCAGACGGTGGGGTGCGTTGTCTCTACCGTAACAGCGGCATCTACAGCGCCCTGCCAGAGGTGCTTCCGCTCAGCGCCCAGCCCTTCACTGACCTCATGGTGACCGGCCCGTACTACGGCTTCTGTGTGCGGCAGGCGAACGGCTACGTACTGTGTACAGCTCAGCGCGGCGTCTACTGGGCGACCAATCCGTCCGTCACCTCGGAGCCGTTCGAGCAGTACGTACTCTCGTCGTACCAGCCGATGAGCTTTGGCTGCGGGCTGACCCCTGAGCATCGGCTGCGTTGCGGAGGAAGGTACTTCAGACAGCTTCCACCGACGCAGCCGGTTCGGCAGGTGGAAATGGTCACGAGCGCCGATGGGGCCTACTTTCTTCTCGAGAGCGGTCGCCTCGCGGGGCGCGGCGAAATGTCGACCGCCGGCGGCCCTGGCCCCGATGATCGCTTCATTCAGGTCGCGACTGGGGCAGGTGACGCGACGATGTGCGCCCTGAGAGTCGACGGCACGGCCTCCTGCTGGGGCTACAACCCGCTCCAGGCGCAGCCCGCGCCTGGAGCGCACTACACGGCGATCGCCGTAAGCACACAAAGCAGCTGCGGCCTTCACGCCAATGGAACCATCTCGTGTTGGCGTGGAGGTTGGGTGCCGACCGGCACGTTCATCGGGCTGATGACCCTCAATTCCTCGGTCTGCGGTCAGCGCGCGGACCTCTCGCTGAGCTGCGACTTCATCTCGTTTCCCGAGCCTGCGCCGGGCCAGCGCTACGCCAAGCTCAGCGCGAACTTCTTGAACGCGTGCGGCATTCGCGTCGATGGAGCGCTCGAGTGTTGGCCGACGCCCGCGCCCTCCAGCGCGCTTGGCCGCAGATTCGTGGATGTCTCGAGGGGTCATTCAGGGACGTGCGCGGTCGAGGACGACGGCCGCCCGCACTGCTGGGGTCGGAACGTCACCACCCCGCCGTGGACGGACTTCGTGTCCATCCGGCTCAACGGAGGAGGCGGGTTTGCTTGTGGTGTGCGCGCGGATCGAACTGCGACGTGCTGGGGACAGCAGTACGGCTGGTCATTTGAACCCTGATCAGGCTCAGATCAGCCCGGCATCGAAGCCGCCGTCACCACCCGAGTCCTGTGCCAGGTTCGCGCAAGAGCAGACCGCGAAGAACATCGCTGCGACCAAGGAGACAGCGAACTTGACCTTCACGGTCGCCTTTCGCGAGCGCCGCTTCGAGGGCTACACAGTGCAGACGGCGCTCTACGGAACGGGCTGGGAAGGAACCGTCGCGCTCGAGGAGAGCTCGCACGGCACCTGGAAGGCCTTCACCGAACGTTGACGGGCTGCGGCAACGAGCCGGGAATCGCGGTGCGTGCACCTTCACGGATGGCGCTGAACACCGTCGACTCGAGGTTGCTGATCAGCCGCTTCGTGTGATCCGCGTCACCATCGAGCAGCATCACGCTGTCTTCGTTCTTCGCGTTGACGA
>JBKJSE010000096.1:0-2937 GCA_046595925.1 Archangium sp. | reverse complement strand
AGTGTCGTACAGCGAGCCGACGATCTCGTCGCGGAAGTTCTCGCGCTTCTTGATCATCGAGCGGATCTTCAATTCCTTGCGGTCGTAGAGATAGACCGCGCCCGACTTGTTCGACTGCCCCTGGATCAACCGGTCATCGAAGTCGATGCGCGTGGGGCCACGCACCGCCGGACCCGCACCAGAGTCGTTGGAAGCAGCAGGTGCAGAGGGCTCAGTCGCCATGGTCGCAGTGGGGACGTTGGGCGCCGCCTTCCTCGCCGCTGGCACTGCCTTTTTCTTTGGTCCGGCAAACGCATCAGTGGCGCTGATCAGGACGAGCACGGAAAGCACAAAGAGAATCGAGCGCATGGATTGCCTCAGATGAAAGCGAACGCTGTGCCACACCGTCAAGGATTACAGGGGCCTCTGATCACGATCAGAGCGGGGGGTCGACCCCACGAAGTGAGGAGGACACTCTGCCCCTGTGTTACTCCGCCTCACGTGAGACGACATCAGGGTTTTCTCCTCGTCGTGGTGCTGCTGTTCGGTTGCCCGAAGCCTGACACGTCCCCACAAGCTCAGGTTCCTGATGCGGGGCCCAGCGCGCGGCTGCTCTCCGTGGGGCCCCGGCTCCTCTCGAATCAGACCAGCCAGCCTCTTTCCATCACCGGCGAAGGGCTCACCGCGGGCATGACGCTGCAGCTCGGTGAGCCGCTGTCGATGAAGTTGCCGTGCGTGGTGATCGACTCGCGCCACGCCTTCGCGCGGCTGCCGGGCGGGCTTTCGATCGGCACGTTTCCCGAGGTCGTGGTCGAAGCGAGCATCGCCGGAGCGGAAGGCAAAGCGCCGCTGCGGCTGATCAACGACACGCTCTTCCCCGATTTGACGGCGCTGGTTCGTTCGAAAGACGCCTCGTTGCTGTTCGCGATGAGCGGGACCAGCGACACCGTTTTCCAGATCGAGGTCGCTTCGAAGAAGGTGACCCCGATCGCCGTGGGTGATGGGCCGTCAGCGCTCGCCACGTGGATCGATGGTGAAGGCACCGAGTGGCTGGTGGTGGTGCATCAGTACGAAGGCGCGTTGCTGTTGCTGAAGATGAATGAGCCTTCCGTGAAGAAGACGCTGCTGGCTCCGGCCAACGCGGCGGGCGTGTTGGTGCACGACGGCCGCGCGTACGTGACCGAACAGGCGCGCGACACGGTCTTTGCGATCGAGCTCGCCACAGGCAAAGAGGTGTGGCGCGCGCCGGTCGCTCCGAACCCGCGCGAGGTGATCATCGCGGGCAAGTCGTTGCTGGTCGGCTCGTTGGCCACTGGTGCGCTCGAGCTGCTCGACCCCTCGACGGGCGCCGTGCAGGGTTCGATCGAACCTTCACCCGGCACGCCGATCATCGGGGGCGGCACCGCGAAATATTCGGCCTCGGTGATGAACGGCAAAGCGCCCCGCGGCCTGGCGTGGTCGGCGAAGCAGTCGACCGCGTTCGTGTCCTCCATCGGCCCGAACATCGGCCCCAACGCCGACAAGATGGAAGTCTCGATGAATGGCGGCGTCGGCGCGGTCGACCTCGTGAAGGGGTGGCGGCGGCACCTGGGCTTCGGCGCAGGCGTGACCGAAGCGCTGGCGCTCGATGACGCGCGGGGGCTGCTCTACGCGAGCGACATGGGCCTGGGGCTCATTCGCGTGCTCGACACGAAGAAGCTGGCCACAGGAGAGGCGAACAAGGCGCTGCTGCAGGAGCTCGCGCTGCGGCCTCCCCCGGGCTTCCCCTCGATCCGCCCGGTGGAAGACTTCAACGTGCAGGGCAGGGCGGGGCCTTCGCTCCACGCCGGGCCGCGCGCGCTCAGTCTGTCTGCCGACGGCAAGCGCCTCTTCGTGCTCGAGCGCTTCACCGCGACCCTCGCCATCATCGACGTGAGCAAGCCCGGTAAGGCGGAATGGCTCGAGCAGATCCCCGTGACCAACCCGCTGACGCAGCCGACGCGAAGACTTGGCCAGGTGCTCTTCTTCGCCGACTTCGGCCGCACCGCGATGAGCTGCGATGCCTGTCACCTCGAAGGCCACGGCGAAGGCGTGTTGTTCGAGAAGACGATGCCGCTGCGCATCTACCGGAGCACCACCGTGCGCGGCAGTCGCGAGACGCCGCCGTACTTCACGCCGGCCTCCACGCAGTCGATGGGCGAGACCGCGAAGATGGTCGGAGGGCGCAACCGCTTTCACAACCCCGATCCCACCGCGACCGAGATCGAAGCGCTCACCCTCTACTCTTCTCTCATTCCGACGCTGCCCAACCCCTTCGTCGGTGCAGATGGCGCTCCGGTCGAGTCACTGACGCTGCCCGATGGGAAGACCGGCAGGCCTCGCGACGGGCTGGTGCTCTTCGAGGGAAAAGCCGCGTGCGCCGGCTGTCACCCGGCGCCGCAGTTCACGACTGATCAGAGCCCCGCCACCCGAGGCCGCTTCATCGACGTGGGCACTCCGAAGTTCATGCCGCTGCGTGAGGCGCAGCAGAACACGCGCTTCGAGGGCTTCGGTACGCCTTCGCTGGTCGGCAGCTGGGACGTGTTTCCCATGTTGACCACGGGGCTCGCGGGCCTGAGCGTGAAGGGAGATGGTTCGGTGCGCGTTGAGACGCGGTTCCCCTTGCGCACGGCGATCGAGACGTGGGCGCCGAAGCACGGCCGCGCGGATCTGCTCACCGAGGCTGAGCGCGACGATCTGCTCGCGTACGTCATGTCGTTGTAGGGCCCACTGCTCACCGTTCCTCCCCAGCAGGGGACCGGCTTCGCCGGCGATTTCGTCCGAAGGAACAGACCCATGCCACCTCTGCGCCGCGCGGCAGCTGACCCCTCGACTTCGCTCCTAAGGAACAGCACCGTTCCCCCCGAGCGAAGTCGAGGGGTGACCTGCCGCGCGAGGCAGAAGTACTCCCTCGACTCCGCTCGGGAGGACCGGTGTGTT
>JBKJSE010000070.1:0-9202 GCA_046595925.1 Archangium sp. | reverse complement strand
CTGCAAGCGCCATCTCGACTTCGCTCGATGCGAACGGTGGCATCTGGACTGCGCTCGATGCGAACGGTCTCATTGAGTGCGCTGCAAGTGGCATCTCGACTTCGCTCGATGCGAACGGCCTCATTGAGTGCGCTGCAAGTGGCATCTCGACTTCGCTCGATGCGAACGGTGGCATCTGGACTGCGCTCGATGCGAACGGTCTCAACGGTGTCTTGATTGTTCATGCCCGGGTTCTCTCACCCGGGTCTGACAAGTGCGGGTGGCCCTCAGGCAACTCGCTGAAACTTCAGAGCACGCTGCGGAAGTACTCGATCGTTTTCGGCAAACCGACCTCGAGCGTGACCTTCGGCTCCCAGCCCAGAATCGCGCGCGCCCGCGAGATATCGGGCTTGCGCTGCTTCGGGTCACCCGGCGGCAGCGGCTCGAACACGAGCTTTCCACCACCACCCGCGGCCTTCTTCACGGCCTCGGCGAACTCGCGAATCGTCTGCTCGCGCGGGTTGCCGATGTTCACCGGGTCCTGCTCGTTCGAGAGCGCCAGGCGCAAAATCCCCTCGAGCAGATCGTCGACGAAGCAGAAGCTGCGCGTCTGCGAGCCGTCTCCGTAGAGCGTGAGATCTTCGCCGCGCAACGCCTGGGCGACGAACTGCGGCACCACGCGGCCATCGTTGAGGCGCATGCGCGGGCCGTACGTGTTGAAGATGCGAACGATGCGCGTGGCGACGTTGCGCTTGCGGCGGAAGGCCTGAACGATCGCCTCTCCGTAGCGCTTGGCCTCGTCGTACACGGCGCGCGGCCCGGTGGAGTCGACGTTGCCGAAGTAGCTCTCGACCTGAGGATGCACGAGGGGGTCGCCGTAGATCTCCGAGGTCGACGCCTGCAGCATCACCGCCTTCTTGCTCTCGGCCAGCTCGAGCGCGTGCTGCGTACCGAGGCTGCCGACGCGCAACGTCTCGAGCCAGAGCACCTCGTAGTCCTTGGGGGACGCAGGCGAGGCGAGGTTGAAGACGAAGTCCACCGGGCCGGTGATGGTGACGGGCGTGCACACGTCTTGCTGCAGGACATCGAAGCGGGCATCGCGCTTCACCCCGTCGAGGTTCTTCAGGTTGCCGGTCACCAGGTTGTCGACGGCGATGACGCCTTCAGCGCCGTCCTGGAGAAGCCGCTCACACAGATGAGAGCCGAGGAAGCCGGCTCCACCGAAGACGACCGCACGTTTTCCGCGAATGGAGTTCACGCGGTGCTGCCTATCACCGAGCGGCGTCGAGGAGCAGCTGCGCGAGGGGCTCCTGCCAACGCTGTACGGAGTAGCGCTGCACCACGGTCTGACGCCCCGCCGCTCCGATTCGCCCTCGCAGCGTGGCGTCTTGCACGAGTCGCGAGAGCTGCTCGACCCACTCGTCGTCGGTGCGCGCCAGCAAGCCGTTCTCGCCGTGCGTCACGATCTCGGTGTTCACGCCGACGGGGCTCATCACGGTGGCCGCGCCCATCGACATCGAGACCAGGCCCTTGAGGCCACACTTGCCGCGCGTCCACTCGTCGTCGGGCAGCGGCATCACGCCGATGTTCATGTCCTGCAGGAGCGCGAGCTCGGCGTCGGGCGTCCACGCTTCGCCGCGCAGGTGCAGCGGTGCGTGACTGAACGAAGGGTCGCCCATCACCCGAATGCATACGCGGTCGCCGAAGCGCGCCTTGACCCGCTCGAGCACGGGGAGGAGAGGGCGCAGGTGAGCGACGGTCGAGGGGCTGCCGCTCCAGCCGATGGTGGCGATGGGCGAGGGCGTTCCCGGCGAAAACCGTTCGGTGTCGACGCAGGTGGGAATGACGTGAACGTTGCGCGAGTGCGCGCGCGCCCAGCTCGCGAGGTAGTCGTTGCCCGCGATGACGGTGTGCGAGAGGCCGACGATGCGCTGAATCTTGTCGACGTTCTTGAGGAACGCGAAGCGGCGGTTTGCTTCCGAGATCGCGTGGATCCAGATGGCGTCGTCGAAGTCGAACACCACGTGGGCGCGGAGGTGGGCGAGCCATTCGCTCCACTCGTTGAAGAGGAAGAAGGCTTCGCGCTGCACGAAGACCACGTCGGCCCCCCGCACGAGGCTGGCGGCGCGGCGGGCCAGGGCACGCAGGGCGATGCGGCCTTTGCGCAGGGGCGAGACCTTTCCGTAGAAGTCGCGCGCTTCGTCGGCGGTGAGCGCGCCCGCGTAGTCGACCTCGATGCCCCGCGCGCGCAGGTGGCGCTCGAAGGCCTCGAAGCGATAGCGCTGGCTCGGGGAGCGGTCGCGCGCGTGCACACCCAGGAACAGGAGGCGCATCAGCGGCGGTGCAGGCTCTTGATGGTCGTCACCACGCGGTCGCGCTCTTCGGGCGTCAGGCTGGAACCCGACGGCAGGCACAAGCCGTTCTCGAAGGCCGCCTCTGAGATCGCGCCGCCGTACATGCGGCAGTCCTTGAAGACCGGCTGCAGGTGCATGGGCTTCCACACCGGGCGTGACTCGATGTTCTCTTTCTCGAGCGCGAGGCGCAGGTCTTCGCGAGACGCGCCGAAGTGTGCTGGGTCGATGGTGATGACGCTGAGCCACCCGTTCCACGAGCCCTCGCTGGAGAGCGGCATGAAGCCCACGCCGTCGAGCGTGCCGAGGGTCTCCTCGTAGAAGGTGCGGTGAGCGCGCCGGGCCTGCACGCGCGCGTCGAGCACGCGCAGTTGGCCGCGGCCGACGGCGGCGAGCAGGTTCGAGAGCCGGTAGTTAAAGCCGATGTGGCTGTGCTGGTAGTGCGGCGCGGGATCGCGGGCCTGGGTGGCGAGGAAGCGCGCTTTCTCGATCAACGCCGCGTCACGGCTGACCAGCATGCCGCCGCCTGAGGTGGTGATGATCTTGTTGCCGTTGAACGAGAACGCAGCGAGCGCACCGAAGGTCCCCGCGGGCCTTCCTTTCCACGTGGCGCCCAGCGCTTCGGCGGCGTCTTCGATGAGCGGGACGTCGTACTCGGCGCACAACGCAGAGATGCGATCGAGCTGCGCGCACTGGCCGTAGAGGTCCACCGCCATGACGGCCTTCGGGCGCTTGTTGCGCTTGACGCCTTCCTTCAGCGCTTCCTCGAGCAAGGCCGGGTCGAGGTTCCAGGTTTGCGTTTCCGCGTCGAGGAAGACGGGGTTGGCGCCCTGGTAGACGATGGGGTTCGCCGAGGCCGAGAAGGTCAACGACGAGACGAGCACCTCGTCACCGCGGCCGACTCCGAGCAGTTGCAAGGCGAGATGCAACGCCGCCGTGCCACTCGAGAGCGCAGCGGCGTGGGGCATCTGCACTTTGGCTGCGAACTCCTTCTCGAAGCCATCGACGTGGGGACCGAGCGGAGCGATCCAGTTCGAGTCGAAAGCCTCGAGCAGCAGCCCCCGCTCTTCAGGGCCCATGTGAGGCGGAGACAGATAGACGCGTGCACCCATTCGTGTGGCCTCTAGCAGCTTCAGCGGCGCAGGGGCTTCGCCGGCACACCCACGACCGTCAGCCCATCGGCGATGCGGCCCTTGATGACGGTGGCGCCTGCTCCCACCACGCAGTCCGAGCCCACCTCACCCAGGTGAATCACGCTGGCCCCGAGGCCAATGTGACTGCGTTCTCCGATGCGAGCACTTCCACCGAGCGTCGCGCTGGGGGAGAGGTGCGCGAAGTGACCCACGACGCATTCGTGCTCCACGATGGCCCCGGTATTCAAGATGACGCCTCGGCCGATGTGGGCTTCCGCGTTGACCACCACGCGGGCCATGACCACGGTTCCCGCGCCCAGCGTCGCAGTCGGAGACACCCACGCGGTGGCGTGGACGAAGGTGCCCACGTGATGGCTGGCTGCCTCGAGCTGTTGCTGCAGTTGCTCCCTTCGGCGGTTGTCGCCCAGGCCGAGCGCCACCATTCGGGCGGGCTGCCCGAGGAGCCAGGCCGTGGTGCCCAGCACAGGGGCGCCGAGGACGTTCGTGCCCAGGGGAACAGCGTCGTCGATGAACCCTTCGATGGTGTAGCCCGCGCTGCGCGCCACCTCTGCGACGACGCGCCCATGTCCACCGGCGCCAAGGACGAGAACGGGAGTGTGAGGCACGTCCGCAGTATACGGAGGGCGTGACGCGCGACCAGCAGCCGATGAGCAAGCGACGCAGAGCTGCCCTGGCGGTGAAGCGGGTGATCGATCTGGCGGGCGCGACGGCCGGGCTCGTTGCTTTCGCACCGGCCATGGCCGGGGTGGCGGTCGCGATTCGCAGCACGATGGGCGCCCCTGTGTTCTTTCGCCAGCAACGCCCCGGCCTTCACGGGAAGCCGTTTGGCTTGTTCAAGTTCAGAACGATGAGCGACGAGCGCGGCCCCGACGGAGAGCTGCTCCCCGACGAGCAACGACAGACGCCGGTGGGCGCCTTCATTCGAAGCGCGAGCCTCGACGAACTTCCGCAGCTGCTCAACGTGCTCAGGGGTGAGATGAGCCTGGTGGGCCCCCGGCCTCTGTTGATGCGCTACCTGCCTCGCTACAGCCCGCGTCAGGCCCGGCGGCACGAGATGAAGCCGGGGATCACCGGTCTTCCCGGTGTGAGCGGGCGCAACGCCCTGTCGTGGGATCGGAAGTTCGAGCTCGATGTCGAGTACATCGAGCGCTGGTCGTTGATGCTCGACGCTCGCATTCTGCTCAAGACGGTGGCGCGCGTGCTCAAGCGAGACGGCATTTCGTCTTCGGGTCACGCCACCATGCCTGAGTTCATGGGGAACGAAGAACTCACGAAGAACCAGAGCCGATGAGCCGAAAGTTGATCCACGTCTTGACCGTGGCCGACTCTCTGATCTTCGTCGACACGCTGGTGAGCCTCGCCGCCGCGCGGGGCTACGACGTGACGGTGGTGACCTCGCCCGATCCCCGGCTGGAGGCCTTCGGAAAACGGCTGGGTGTGCGCACCGTGCCCATCGACATGCCCCGTCGCGTGTCCCCGCTGGGTGATTGGATCGCGCTCAACAAACTGCGCGCCCTGTTCGAGAAACTGCGGCCCGACGTGGTGCACGCCGGTACCCCGAAAGGGGGGCTGCTCGGCATGTTGGCTGCGCACGCGACCCAGGTGCCGGTGCGCGTCTTTCAGATGCGCGGGCTCGCTTCGGCGACGACGCGCGGCGTGCTGCGAGGGGTGCTGGAGACCACCGAGCGGCTCAGCTGCAGCGCGGCGACGCAGGTGGTGTGCCAGAGCCACTCGTTGCGTGAGCACGTCATCGCCGGCCGCTTCGTCGATCGTCAGAAGTCCCAGGTGATCCTCGAAGGCAGCAACGGGGTGGACGCTGCGGGCCGGTTCTCCCCCGCGCAGCACGAAGCGGCGGGGCGCGCGCTCAGAGCTCGTTTGGGGATCGGCACAGACGAGCTGGTGTTCGCCTTCGTGGGTCGCCTCGTTCGAGACAAAGGCATTCCCGAGTTGTTTCGCGCCTTCGAGCGACTGCAGGCGACGGGTGCCCCTGCGCGGTTGCTGGTGGCAGGGCCCTTCGAGCCGCGAGATCCGGTGCCGCCCGAGGTGAGGGCCGGGTTGGAATCGCACCCCCGCGTTCACCTGCTCGGCGCGGTGGCCGAGCCCGCCGAGGTGTACGCGGCCAGCGACGTGGTGATGCTGCCTTCGCATCGTGAAGGGTTCCCCAACGTGCCCCTCGAGGCGGCGGCGATGGGGAAGCCCGTGATTTCGACCCGGGTGCCGGGCTGTGTCGACGCGGTCGAAGAGGGCGTCACCGGTCTGCTCGTCGAGGTCGATGCGCCGATGGAGCTGGCGGTGGCCATGGCCCGCTACGTTACCGATCCGAAACTGCGGGAGCGTCATGGGATGGCGGGCAGGGAGCGCGCGCTCCGGTCGTTCTCCCGGGACCGCATCGCCGAAGCCATGGTTGCCTTCTATGAGCGCGAACTCTCAGGGAATTGACCGCGTGGCCGATTGGGCCTACTCGACCTTCTGAACCGAACCCGCCCCCCCGGGAACGAAGGAGTCGATGATGGAGCAATCCAGCCAGTGGCTGCTGCGTTACCGGCGGTTGATCGCGGTGGCGGTGCACCTCACGCTCTTCGTGACAGCGCAGGTCGGCGCCTTCGAGCTTCGGTTCGAGTTCAGCATTCCCCCCGAATACTTCCCCGTGGGCTGGCTCTGGTTGGCCGCCAACGTGGCGATTCATCTTCTTGTCTTCACCTGGGCGGGCATGTTCGCCGGGCTGTGGCGCTACACCGGCGCGAAAGACCTGGTCGCGCTGGCCAGGTCTGCGGGGTTGTCGTCGCTCTTCTTCGCGGTGTTCATCTTCCTGGGCGGCTACCGGAACTACCCCCGCTCGATCCTGGTGATCGACTTCTTGCTGACGGTCATGTTGGTGGGCGGTCTGCGGTTCGGCACCCGCTCCGTGTGGCAGTTGGCGCAAGCGGTCGGCGAGAAGAAGAACGAAGGCGAACGGAAGCGCGTGTTGATCGTCGGCGCCGGAAACGCGGGCGAGATGCTCGTGCGCGAAATGCAGAAGACCCACAGCGGTCGGTACCTGCCCGTCGGCTTCGTCGACGACAACCGCAACAAGCAGGGTGTGGCGATTCACGGCGTGCCCGTGCTGGGGCTGCTCGGCGACGCGGTCGAGGTGGTCAAGCGAGAGCGCATCGACGAGGTGGTGATCGCCATTCCTTCGGCGCCCGGTAAAGAGATGCGCCGCATCGTGGACACCGTGAGCCCCGCGGGCGTGCCGATTCGCACCATGCCGGGCATCGATCAGTTGATCAGCGGGCAGGTCACGCTCAACCAGCTGCGCAGCGTGAACATCGAAGACCTGCTGGGCCGAGACCCGGTCTCGCTCGACACGAACTCGCTCGAGCAGCTCCTCGCGGGCCAGACCGTCATGGTGACCGGGGCGGGCGGCTCGATCGGCTCTGAGCTCTGCCGCCAGGTCCTGCGCTTCGGTGCCCGCAGACTGGTGTTGGTGGAGCGCTCTGAGCCGGCGCTCTTCGAGATCCACCGGGAGTTGAGCGGGAGGATCGAAAAAGGCGAGCTGGTGCCGGCGATCGCGGATGTCTGTGACGCGGCCCGGGTGCGCTCGCTGATGGCGCTGCACCGGCCGACGGTGGTGGTGCACGCGGCTGCGCACAAGCACGTGCCGATGATGGAATGGAACCCCGGCGAAGCGATCAAGAACAACGTCGGGGGAACCCGGGTCGTCGCTGACGCCGCGCACGAGTTCGGCGTTCAGCAGTTCGTGCTCGTCTCGACGGACAAGGCCGTGAACCCGACGTCGATCATGGGCGCGACCAAGCGCGTGGCTGAGCTCTACGTGCAGGCGCTCGACCAGCGCAGCAAGACGCGCTTCGTCGCGGTGCGCTTCGGGAACGTGCTCGGCTCAGCGGGCAGCGTGATCCCCATCTTCAAGGAACAAATCGCGTCGGGTGGGCCGGTCACGGTCACCGATCCGGAGATGCGTCGCTATTTCATGACGATTCCCGAGGCGAGCCAGCTGGTGCTGCAGGCCGCGACCATCGGCCGGGGCGGTGAGATCTTCGTGCTCGACATGGGGCAGCCCGTGAAGATCGTCGACCTCGCGCGCGATCTGATCACCCTCTCGGGCCTCGTTCCCGACAAGGACATCGAGATTCGTTTCACGGGCCTGCGACCCGGCGAGAAGCTCTTCGAGGAACTGTCCACGGTCGAAGAGAAGGCCGAGAAGACCCGCCACCCGAAGATCTTCATCGGCAAGCTGCCGCCGCGCGCCTGGGACGAGGTCTCGAAGCAGGTCCTCACGGTGTTGGACGGAGCGACCGAGCTCGGTACCGAAGAAGCCGTACGCCGAATCAGGGCGCTGGTGCCTGAGCTGCAACGCGAACCGCAGCCAGAGGCCCAGGTGATCTCGATTCGTCAGCGCGCGTGAGGTCGTCCGCCGCCTTCCGCAGCGCGGCCTTCTCGTTGCGGAGCACCATCAAGAGCACGAAGAAGAACGGCATCATCGGGGCGCGATAGCGGGACAGCGTGCCCATGTTGGTGCTGGCCAGCCCGGTGCCGAGCGCCAGCGCGAGCGTGAACGCGGCGCAGAAGAGAAGGGTCGGCGAGCCGCGCACGGCGCTGAAGAGGCCCCGAAGTCCACGCTCACGGAGGATCTGCAGGAACATCACGAGCAGCACCGTGGCTTCGAGCGCGTTCGCGAGCTGCACGGCATTGCGCGCTTCGAAGATCAGGGGCCGGAAGAGCGCGGTGAAGATCGCAAAGGGGGCGAGGGCCAGCTCGCCTGCCAAGCCACGGTCGACCACCTCTTCTCCTTCTCGGGGGGCGCCCTCGATGGAGAAGTTGGAGCCGCCTTCGATGTTGGCCCCGTTTTGTCGCTGGCGAGAGAACGACTTCGAGGCATCTTCGTTTTCGGCCTTGTTGAAGAAGCGGTTGCCGAGGACGAAGCCGCTACTGCCCAGGGCCACGGCGGTGATGAGCGCGAAGGGTTTCAGGGCTGCCGAGTCGTTCGAGAACAGCCGCGACCAGAAGTAGAAGAGGCCCGCGGCGATGCTGAGGGCCATCAGCACGTAGGGCTTGATGACCGAAATCACCACGGCTGAACCCACCACCATGGCAATCGCCTGTCCTCTTCGGTGGCCGCTGGAGAGCCAACGGAGGCCGAGGACCGCCGGACCAATCATGCACATGACGACCGGCTCCTTGAGGAGACCGGAGGACCAGAATGCCGCAGTCGGAAGTAACGTCGCGCCGATCAACGCGTAGCGCTGCAACGCGGGGGCAAAGTCCTGTGCGAGCGCCCGGTAGAGAAGAACCTTCGAGAGATAGGACCCGATCGCGAGCACCAGGACGGAGGCATAGAGGCTGTTTCCCAGTGCGAAGAGCAGGAGAATCGAGATCGCCGACATCGACTGGGTTGATCCGCCGCCCGCGAAGAACTCCACGGGGGCGGAGAACTCCTCCGCTCGAAAGAACCCCTCCATCACGGCAGGGAAGAACCTGCCAAAATCGGATCGCATGGCATCTGCCATGGGCACTCCCGATTGGAAGTAGCCCGTCATGTCGCCGCCGCCAAAGTAGTACTGCGTCAACAGCACCTGGCCGAAGCCGGAGGCGACGTGGAGCGCGAAGGCCGCGTTCAGGACCTTGGCTTCGGCGACGGAATGCCGACGCAGGATCGCGACGTGAACGCCGAGGCCGACCATGAGCACGATGGGTGCAAAGATGAAGTCTTCCATGGTC
>JBKJSE010000052.1:0-3368 GCA_046595925.1 Archangium sp. | reverse complement strand
CCACGATGTACGGCGCCTCGCACTCGTCTTCGGCGTAGCGGAGCGCCACGGCGATGTGCGTCGGGTTCACCACCACGGCGGTCGCCTTCTGCACGCCGCGCGCGTTGCCACTGTTCGACAGCTGCTTGTGCAGCGACTTGCGCTTGGCCTTCTGGTGCGGGTCGCCGTCGGAGTTCTTGTGCTCCTGCTTCACTTCCTGGTGCGACATCATCAGGTCCTTGATGTGGCGCTTGCGCGCGAGCGCCCAGTCGGCGACGCCGAGCACCAGCAACACCACGGCGGCCTTCAGCATCACGGGCTTGAGCAGCATCACCATCGCGGCGAAGGCGCGGCCGCCATCGTGGTGAATCGCCGAGAGCGCGACGGGGCCGTTCGACTTCACCGCGCTCCAGAAGATCCAACCGATGATGGCGGCGACCGCGAGGCCCTTGAGCACGTCGACGAGCTGCCGCACCGAGAAGAGCTTCTTCACGCCTTCGGTGAAGTCGATGCGCTCGAGCTTCGGGCTGATGACCTCGGCGTTGAACTGCAGCCCCGACATGGCGACCGCCGAGAGGAGCGCCGCGCCCATCGCACCGATGAGGCTCGGCGCAGCGCAGAGGGCGAGCACGCGCACGCCTTGATCGATCGCCTCGGCGGGCGCCGGGTGCGGAGTGCTCAGCAGCGAACGCGTGAAGCCCAGAAAGCGGCGGCTGGTGTCCTCCGAGAAGGCGAGCGTGGCGGTCAGTCCGCCCAGGGTGACCGCCGCCGAGGTGAAGAGCTTGCTGCGCGGGATCTGCCCCTTCTTCTGAGCGTCCTGCAGCTTCTTGGCGGTGGGTTGCTGCGTCTTCTCGCTCATGGGCGCAGCTCCCTTGAGCAGGCTTCGGGCCAACCAGAACGAACGTCATTTCAGCTGGTTAGATTGGTGCTGCGGCTCCACGGAGAGACTCTCAGCTCGCCAGTCCCATGAAGGACAACGAGACCAACTCGTCGGCGTGACCGAGCGCGAAGTCCTGCAGGCGCGCGGCGACGAGGCCGATCATCAACCAGACGACAGCACCGCCTCCGAGGATGCGCAGCGGGGCGCCGGTCTCCTGCAGGTTCATGTTGGGTGACGCGCGCGAAGCCAGGCCGAGGCAGACGTCGATGGCCAGCGTCAGGCCTGCGATGGGTGCGCCGATGGCGAAGCCGGTCGCGAAGGCGGTGCCCACCAGGCCCGCGAGGTGAAGCGCGACGTCTTCCGAATGATGGAACGCGCCCGGCGCGACGAGGCCGTAGCTCCTGGTCAGCGCCGCGAGCATCAGGGGCAGCAACATCCCAGCTGAGCCGAGCGCGAGGAGCAGGTGGTACAGCGCGTCACCGGTCGCAGCCTCCTTCGAGCCCGCCATCGGCAACGCCGCTTCGGCTGATGAGCCGCGGAAGAGATCGATGAAGCGGCCGCCCATGCGCGCAGCGTCGAAGGGCAGGGCGGCGACCAGGCCGAGCGAAGTGCCGAAGAGAATTTCCTGTGCAGCGAGCGCGGCGAAGTCGAAGGCGGTGAGCATTCCAGCGGGTGCATTGATGCCTCCGGCGCCGTGGAGGAAGAGGGCCAGCGCCAGCACCACTCCGAGCTTCACGTGCATCGGCGCGTGCGAGCCACCGAAGAGCGGGCAGAGAAACGCGACAGGAATCAAGCGAGCGCCGATCAACGCCACGGCCAGCACGTGCGGCTGCAGGGCTTCGATGGCGAGGTTGAGCGCGTCGGTGTTCATGACGCGACCGACGGCAACGTGAGCATCAGCTGGGTGGTGAAGCGCGCGAGCTGAGAGCCGATCCACGGGCCGGCGATGACCAGCGCGAGCACCGCCGCGCAGAGCTTGGGGACCACCGAGAGCGTCGACTCCTGCACCTGCGTGGTGGCTTGAATCAGGCTCATCAGGAACCCCACGACCAGTGACGCGCCGATGGGCGGAAGCGACGCCAGCACCATCAACATCAGCGCCTCACGCGCGACGCCGAGCAGAAGAGAGGTGTCCATTTACCGGTACCCCAGGATGAGACCGCGCGAGAGCAGCGCCCAGCCATCGACCGCCACGAAGAGGAGAATCTTGAACGGCAGGCTCACCTGGCTGGGGCTGAGCGTCTGCATTCCCAACGCGAGCAACACGTTGGCGATCAACATGTCGAGCACCAGGAACGGCAGGAAGATCAGGAAGCCGATGATGAAGGCCTCTTTGAGTTCGGTCAGCACGAACGCCGGTACGATCACCGAGATGTCACCTTCGTTCACCGAGGCCGCTTCGTTCTCACCGCGCAGCTCGCGGGCCATGTCGACGAAGCGCGCGCGCTCTTCGGCGCTGCCGTGCTTGACGAGGAAGTCCTTGAGCGGCTGAAGCACCGTGCCGGCCGACGACATCATCGCCATCGCGTCGGGGCCTTCGCCCCAGCTGGTCCGGCCCTGCGCCCACATCTTCTCGAAGGTCGGCGCCATCACGGTGGCCGAGAGCACCGCTGCGAGACCGGTGAGCACCATGGTGGGCGGCGCCTGCTGCGTGCCCAGCGCGGAGCGGACGATCGAGAGCACCACTACGATCTTCGAGAAGCTGGTGAGCATCATGATGGCGAAGGGGACGATCGCCATCAGCGCGAGCAACCCCATCATCTGCACCTGGTTGCTCGCGAAGCCGTCGGGCGGCAGCGCGGAGGAAGCGAGGATCAACGGGTTCATGACGCGGTTCCTTCTGAGATGGGCGAGACGGCACGCAACGTCACGCGGGCAGGGCGGCGGGTGGGGGTGACCTTCGCGAAGCCGTCTCCGTGAACGACCAGGTACGGCTTGCCGTCGACTTCGATCAACGCGACGCCGGTGCGCTGGGAGAGACCTGCTCGCTGCACCACGTTGAGTCGGGGTGCGCTCTTGAACTTCGAGGCGGTGAGGCCCCCCCGCGCGTGAATGAACCACGCCCCGATTCCGCCGAGCGCTGCGAGCCCCAGGAGAAGGCGCGCTGCCGTCGCGGCCGAAGCACCCTGGGTGGCTGCGATGAGCGGGGCGATCAGCGCGAGGAGCGCGGCGCCGATGAGCTTGTTTCGGGGAGAGAGGTTCATGGCGGGCCTCAGAACATCGAGATGATGCGGGCGCCGATTTCGCCTTCGATCTCCACGAGCTCGGCGCGGGCCACCGCCTTGTCTCCGATGCGCAAGATCACCTGCTGCGCGGCGTTGATGTGCAGCGGGAGCACGCTGCCCGGGCGAATGCCGCCGAGCTGGTGCAGCGGCAGGCGCAGGCGGGTGAGCTCGATCTCGACTTCGACGGGGACGCTGGGGTCGGCGTGGGACATTTCAGACTCCTGGTTGGGGCGCTCGATGGAGCGGGTGAGGGTGAAGCCTGCTTCGGTGAAGGTGCCGCGGAG
>JBKJSE010000050.1:0-11394 GCA_046595925.1 Archangium sp. | reverse complement strand
CAGATCAGGGTCCATCTCAGCGCGGGTGCCCAGGCCGCTGCACACGGTGCACATGCCCAGCGGGTTGTTGAACGAGAACGACGAAGGCGCCAGCTCGGGGAACGACAACGCGCAGTGATGGCAGGAGTTGTGCTCGCTCATCGTGCGGTCGGCGGTCTTGGTGCCGTGCTCGTCAGTCACGATCAGCACGCCCTTGCCCTCGCGCAGCGCCTGCTCGACCGAGTCGGTCAGGCGGGGGCGCAGATCGGGCTTGAGCACCAGGCGATCGATGATCAGCTCGACGTCGTGCTTCGACTTCTTGTCGAGCTCGAACTTCTCCTCGAGCGAACGCACCTTGCCGTCGACGCGCGCCCGGCTGAAGCCCCGCTTGAGCGCATCGACCAGCAGGTCTTTGTGCTCACCCTTGCGGTTGACCACGATCGGCGCGAGCAGCTGAATCTTGGTGCCCGCCGGCGACTTGAGGATCTCCTCGACGATCTGTTGCGCCGACTGCTTGCCCACCTTGCGGCCACAGTTGTTGCAGTGCTGGATGCCGATGTTCGCGTAGAGCACGCGCAGGTAGTCGTGCACCTCGGTGACCGTGCCCACCGTCGAGCGCGGGTTGTTCGACGCCGCCTTCTGCTCGATCGAGATGGTGGGCGAGAGCCCGCGAATCGTGTCGTACCGGGGCTTCTCCATCTGCCCGAGGAACTGGCGCGCGTAGGCCGAGAGCGACTCGACGTAGCGGCGCTGCCCTTCGGCATACAGCGTGTCGAAGGCGAGCGAACTCTTGCCCGAGCCAGAGACCCCCGTGAACACCACGAGCTTCTTCTTGGGGATGTCGAGAGAGACGCCTTTGAGGTTGTGCTCTTTGGCGCCGCGAATGCTGACGAAGTCGGGTTCGGCCATGGGGTTGCCCTGAAGTAGCGCCGATGGGGTGCCAGCGCCCGCGCGACTTGGCGCGGAACGGGTGTTCAGGTCAAGCCTTCCCTGACGGCCTGCCCGAAGGTGCGGGAAAGCGAAGAGGACCGGACCGAAGGCGACCGTGCCTCAGCGCACCCGTCGCACCAGGCCACCGCGCAGAACTCTGAACTGACCACCCTCGCGGAAGGTGACGTACCACCGAGGTCCGATCGCGCCGCCGCTGGTGGTCGACTGCGCGATCACCGGTGAGAGCCGCGTGCTCGACGTCGCCGGCCAGGTGGACAGGGAACGCCGGTACCAGTTGTTGAGCAGGTGGCAGTCGGTCGTGCAGACCGCGATCTTGAGCGAGGTCTCGGTGACCGAGCCGACGAGGTTGGTGGTCTGGTACGCGACAGCGTGGCCGTCGCTGGTCGACGTCAAATCGAAGCTGTCTTTGACGGCCGGATCCTGATCCAACAGGAACTGCGTGAAGTTGGTGGGGCTCGGCGGGTGATCGGTGCCGGTGATGCTGAGCCACAGGTTCGCTGAGCGGGGCGGGGTGACAGCGTTCTGGCTGACATGGCCCAGCACGCTGTACGCGTCGTTGCCCGCGCCGCGCGTGATGCTCTGCGTGTTGACGAACTGATTGCCCGAGCTGCCCGTGGTGCCATCGGCCAGCAGCACCGGTGTCCCGAAGGTGACGCCCTGGTCGGTGGACTCCGCGAAGTAGATGCGCTCGCTGCCCGCACCGCTCTGGCGCCACGCGATGATCAAGCGGAAGGGGTCGACCCGCCACACCGAGAGATCGCTGATGGCGTAGCTGGCGGCCGCGGGAATGGTGAGGCGGGCGCGGTTGACGAAGGTGACGCCGTCGTTCGACCACGCCACGCCGATTTGATCGACAGCGACCGCGCTCGAGATGATCGCGAAGCGGTTGTTCCGATCGGTGCCCACCGCGACGTGATCGGCGTTCATGCTGGCGTCGATCATCGTCTCTGCCGGGTACGTGCCCGTCAGGCTCGAGAAGAGCCGCGCGCGCACGCCGGCTGAGACAGAGAGCCGGTAGGCCAGGACCGTCCGGCCCAACGCACCATCCATCGCGCGGGCCGACGTGGTCGTCACCGCAGCCGGCGGCTGGAACGCGGCCCAGTTCCGTCCTTGATCGAGCGATCGATACAGCGTCAGGTCGGAGTCACCGAGGCCACGGTAGTTCCAGGGCGGCAACACCAGCACGGCGTTGTCGTGAGCCACGATCGCCGAGCTCGACGTCGCGCCGGTGCCGATGCTCGAGGGGCTGGTGATGATCGCGGTCTGCTCGAAGGGGGCGATCTGCCAGAGCTCGCCTTCATCAGAGCCCTGCCCAAACGAATCGCGCGCACCAATGCGGTGGAAGAGCGGCTCGTCGACAGGCACCGGCACGTCGAAGGTGGGCTGGCTCATGTAGAAGGTCTGAAGCGGGCTGGTGAAGCTCGGCTGATCGGCCGTGCGCACCAGGAACTCGCTCAACCCGCCGCTCGCCCACGAGAGCGAGGCCGTGTTGATGCCCGGCAGCCCACGTCCCACCACGCCGCGCAGCTCGGGCACCAGCACGGTGAGCGTGGCGGCATCTGCGTCGGTGTACGCGATCACGATGTCGTCGATGGCTGCGCCGCCCACCACGGGCCAGTACCCCTGGAGCGGGTTGGCTTCCACGCGGCCCCACTCGGTAGGTGAGAACCCCGAGCCTTCATCGGTGACGATGCCCAGCCGCACGCCGCCGGTCTGCTGCCGATACACCATCGCCGCGATGGTGCCCGCTGCGTGGATGCGCGGGGGGAAACGCACGTCGGCGTCGGTGACCGTCGAGAAGCCGCCGTTACCGAACCAGGTGCCCGTGGCCTGCCTGCCGCGGAAGGCGATCGTCGAGCCGATCTTGTAGGCGACGTACGCGTTGGCCCGGCCCGGCAAGGAAGAACACGCCAGGTCGAAGCCGTCGACCGTGCCCGCTTGAACGAGGGCTCCGTTGCCCTCGGTGCTGACGTAGTCGATGTCGAACACGAAGCGGTGGGTCAGCGAGTTGAGCTGCCCTGCTTCTCTCCACACCATCACCTTGAGGTAGTTTCCGTCGCAGACCGCGAGGTCGTTCATCTGCACCGCATCGGGCGCGTCGTAGAACGTCGAGAAGAAGGGGAAGTTGAAGCCCGAGACCAGCGTGGTCCCGTAGGTGCGGATCAGGTTCGCGGCGCCGGGGTTCTGCACGTAATACATGCGGCCGTACGTGCCGTTGACCACGATGCCGGGGCCACCGACCTCGCCCCAGTTCGCCTGCATCGGCAGGTTGGAGTCGGACCACTTGGTCCAGCTGTTTCCGTCGAGCGACGAGTAGATCTTCGCTTCGCCCAGCGTCGGGTAGTTGGTGGTGGTCGGATCTTGATCGCTGCCGATGGTGGTCACGGCCACCTGCGTGTCCTGAACGTTGATGCGGCCCACCTTGCGGTTCCACGCGAAGGTGGCGTCGATGGTCGAGAGCACCCACGTGCGGCCGCGATCGGGCGAGTGGGCCATGCGCAGGTTGCCCGTCTCGACCGAGCCTTCGACGTCGCGCTCGGAGAACGTGAGGTAGATGTCGTCGCCCTTCACGGCCACGTCGAGCGGGCGCAGCGGGAACGTGCTGTTGATCGGCACGTTGGCCGCGCGCCAGCCGGCCGTTCCCGTCAGCGCGTTCGAGAGCAATGAACGATTGCCCGCACCGTCGACCGCGCGCACGCCGAACTGGTACTCGCGCCGGTTCTGCAGCCCGATGGCCGTGCCGGTGAGCGCCGTGGCCGGGGCCGTGCCGCCGACCAGCCAGCTGGCTTGAGTTCCCGTGCCGAGCTCGTAGCTGCTGACGTCGTACGAAGGCGAGGCCAGCCAGAAGAGCGTGCCCGACCGATTGCCCGTCGAGAGGCCCGTGAGCGTGGGCGGCTGCGGGCGGGTGACGTCGACGAGCACGTCAGTGGTCACGCGCTCCGTGGTGTTGCCGACGTCGTCACGGAAGCGCGTTCCGATCGACAGCCTGACCGCGTCGGGCGAAGGGCCCAGCGCGGAGAGGTCGAGCAGCTGCACGGATGCCGAGCCGCCGCCTTGATCGGACAGGGCGGTTCGCGCCGCGGGGACGGAGGGCGTGAAGATCGCTCCGGCGTCGACGCCCGTGCGGCCAGCGCCGGTCTCCAGCAGCAGCTCGGTGGCGTCGGCCCAGGTAGCCCTGACGGCGGCGCTCACGAACAGCCCGCCGTCGGTGGCGCGGTTGGTGGCCTCGGTGAGGTTCACCACCCCTTCGAGGAATTCGATCTCTGCCGAAGCAGCCGAAGGCGGCGAGGTGTCGAGCACGATGGCGATGGACGTGACGCTCGACACGTTGCGCGCGCCGTCGCGCACGCAGGCCGACACGGTCTTGGTGCCATCGACCGGCGGCAACTGCGGCGAGCCGAGCCCGGTCAACGAAGACCAGCCGGTGAGCGCGTTGCTGCAGGTCACGACGCCATTGGTGATCACCGCCTCGAGCGCGCCCGAGCAGCCGGTGAGCGAGGTGATGACGTCGACGCTCGCGGTGCGGCCCGCGGGAGCAGGCGTGCCGTCGACCTTACGCCCGGTGACCGAAAGCGTGCAGCCCGTGGGGGGCGTGGCGTCGAAGTCGATCGTCGCCGAAGGAACCCACGCGCCGCTCACCAGGCCACCGAAGACGTTGCCCGCAGCGTCGCGGAAACACGCGCGCACCTCACGCGGCGAGCCCGAGCCGGTCAGCGTGTGAGGCAACACGCCGGTGCTGGGCATCGAGGTGTACGGGGTCGTCTGGGGGTTGGGGCAGGCCGCGAGCGAGGCGTCTCCCAGCAGGTAGCCGGACGCGCCGGTCACGGTGCCCGCGAGCACGCTGACGGCCGCTCCCGCCGTCAAAGCAGCGTCAGGCGTTCCATCGGCCAGCGCGCCCTGCAAGCGAATGAAGCCAGTCGGCGGTTCGGAGTCGACCGTGAGCGGTAGAGAAATCACCGCGTCGTTGCCCGCACGATCGCGGAAGCGTGCGTACACGGTGGCCGGGTAGACGCCCGGCGACGCAGGCACGGTGGTCAGGGGAACGTCGACGAAGCCGCCCGCCGGCAGCGGTCCCGCGGGCGACGGGAAGCCCGGGTTGTCGGACGTCGCGAGGCCCACGGTGGGCGAGAGATCGACCGCGGTCGACGCTACGTTCACGCGCACCGGAGACCCGCGCACCAAACCCGAAGGCAGCGTGGCGCTCACGGGAGACGGCGGCGTGGTGTCGAGCGTGATGGTGCTGCTGGTGATCGCGCTGGTGTTGCCGGCGCTGTCCATCAACACCGCTGAGACGGTCTTGAGCCCATCGGCGGGCGTGACGATCCACGAGAACGAAGTGCGTACCGGCGTGAAGTTCGCCGCGTCGAGCTCGGCGCCGGTGGCGTTGGCGAGCTTGATGTAGAGCGCTTCGCCGTTTCCTTGAGGCGTGGCCGCGACCGTCACGTCGACGAACGGACTGTTGGTGAACCCGTCGACGCTGGCGCGAAGCCCGCGGGGAATGCCCAGCGTGCTGCCGCTCACCACCGGCGCCGTGGCATCGACCACGATGGTGTCCTGGCCCAGGAGACTCAGGTTGCCGGCGTTGTCGATGAGCTGAACGAAGACGGTCTGCGGGCCATCAGCCGAGGTCGATCGCGCGAAGGTGGTGGTGCCCTGCACGCTCAGGCGCGGGCCGATCAGCGCCCCGTCGACGTCGGTCGCGTTGCTGCCGGAGATCTTCATCGCGGCGAGCCCTCGATCATCGGTCGCCACCAGGCTCAACGGGAGCACCTGGTTGGTGCGGGTGAAGCGCACGGCGCCGTTGGGCGTGCCGGTGCTCTGCAGGGTGACGCCGGGGGCGGGCGGGGGCACTCCGTCGAGGATGATGCTGTTCTGGAAGGTGGGGCTCGTCGCGCCGGTGTTGTCGCGGTACTGCGCGAAGACCGTCTTGAGGCCGTCTCCGCCGCTGGCGAGCACGTAGGGCTGCTGCACGCCGGTGTACGGCGCGAAGCCCGCGTCGGGAAAGCCCGGATCTTCGGCGACGCGGTAGCTGGTGACGCCGGTCGCGGGAAAGCCGGTGAAGCGCAACGTCACGCCGCGCGTGCGCGTGTAGCCCGACACGTTGGACGTATCGGCGTCATCGATGAGGAAGTCGCCTTGCTGGAGCGCGAGCAGCAGGTTTCCCGCGGGCGCGCTGCCGGTGGTGACGCTGACCGTGGTGGTGGCCCGGCTGTAGCGCGCCTTGGCGGCCTGCACTTCGTACGAGCCCGACGGCACGTCGTTGATGGTGAAGGTGCCGCGGTACGGAAGCAGCGGATCGGGCGAGACCACGGCCGCATAGCCGCGCATCGTCGACGCCGAGACGGCGCTCACGCTCACCACGTCGATGGGCGCGCGATCGGACAGCTCGACGGTGCCTTCGATGGTGCCGCGCACGAGCGAGAGGGTGAACGGATCGGCCGCGGTCGACTGCCCGGCGCGCAGCGTGACGGTGCGAGCAGGCGTGGGATCGAAGTGGGCGGTCAGGCCCGCGCGCAGGGTGAACGTGCCGGCGGGCAGCCCGGTGAGAATGAAGGCGCCCCTGGCGTCGGTGGTGGTGGTCGCTCCGTTGCCGAGCGTGAGCAGCGCGTTCTCGGCAGGAACCGCGGGGCCGCCTTCGACCTCGCGCAAGACGGTGCCAGTCAGGGTCGCCGGGTTGAGCCCGAGCAGCAGCGGTGTCATGCGCAGGTCCTGCACCTGGCCGCGGAGCACCTCGAGCTCCATCGAGTCGACGGGCATGAAGTCGGGGTGGGAAGCGCGCAGCACGTAGCGGCCGGGGGGCAAGCGCTCGGTGAAGACGCCATCGAAGCCGACGGTGACCGAGCCGAGCAGGTCGTCATTGGGCTTCAAGAGAAACTGAACGGTGGCGCCGGCGACCGCAGCGCCCGCGGGTGCAGTGACGAGCCCCGTGAGGCGCCCCTCGTCAGGCGAGTTGCGCGTGCTGGTGGGCGCGAGAACGCCGACGTCGGTGGGCACGCCCGAGCGCACGCGCACGTTGGGAACGATCAGCGTGGCGAAGGTGGGCGCGGTCACCTCGAGCGCGTAGAGACCGGGCTGCACGCCGACGTGGGCAAAGCCGCCATCGGCGTCGGTGAGCGTCGAGCGCTTGAGGCCGTCATCGTCGATCAGCTGCACGGTGATGCCGCCGGGCGCGACGTTGGTCTGGGTGGGATCCGTGTCGACCGCGCCGATGACGGACGCAGAGACGGGCAGCGGCGGAATCTCGAGGTCGGCCTTGCACGACCCAAGGACGAAGACACACAGGCACAACGCTTTTCGAATCATGGGGGAGGCCTCGCCGGAAGGGCCGAAAGCCTAGACCAGCCGAGGCCCGAGTTCTGGCATGAGGCCGCCCATGGCTCAGATTCCCGGTTTACGCGTGGTTCGCTCGAAGACGCATGGCTACGGCCTGCTCGCCCTGAAGGACTTCAAGGAGGGCGACATGATGGCCGACATCGAGGGCGTCACCTGGCGCGAAGGCGAGTGGTGGGACGACACCTACACGCTGCGCATCACCGACGCGGTCTCGTTCGACATGGTCGATCAGACGCGGTGGATGAATCACAGCTGCACCGCCAACGCGGAGATCGATCTCGGGCTCGACGAGAACGGCGAGCCCTGGGCGAAGCTCTACGCGTGGCGGGACATCGCGGCGGGTGAAGAGGTCACCTTCGACTACGAGTTCCCCGCAGAGCTGGCCCAGCCGTGTACCTGTGGCTCGGAGCAGTGCCGCGGGTGGATCGTCCGCGAAGAAGAGCTTCACCTGGTGAAGGCGAAGGCCGCGTCCTCTGCCTGACTCAGCCGACGATCAGCTCGACCGGCATGTTGCCGCGGGTGGCCTTCGAATACGGGCACGCCTGGTGAGCGGCCTCCATCAGCGCGACGGCTTTGCTCTTCTCCATGTCGGGGAAGGTGCCGGTGAGCCTGGTGGAGATCGAGTAGCCGTCATCGCCTTTGTTGAAGGTGACCGCGACGCTGATGGTGAAGGGGCCGGGGTTGATCTTCTGAGCGCGTGAGACCGCACCCACGGCGCCGGCGAAGCAGGCCGAGTAGCCGGCCGCGAAGAGCTGCTCGGGGTTGGTGCCGACCGCGCCGTCACCACCCATCGACCTGGGCGTGGTGAGGTTGAAGTCGATCAGGCCGTCGTCTGACTTCACGTTGCCGCTGCGGCCTCCCTTCGAGGTGGCGTTGGCGGTGTAGAGCGGGGTGGGGGTGGTCACGGTGATTCCTCTTTCGATGAACCCTCTGCGTTCGCCTCGCGGAGGGTCTGGGTGAGCGCCGTCAGCTCCTTGCGGAGCCGGGCGACGGCGGGGAGATCGATTCCAAGCTGGCAGACCAGCGCGTGCGGAACGCTCTGGGCTTTTCGCTCGAGCGCGCGGCCGGTGCGGGTGAGGCTGATGCGCACCACGCGGGCGTCGTGATCGTCGCGGGCGCGGGTGACCACGCCCTGGGCTTCCAACTTCTTGATGAGCGGCGTCAGCGTGCCGGAGTCGAGCTGCAGGCGAGCGCCGATGGCCTTCACCGAAATGCCGTCAGCCTCCCAGAGCACCATCATCACGAGGTACTGGGGGTAGGTCAGGCCCAGCGGCGTGAGCAACGAGCTGTAGGTGGCGGTCATCGCGCGCGAGGCGGCGTAGAGCGAGAAGCAGAGCTGTGAGTCCAGGCGGAGCGGGTTCACGCAGCAGAGATGCGCGCGAATTGAATTGGATGCAATTAAATCGTATTCAACCGAGTTTGGGCGGGCGCAGCTCGAGCGTCCGCGCCTTTTCCGCGCGCTTGGCTGAGAGCTCGACGCCGACGGCGTCGAGTCCGTGGCGATTGGCGACGGCCAGCATGGTGCCGACGCCGCAGAAGGGGTCGACCACGGTGCGGGTGGCGGTGTGCTTCACCAGGAAGGTGGCGATGGCCTCGCAGGCCTCGAGGCCCATGGCGCGGGCCCAGGTCATCTCGCCCAGGCGGGGCAAGACGTCGGCGAAGGCCTGACCCTTCTCGAGGCGCTTGTTGCGGCTGAAGCAGAGCAGGTGCGCGTAGGCGGGGCGGCCGAAGGTGGTCAGTCCGGCGGGGGCGCGGCAGATCACCTTGTGCCAGAGACAGGAGCTGCCGGCGTTCTCAGCGCCGAGCGAGACGAGGAAGCTCTTGTCGACCCAGCGGCCGTCGAGCTTCACGTCGGTCTGGTAGAAAATGGCGACGCCCTCGTCGCTGAGCTGGCGGCAGATGAGCGCGGAGGTGTCGATGAACCACTTCCTCCAGGCGTCGAAACCGAGCCCCGGCACTTCGGAGCTGTCGGGCATCGAGGTGACCACCGCGACTTCGGGGCCGAATTTCTGCGCAGTCAGCCAGGCGATTCCTTCGGTGCAGTGGACTTCGCGCGTCGGCATTAGGCTCTGTTCGCTCGCCTTCAAGCAGTCGTCAATCAAGGACCGGCTTCGCCGGCGATTTCGTCCGAAGGAACAGACCCACCGTTCGCATCGAGCGCAGTCGAGATGCCACCGCGCGGCAGGTGACCCCTCGACTTCGCTCCTAAGGAACAGCACCGTTCCCCCCGACCCTAATCAGTGGCGCGGTCTTTGATTCCTCGCGATGAGGGCTCCGTTACGAGCTCGGACGCCCGGTCATGCGCCTTCGGGCGGGCATGCTGGTGGTGAGGCCCCGTTGCGAGAGCAAGTGTCGATCGTCAGGGAGCAATCCTGGGCACGGTCGTCGTCGAGCGGCGATTTGCGACGCGACGGGACAGAGCCGTGCCCGGCTTGGGTTCAGATAGAAATGGTTTGAGTATCCCGCTACCCGGCCGGAGCCGCGTACGGCGCCCAGAGCGCATTACGTGTCTCGATCAGCCGACTCGCCAAGCGTGAGACGGTCGCAATAACGCTGCGTGCGTGCCGCTTCAGGAGAGCGGGAATCGCAAAGAGGTGAAGGCGCAACCGCTTCGGGCGCGCATCACGAAGTTCAGCGGGAGCGATTCGCTTCACGACGCAAAGCAGGTTGTGCGTGAGCACGGCGATGCGAAGCCATGCTGCGTTCGCGCCGAAGCGCCCGCATGGAAACACGCCTGCGCCGAGGTCATTCTTGAGCACATCGTGCACGTGCTCGACGGTCCCGCCCTTTTCCCAGTACCAGCGAAGCAACTCTGCGGGCCCAAGCTTCCTGTTCGTCACCACACCGAGGAGCCGCACCTTGCCGTTGCATCCCTGGTCTGCCTCGTTCTCGTCGCCCTCTTCTTCCGCCGCATCTTCGTCGACGGGAAACAAATCTGACTGCGTCGGCGTAATCCGCACCGCGATGTAGCGGAGCTGCGGGTCGCTCGGCAGCCAACCCTTCGGCGAGAAATCGACCTCAGCGACGTGAAGGACGGAATTCCTGCGCGTCTCCATGTGCTTCCACCGCTCCGGAGGCAACGCATTGCAGATGTCCTTGAGCCCCTTTCGCATCTGCGCGCCGATGGCGAACTCGATGTTCTCTGCGCACATCCATCTGAGAAGCGGGACCGAGTACGAGGCCGAGTCTGCGCGCATCAATCGCTGCTTGATGCCCTCGGGCAGCGCGCCAAACCCCCTCTGAACCACACTCAATGACTCGTATGCTGGTGCGACGTTTCCATCGCGAAACTCGTCGAACACGACGAGTCCTTGCTCCACCCACGTCGCGAGCATCGGTTGGTAACCGGGCCCGCCGTAGCTCATCTTCGCTTCGCGCTTCTGGCTCGCCTGAAACGTGGCATCGAAGTCGAGCGTCGCAGTCGCTGCAGGCCAGCGGCGTTGAACCTCACCGGTGAGGGCTTGGACGACGCGACCCAGGCCACTCAGGCCCTTGCTCTCCTTTGGCACATACGACCTCTTCTCGGGCCCCAGCTTCGCGACTTCCTCATCAATCAGTCGGTCCTCGTGGAACTCGTAGAGAAACTGACGCGCCGTTTCGGGTGAGGGGAATCTGAAGCCCAGCAACTGCGCGAGCGCCACGTCATTCTTGAGTGGCCGCAGGTCGTCAAAATACTCGCCCCCGGATGCGAGCAAGAGGACCAACGCCATGATGATGTGCTCTTCGTCGTGCTCGCGACCCCGAGCGAACACCTTGACGTGCTTCTGCAGGGCTTCCCGCACGCCAAAGGCGCCCATCACTTCAACGAGCAACGGAAGCCCGCTCCAGGCAGTCATCTTCTCTGCGTCGTCTCGCTGCTCGTACTCGAAGGAAAGGCGGGCCTGTGTCACGCCGTTCTACGAACGGGCTCTTCCTCGTGGATCGTCTTCACCCTCGGTTTAGTAGTTGCTCGAAATTGTCGAACGAAACGGATCACTTGGCGCTCCACCGAAACTTCGTCACGGATCAAGGCCCGAGCGAAGTCGAGGGGTGACCTGCCGCGCGAGGCAGAAGTACTCCCTCGACTCCGCTCGGGAGGACCGGTGTGTTCCTTCGGTCGAAATCGCCAGCGAAGCTGGTTCCTTGCTCGGG
>JBKJSE010000380.1:0-14850 GCA_046595925.1 Archangium sp. | reverse complement strand
TACCTCGCGAAAGAGAACCCGGGCGGGCGCATCACCCTGCTCGTGCAGCCGAAGTTCGTGCAAGAGGCGCTGGGCTACGCGGCAGCGCTCGAGGGCGCGCAGGTCGACGTCATCTCGGGCGACATCGTCGACATGCACCTGGGCCTCGCCGGCCCCGAGTACCAACGGCTGGTCGACGAGACGACACACATCTTCCACCTCGCGGCGGTCAGCTACCTGGGCATGCCCCACGACGTCGCGCGCAAGGTGAACGTCGAAGGCACCCGGGGCGTGCTCGAGCTGGCGCGCGAATGCAGCAAGCTCAAGCGCTTCATCCACTACAGCACCACGTACGTCTCGGGCGATCGCGTGGGCGTGGTGGCCGAAGACGAGCTCGAGCAGGGCCAGGCCTTTCGCAACGCGTACGAAGAGACCAAGTACGAAGCCGAGCGCCTGGTGCGCCGGGCGATGAAGCACCTGCCGATCACCATCATCCGGCCCTCGACCGTGGTGGGCGATTCGGAGACCGGCGAGATCGATCGTTTCGAAGGCCCCTACTACCTCGGCATGTTGCTGGTGCTCTCGCCGCTGGTGCTGCCGCTGCCGCTTCCGGGCAATGGCGTGGCGCCGCTCAACGTGGTGCCCGTCGACTTCGTGGTCGAGGCGACGTGGGTGCTCGCGCAAAAATCCGACGCGATCGGCAAGACCGTACACCTGGTCGACCCGAACCCGATGAGCGCCCGCCGTGTGTATGAACTCATCGCTGAACGCGCGAACAAGAAGCTGCCCCGCTTCAGCGTCTCGGCGCGCGCAGCCGACCTGTTCCTGCGCATTCCCGGCGTGGAAAAGCTCGCCCGACCCCAACGCGCCGCGATTCAGTACGTCAATCACCTCGTGCTCTACAACTGCCACACAGCCCTCGAGCTGCTCGACGGCACGGGCGTGCGCTGCCCCCCGCTGTCCACCTATCTCGACAAGCTGATCGACTTCGCGATGCTCAGTTGGAAGGCGCGGCAGAACAGCGCCGCGGCCGAAGAAGTCGATGATCCCCTCGATCGACCTGAACGCTCATGAACCACTATTCTGTCGGTGACACCTTCACGCTCGTGCGCGCCTGCGACCCCTATCGCCCGATTTATTACGCGGCGGCTTCGGGCGACTTCAACCCCATCCACATCGATCCCGCGGTCGGCCAGCAAGCAGGCCTCGGCGGAGCGATCCTCCAGGGCCTCTGCACGCTGGGCTGGGCGGTCGACGCCTTCATCGCGTACCTCGGAGATCCCGGCCGGGTCAGCGGCGTGAGCGTGCGCTTCAGCCGGCCCGTGGTGCCCGGAGACACCGTGACCTTCAACGGCAAGGTGATCTCGATCGAGAACGGCACGCTGGTCGCCGAGCTGCATGCGGTCAATCAGCGCGACGAGACGATTCTCAAGGGCGCTACCGTTCAAGGGCGGGTCTGACCATGGCGCTCGACAAGAAGTTCATCGGCCGCGAGTACGGGCCGTTCTTCTACGAAGCGGGGCTCGAGAAGATGCGCGAGTTCGCCTACGCGGTGGGCGGCTCGATTCCCTCGACCGGTTATTCGGCGAAGGGCGCTCCCGAAGGCCTGCACCCGGTGCTGCACGATGAAGTGGCCGGCAAGGCGTCCACCTGGGGCTCGGTCATCGCGCTGCCCACGTTCGCGGTGACGTTCGCCATCGCGCCGTTCGGCCGCGCCTGCAGCGACCCCGAGCTCGCGCTCAACCTGCTGCGGCTGGTGCACGGCGAGCAGTCGTTCGAGTTCTTCGAGGTGGTGCGCTCGGGCGACAAGCTCAGCACCACGGGGAAGATCACCGACATCCTCACCAAGCGCAGCCTCGACTTCCTCACCGTGACCACAGAGACGAAGAACCAGCACGGCACGCTGGTGGTGCGCGCGAAGTGGACCGCGATCATCCGCGGCTGATCACGCCCTCTTCGACGAGCTGCGCGAGAATGCGCGCGGTGTCGATGCGCGACATGCCCGAGACCGAGAAGAGGTCGTCGAAGCTCACCGTGCCGTCGATCTGCGCCAACACGAAGCCCGCGCGGTGGTCGAGGTTGAGCCAGATGATCTCGTCGTCCTTGAGCAGCACCCTGGGAATCGTCTCGGGCTTGCCCAGCTTCGACTCGAACATGGCCAGCAGCGTCTTCTCGCTGCGCTCGCGCATGAGCATCACTTCGGGATCGTCGGGCGCGATGTCCTGCGCCTTGATGATCAGCTCCATGGCGCCGCTGTGATCGTCGAGCTCGAGCAGGTCGCGCGCACCGCGCAGGATCGCGCGAATCTCTTCTTTGCGTGACGCGGGCGGGAGCGGCACTTTGGTGTCGTCGGCCGAGATGAGATCGAGCGCGCGATCACGGCCCACCACCGCCTCGAGCTTGATGCCGGGGTTGCTGCGCTGATCCCACGCTGACTCGGCGCGCGGCGCGAGTGAAGGCGAAGGCCGTGGAATGGGCGTGAAGTCTTCTTCGACGGGCCGAGGCGCTGCGCCCGGTGCGGTAGGCGCAGCGCCGGTGATCGACCACGACCACGCCTGACCCATGGGCTCGGGCCGCAACGGTGCGGGCGCGGCAGCGGGCAGGCGCGCGAACAACGGCGGCGTCGAAGGCGACGGCGTGGGCAACGCGCCGAAGGTGACCGTCATCGGCGCCGGCTCGGTCGTGCCCGCGCCGAACAGCGGCGGCGTCGACGCAGGCGGTGCATCAGGGCCGGCGTCCCCCCCCAGCTCGATCGTCCGTGGAGCGACGGGCACCTCTTCGTCATCGGGGCCGAAGAGCTGGAGCGTGGTGCGCGGCGCGTTGACCCTGGCCGCGGGGAACAGCAGCGTCGACTTCGGCACCGGCGTCGGGCCGCCCAGGACCACGTTCGACGAGGAAGACGACGTGTACGGACCCGGATCGCCGCCGCCCGCGTCGGGCATCGGCTGGGGCACGGGCGTCGCCGCGCCGGTCAAATGGCCCCAGTCACTCTCGAGGCTGGCCTCGGGGAGCGGCTGGCTGGTCGGGCCCCACTCCACCTGCGTGCGGCGATCAGCCCGCTCGAAGGGATTTGCACCGATCGAGCTGGCGATCGCCGGAGGCACGGGCGTCCTGGTGGAAGCGGGCGGCGCCACGACGTCTTCGCCGGGTGCAGGCACCCCCGCGAGCAACTGCGTCGCCTTCTGATTGCCGGGGTCGAGCTTGAGCGCTCGTTCGAAGAGCTTTCGGGCGCCTTCCCGATCGCCGGACAGCTTGAGCCAGATGCCAGCTTCCACGAGCTGTGCGGCGCGATCGCTACTCATGCTTCAACGCCCGATCCGCTGCAGCACACCCCTGAAGAGGCTGACGGTCCTGGTGAGCGTGTCGATGCTGTCGGTGACCTTCTTGAGCTCGGGTGATTCGCCCGCGAGCTTGCCCTGCTCGAGCGCCTTCATCGCCTTGCCGAGCGCATCCTGACCGAACTCGCTGCCCTGCGTCGCCTGCTGCAGCTGCGGCATCAGCTCGGTGACTTCGTTCATCAACGACTTGAGCTCGAGGCGCTTGGCCTTCACCTCTTCTTCGACGCGCGCCTCCAACATCAGGTCGGCCTGATCCTCGAGGATCTTCTTGAGCTCGTCCTGCGTGAGGCCTCCGCTCGCCGTGACCTGAATCGACTGCTGCTGACCGGTCTCGCGATCGCGCGCGGCCACCGAGACGAGACCTTCCGAGTTGATCTCGAAGATGACGTCGATCTCGACTTCGCCGCGTTTCGCCAGCCGCAGCCCGGTGAGGATGAACTCACCCAGCAGCTCGTTCTGGTGCGCGACGTCGCTCTCGCCCTGAAGCACCATGATCTTCACGGTGGTCTGGTTGTCGCGCGAGGTGTTGAAGACCTCGGTGACCGACGTGGGCACGGTGGTGTTCTTGGGAATGAGCCGGCGCACGTAACCACCGGCGATGGCCACGCCCAGCGACTGGGGCGTGACGTCGAGCAGCACCACGTCAGCGGCTTCGTTGGTGAGCGCCTCGGCCTGCACCGCCGCCCCCAGCGCGACCACTTCTTCGGGGTGCACGCCCTTGCAGGGGTCGCGGCGGAAGTAGGCCTTCACTGATTCCTGCACGCGGGGCATGCGCGTCATGCCCCCGACCAGGATCATCTCGCGCAAGTCGACGGGCTTGACCTTCGCTTCGGTGAGCACCTGCTCGCAGAGGTTGATGGTGCGGGCGACCAGCTCGGCGGTGAGCTCTTCGAGCTTGTCGCGGGTGAGCGTCTTCTGCAGGTGCAACGCAGAGCCACCGCCCGATGGCGTGCTGATGAAGGGCAGATTGACCTGCGTCTCGCGCGCGGTCGACAGCTCGATCTTCGCCTTCTCGGCCGCGTCCTTCAGGCGCTGCAGCGCCATGCGGTCTTTCTTGAGCGTGATGCCGTGCTCGCGCTGGAAGTCGGCCGCGAGCCACTCGATGACCGCGTTGTCGAAGTCTTCACCGCCCAGGAACGTGTCGCCGCCGGTGGCGATGACGTCGAACACGCCGTTGCCGATCTCCATCACCGAGATGTCGAAGGTGCCGCCGCCGAGATCGAAGACGGCGATCTTCCCGTTGATGTTCTTGCCGAACCCGTAGGCGAGCGCCGCGGCCGTAGGCTCGTTGATGATGCGCAACACCTCGAGCCCGGCGATGCGGCCCGCATCTTTCGTGGCCTGGCGCTGGCCGTCGTTGAAGTACGCGGGCACCGTGATGATCGCCTTCTTCACCGTGCGCCCGAAGTGGGCTTCGGCGTCGAGCTTGAGCTCGCGCAACACCACGCCCGCGAGCTCTGCCAACGAGTACTGCTTGTCGCCGAGCCGCACCTTGATGTCGTCGTGTTCGCCGGCCTCGATGATGTAGGGCAGCCCCTTGAGGGCGTCCTGCATCTGCTGCGAGCTGAACTTGCGGCCGATGAGCCGCTTGCTGGCGTAGACCGTGTCGGTCGGGTTGGTGATCGCCTGGCGCTTGGCGATCTGCCCGACCAGCAGCTTGCCCGATCGCGCGAGCGCGACGACCGAAGGCATCAGGTTGGAACCTGAGCGGCCACGGATCACCACGGGCGCACCGGACTGCACCGTCGCGACGACACTGTTGGTGGTGCCCAGATCGATACCGATGACGGGCTCACGCTCGGCCATGAGGTCGCTACGTTAGAACGGCCAGAGCTTCTTGCCGTGTTTTTTGACCTCTGGATGGTCAGGGTCGATGCGAGCGGCCTCGTCGAAGTGCTTCTTGGCCATCGCCTTCATGCCCGCTTCACCCAGCAGCCGCGCGAGGTGCACGCGCAACTCGACGTTCCGGGGAGCGGCCTCGACGGCCTTGAGCGCGAAGCTGGCAGCCTCCCGGGGATCACCCCGGCGCTCCAGCAACTGCGAGGTCTTGTGGGCCGCCTTGAAGTTGAGCGGGTTCGCGTTGACAGCGCTCTTGAGGGCCTGGAGCGCCAGCTCGTCGTCACCGCGGTTCAGGGCCTCGAGGGCGTGCTTGAAGCTCGACTCGGAGCGCACCAGGTCAGCCGCCTTTCGCACCTCGACCATCAGCGCCTTCACCTCGGCGTGCTGAGGATCGAGCTGGGCAGCGTTGTTCAGGTGCGTGACGGCCTGACTGTATTCCTGCTTCGCCGCGTGTTCCTTGGCCTTGTTCAGGTACTCCTGAACCTTGGTGGTCTTGGCCAGGTACGGGTGACGGGCCAGCCGCTGCCGGCGCTCCGAGTCGCGGGCCTCTTCGGTCTCGGTGCGCGCCTCGGGCCTGAAGGCGGCGGTGGTGTTGGTGGTCGCGCGGGCCGCGGCGCGAACGAAGGGGTTGGCCGCCAGATAGGCCTCGCGCTTCCCGGGGTCGCTCAGCGTCTGGTTGGCCTCGACCAGCCGCTTGAAGATGCGATCCAACTTGCCGCGGAAGCTGCCCAGGTTCTTCCCGTAGTACTTGTCGGGGTGGAACTTGCGCGACGCCTCGCGGAACGCCGCGCGCACCTCGTCGGCCGACGCCCCCGAAGGAACGCCGAGGAACTCGAAGAGGTTGTTCGAGGCGACCTTGGCGTCGAGCGCGAGGATCTCTTCCTTGCGCCCGTCGTCCAGGTCGACCTGTTCATCGCCGGCCACGTGTTGGAACCCCTTCCTCGAAGCGCGTCATGTCACAGCGAAGCTTCGAAGATGGCAAGGCCTTCGCCCAATTGCTCGCGCGTCACGAGGTACGAAGGAGCGAACCGAATGGTCTTCTCGCCCGCGAGATTGGCCAACAACCCGTTGGCGCGGCAGCGGGCGAGCACGTCGGCGGCGCCCGTATCGAGCTCGATGCCGAAGAGCATGCCCTTGCCGCGCACGTCGACGATCCGCTCGGGGTGACGGGCCTTCAGGGCCAGCGCCAGCGTGCGCAGGTGCTCACCCTTGGCAGTCGTCTCGGCCAGGGTAGGCCCGGAACAGGCGATGTCCCAGGTGGCGATCGCGGCGGCGCAGGCCACCAGGTTGCCGCCGAAGGTCGAGCCGTGCGTCGCGGCGGGCAGCGCCTTGCCGGCCTCGTCGGTGCACACCATGGCGCCGATGGGGAGCCCATTGCCCAGCGACTTGGCCAGCGAGAACGCGTCGGGAACGATGTCGTCGTGCTGGAAGGCGAAGGGCTTGCCGGTGCGGCCGATGCCCGTCTGGACCTCGTCGATCATCAGCAGCAGACCGTGCTCGTCGCAGAGATCTCGCAGGGCGCGCAGGAACCCGGCAGGCGCCGGCTTGACCCCACCCTCGCCTTGAATCGGCTCGACCAGGATCGCGGCGGTGGTGGGCCCGACCAGGCGCTTGACCGCCTCGAGGTCGCCCATGGGCGCGTACTTGAACCCGCCCGGCAGCGGCTCGAAGCCGGCCTGGTACTTGGGCTGCGCGGTCGCGGTGACGGTGGCCAGGGTGCGGCCGTGAAAACCACCCACGAAGGTGATCACATCGGAGCGCTCGGCGTTGCCCTTCACCACGTGCTGGTAGCGCCGCGCGAGCTTGATGAGCGCCTCGTTGGCTTCAGCCCCTGAGTTGCAGAAGAAGGCGCGCGCGCCCGGCAGGCCCGAGGCCTGGGTCAACCGCGCGGCGAGCTGAATCTGCGGCTCTGAGTAGAAGACGTTCGAGACGTGCCAGAGGGTCTCGAGCTGCTTCTTGACCGCCTCGATCACGCCCGGGTGGCAGTGCCCCAGCGCGCAGGTGGCGATGCCCGCGATGAGGTCGAGGTAGCGGCGCCCGTCGGTGTCCCACAGGTAGCTGCCCTCACCGCGCGCGAGCACGATGGGCTGCTGCTTGTAGTTCTGGAGCAGGACGTGCTTCGCCTGATCGATGACCTCGGCGGTGTGGTTCGGCATCGAGAGAGGTTGGTTCATGTTCGTCACAGAATGTACCGCGAGAGGTCCTCATCCTTGACCAGATCCGACAGGCGCGCACGTACCAGCGCCCCGTCGATACGGTACTGCTTGTCGACCAGCTCAGAGGCCGAGAAGGCCACCTCATCGAGCAGGCGCTCCAGCAGGGTGTGCAGGCGGCGCGCCCCGATGTTCTGGGAGCGATCGTTGACCTGCGCGGCCAGGGTGGCGATCTCGACCAGCGCGTCGTCGGTGAAGGTGAGCGTCACGCCTTCCGTGGCGAGCAGCGCCTCGTACTGCTTGATGAGCGAGTTCTTCGGCTCGCGCAGAATGCGCACCAGGTCTTCGTTGCTCAACGGCTCGAGCTCGACGCGAATGGGGAAGCGGCCCTGCAGCTCGGGAATGAGGTCCGACGGCTTGGTGACGTGGAAGGCGCCGGCGGCGATGAAGAGCACGTGGTCGGTCTTCACCTGGCCGTACTTGGTGTTGATGCTGCTGCCTTCGACGATGGGCAGCAGATCGCGCTGCACGCCCTCGCGTGAGACCTCGGGCCCGCCGGTCTTGCCTTCGCGGCTGGCGATCTTGTCGATCTCGTCGAGGAAGATGATGCCGTCGTTCTCAGCGCGCTTGAGCGCCTCGCGGTTGACGCGGTCTTGATCGATGAGCTTTCCCGCTTCTTCCTGCTCGAGCACCTTGAGCGCGTCGGCCACGCCCAGGCGGTGCTTGCGTGTGCGATTGCCGAAGCCGGGCATGTTCTTGAAGAGGTCCTGCAGGTTGACGCCGACCTCTTCCATGCCCTGCCCTGAGAAGTTCTTCATGAACATCAGGTTGCTGTCCTGCACCTCGACCTCGACCTGCGTGTCGTCGAGGGTGCCTGCGCGCAGCTGGGCGCGGAATTTTTCGCGGTCACCTTCGGAGAGGTGCGGGCTCGCCCGGCCGTTGCCACCGCGCAACAGATCTTGCAGGCGATCTTCGGCGTGCTCGAGCGCGCGGCCCTTCACGCGCACGAGCTCTTCGTCACGCACCAGGGCGATGGCGGCCTCGACGAGATCGCGCACCATCGACTCGACGTCGCGGCCCACGTACCCGACCTCGGTGAACTTGGACGCCTCGACCTTGATGAAGGGCGCCTGCGCGAGCTTGGCGAGGCGGCGGGCGATCTCGGTCTTCCCCACGCCCGTCGGCCCGATGAGGATGATGTTCTTGGGCGTGATGTCTTCGCGCAGCTCGGGGTTCGCGTGCTGCCGGCGCCAGCGATTGCGCAGCGCGATGGCCACCGCCCGCTTCGCCGCGGTCTGCCCGATGATGTAGCGATCGAGCTCGCTGACGATCTCGCGCGGGGTCAGTGAGGAGCGCATGTCAGAGCTCCTCGATGGCGATGTTCTGGTTGGTGTAGATGCAGATGTCGGCGGCGATCTGCAGCGAGGTCTCGACGATCTGCTTGGCGTCGAGCGCCGAGTGCTGGAGCAACGCGCGGGCGGCCGCTTGTGCATACGGGCCTCCGCTGCCCACGGCGGCGATGCCCAGGTCGGGCTCGACCACGTCGCCTGCACCGGAAAGGATGAAGGTCTTCTCTTTGTCGGCCACCACGAGCAACGCCTCGAGGCGCCGCAGGAACCGGTCGGTGCGCCAGTCTTTGCCGAGCTCGACGGCGGCGCGGGCGAGGTTCTTCTGGTGCTCCTTGAGCTTGGCCTCGAAGCGCTCGAAGAGCGTGAAGGCGTCGGCGGTGCCGCCCGCGAAGCCGGCGATCACCGAGCCGTCGGCCAACCGGCGCACCTTGCGTGCGTTGCCCTTCATCACGATCTTGTCGAGCGTGACCTGGCCGTCTCCACCGAGCACCACCTTGCCGTCCCGGCGCACACAGAGAATCGTCGTCATCGCGCGTTCTTAACAGCGCTGACGGGCGATGGCTTTCACGTCGGGGCCGGTACAGCGCGCGCCCGCCACCCGGTGAAGGCCGCCGCAGCCCCGGCAGTGAGGAGCACCAGCCCAAGTCCCAGCGCGACGGTGGCCTTGGTGCCCTCTTCTTTGGCGCGGCGTTCGACGGTGAAGATCGTCTGCCCGCCGTAGAGCGTAGAGGGATCGCGGCGGGCGAGCGCCGCGGTCTCCTTCTCCCGCGTCTCGTGGCGGCGATAGTCGGTGGACAACACGGTGACGAAGGCGCCTGCGAGGAGCAACGCGATGCCGAGCATGAGCCGGTTGATGTTCATGCTGCACGGACCCACGCGGAGCAGACCGCGTGAAATGTTTCAGCGCCTCAGCAGCACGTAGATCGCGCCTGAGCCGCCGTCTTTGGGCTTGGCAGAGCAGAAGCCGAGCACCTGCCTGGCCACCCGCCCGTGCGTGAGCCACTGCTGCGCGCCTGCCTTGAGCACGGGGAGCTGGTCGATCGAGTGCAGCCCTCGGCCGGTGACCACCAGGACGCAGCGGTGCCCAGCGATACGGGACTTCTGAATGAAGGCCTCGAGCGCGGGCTTCGCCTCTTCGCGCGTCAGCCCGTGGAGATCGAGCTGGGCGTTGGTGGCGAAGTCGCCTGCGCGCAGCTTGCGCATCACGCCGGGGTCGAAGCCGCGCACCGAGCCTTCGAGGAATTCTTCCGAATCGGAGAGCTCGAACTCGCCCCCTCCGTCCGATACCAGCTCGGCCAGGCGGGCGAGGCTCTCGGCTTCTTCGTTGGGGATCTTGAGCTGCGCTGCGCTGGGCGGTGAGGGAGGGCCGACGCGCTCCTTGACCGGGCGCACCGGGCCGACCGCGCCCACGGCCTCGAGGAACATCGCCGACTCTTCATCGAGCGGCTGCGGCTTGCTCCTGGCTTTCGGTGGAGGGGGAGCGGGAGCGGGAGCGGCGGCTTTGGCGACCTCCGGCTGCTTGAGCTTCATGCTGGAGAACGGGTTGTTGAAGGGCGTCTCTTTCTTCTTCGTCACGCGCTCTCAATAACCCGGCGCCGCCAGAAAAGGACACTGACTGGATCGCTTCACTGGTGACCGAAGTCTCTGCATTCGAGCCGCCTTGGGGTGCGTGGGGCTTGGGACTTGCGTCATTGCTCGCGTCGCGCAGGCCTCTCACTTCGGACGAGGACTCCTACGGACACAATTCGACGCGTTCGGGCGACTTACGCTACCGGCGTACGGGCGCCCGCACGCCTGTGACTTGTGTCGAAGCTTTGGTCACTTTGAGGAAGAAAAGCCCGCGCCGGGAAGCCTGTCTGGGTCGAGCGCGAGTTCCACGATGAGAACACCGCCTTCCCCAGGGCTTGTCGCTTTGAACGTGTCAGGCCCGGGGGTGAGACTTGTCGTAGACCGACTGCAGCTGCTCGAACGACACCGCCGTATACCGCTGCGTGGTGCTCAAGCTCGCGTGGCCCAGCAGCTCCTGGATGCTGCGAATATCCGCCCCGCCCGCGAGCAGATGCGTCGCAAACGAATGGCGCAGCGCATGCGGCGACATCTTTCGATTGAGCCCCAGCTGCGTGACGTACTTGTCCAGATGCCGCTCGACCGAACGCGTGGTCAACCGCCCGCCGCGGAAATTCAAGAACAGCGCCCGGGGATCCTGCTTCTTCGCGGGCTTGACCAGCAGCTCACCCCGCCGCTCGAGCCACGTCACCACGGCCATCACCGCGCCTTCGTGCAGCGGGCAGATGCGCTCCTTGTTGCCCTTGCCCAGCACCCTCACCGTCCGCGCGCCCACGTCGAGATCTTCCAGCGACAACCCGCACAGCTCGCTCACGCGAAGGCCGCCGCCGTACAGCACCTCGAGCATCGCCATGTCACGCAGCCCCAACACCTTCTGGGCATCGGGCGCTTCCATCAACGCAAAGGCCTCGTCGACCGGCACGGCGCGCGGCAACCGCTGCGGCAGCTTGGGCGTCTTGACCCGCCGCGCGGGGTTCACCTCGATCACCTTGCGCCGGGTCAGGAACTGAAAGAACGCCTTGATGCCGGCCAACCGCCGCGCGCGCGAGGCAGGCGCGAGCGTCACCGACTGCACGCCCAGGAACCCGCGAATGTGCAGGTGCGACGCCTTCTCGGGCGCGACGCCCTGCGGCTCGAGGTACGCGTAGAACGCCTTCAAGTCCTGCGCGTACGCCCTCAGCGTGTGCGGAGAGACTGCGCGAGAGATCTCCAGGTGCCGCATGAAGTCGTCGAGGTGAGCCACGGCGTCGACTCTAATCCCCCTCGCCCTTCGGGAGAGGGAGACAAGCTCAGAGCGACTTCGCGACGTACACCCCGGCCCTGCTCTTCTCGTGCACCAGGTAGGCGACCGAACCGTCCGGCAGCAGGATCCCCGGCCACTCGACGAACTGGTCGATGATGCGCTGCTCTCCCGTCTGGAGGTTGCGCTGCGCGAGATCGAACGTCTGGTCGGTCAGGTGCGCGAAGGCCAGCAGCGCGGTCTTGCCATCGGCGCTGAAGCGGAAGCCGTAGGTGGCCTCGACCTCCTTCTTCGGCTTGTCGGCTTTGGTCGCCGCGGCGGAGATCGAATTGAGATCGCACGCCCGCCCTTCCCGCAGGCAATCAGAGCGGAAGTACAGGACCTCACCGGTCTGTACGAACTGGTACTCGTAGAGCCAGTCTTTGAGGGCAAACGGCTCTTCCGCGCCCACCGGGTACAGGTACAGCCGGCGCGTCACCTCGGGCCGATCGATGCGCGCGGTGTACGCCAGCGCCGAACCGCCCGGAGCGAAGAGGAAGTTGGGGCACTGGCGCGCCAGCAGCTTGGGCTTGCCGTCCGGCATCTCGATCACCGTCAGATCGCCCACGCGCTCGACCAGCTTCTTCTCGGTCTGCGAAGGATCGCGGCCCCCCAGCGCCAGCTCGATGTAGTTGTCGCGGTAGACGAAGCGTTTGCCATCGGGCGAAAAATCGAAGTCCGCCACGTTCGCGCCGAGCTCGCGCGGTTTGCCTTCGGGCAACGCGGCCAGCCACAACGCGCCCTTGTCGGGCCCGGGCACATTGTCGCGCCACGCGAGGAACTTGCCGTCGCGGGACACGCGATAGCGGTGGCAGTCGTCGCTCAGCTTGCGCGACTTGAGCGTGTCGACGTCGAACACGTGCAGCTGGAAGTTGCGATCGGCCGGCGTCGCCCGCGCGCTGACCACGATGTGTTTGTTGCTGCGCAGCACCGTGTAGTCCGTCACGTGATCGACCAGCCGCCTGGGCTGCGGCCGCGCCTCGGTCAGATCGACCTGGTACAGCCCGCCCGCCGAGGAGAACTTGCGCTTGAAGTAGAGGTAGCGCCCGTCGGCCGAGAACTCAGCGGTCGACGCTTCGCCGGCCACCTGGGGGTACGGCCCCGAGGGCAGCTTGCCGACGTGCAGCACGCCGCCTTCGATGTACGCGAGCTGGGTGCCGTCATCGCTGGGCACGAAATAGGTGGCGCGCGTGCTGATGCGCTCGCGCTCCGAGTCGAGCTTCTTCGCGTCTTGCACGTAGAGCTCGCCCACCTGCTGCGTGGGATCCCACGCGGCGGTGAAGAGCACCCAACGCGAGTCAGACGTGTGGAGCCAACCGCCCGCCATGTTCGTCACGCCGTTGCCCAGCTTGAGCGCCTTGCCACCCTTCGAAGGCACCGCCCACAACGCACCCAACCGCATCGGCGGCGGCACGCCCTGAATCGGAGGATGCACCGCGTCGAGCAGCACGGTGAGCACCTCGCCATCGGGGGAAGCCCGCAGCTCCTGGCCGTCACCCTCGAGGCGACGCTCACCCAGCACGGGCAGCCGCGGCGCGTTCTTCTCTTTGTTGACGCGCGCGATCACGCTCTTCGGATCGCCCGTGGACGTCTTCTGCTGCTTGCAGCCCCCGAGGGCCAACACCACCGCGGTCACGGACAGAACCAGACGCATCGAAGGGCACTCCATCTAGGCCACCACCTTGAGCGGGGCGGTCGTCTGCATGGGGGAAACCGGGTGAGGCGCTGAAGGCGCCCAGACATCGAACTCGCGCACCGCGCGGGCGGCGTACTGCACCCGCTTCTCGGCCTTCTTGAAGCGGCCTTCGATCGGCGGGAACAGCGCGAACACCACGTTGGTGGGTTGGTAGCGGTAGCCCTCGGGGTGCGCTTCCCCGGTGACGTGGCGAAAGAGCGCGCCCAACGCCGTACCCGCGGGCGGCGGCGTGAAGACCGTGCCGGTCAAACGCGCGTGCAGCGCCATCGCGGTGAGGTAGCCGCAGGCCGTCGACTCGACGTAACCCTCGACGCCGGTGATCTGCCCGGCAAAGAGAATGCGCGGCTCGTTCTTGAGCGAGAAGTCGGGGTTCAGCAGGCGCGGGCTGTCGAGGAACGTGTTGCGGTGGATCTGCCCCATGCGAACCCAGTCGGCGTTCGCGAGCCCCGGAATGAGCCCGAAGATGCGCTTCTGTTCGGGCCAGGTGAGCCGGGTCTGAAAGCCGACCAGGTTCCACGCGGTGCCGGCCCGATCTTCCATGCGCAGCTGCACCACGGCGTGCGGCTGCAGACCCGTGCGCGGATCTCGCAGGCCCACCGGCTTCATCGGGCCGTACGCCAGGGTGTCTTCGCCACGAGAGGCCATCACTTCGATGGGCAGACAGCCTTCGAAGTATTTGGGTTCTTCGAACGCGTGGGGGTTGACCTTGGTGCCGCCATTCAGCTCTTCGACGAAGTGGGTGTACTCGTCCTTGTTGAGCGGCAGGTTGAGGTAGTCGTCGCCGCCGCCCTTGCCGTAGCGCGACTGGCGAAACGCGACGCTCATGTCGATCGACTCGGTGGCCACGATGGGCGCGATCGCGTCGTAGAAATAGAGCTTCTCGCCCACGTGCGGCGCCAACGCGTCGGTCAACGCCTTCGAGGTCAGCGGGCCGGTGGCGAAGACGACCGTGCCTTCGGGCACCGTGAGCACCTCGCCAGGTACGATGCTGATGTTCGGGTGCGCCGCCAACTGCGCGTGCACGTCGCCTGAGAACAGCTCGCGATCGACGGCCAGCGCGTCACCCGCGGGCACCCGCTGGCGATCGGCGGCGCAAAGAATGAGCGAGCCCACCCGGCGCAGCTCGGCGTGCAAGAGCCCAATCGCGCTCTCCGGGTTGTCGGAGCGCATGCTGTTGCTGCACACGAGCTCTGCGAAGTTCGGGCTCTGGTGCGCCGGCGATCGTTTCTCGGGCTTCTGCTCGCGCAGCACCACCCGGTGACCCAGGCGCGCCAGTTGGTACGCGCACTCAGAGCCCGCGAGACCTGCGCCGATGACGGTGATCGTTTCAGCCATGCGTGAGGCCCTCACCCCCAACCGACGGAGGCGAGGCCGCACTCGCGCCGGTCAGTCTGGGTTTTTCTGCAAGATGATGAAGCGGAAGTTCTCGAGCTCGTTGAGGCCCGCCGTATACAGCACCGACGAGAGCAAGTCGTACGACACCCGCTTGTCGCCGATGATCGAGACTTCCCGGTTGAAAGGGGAGCCCGGGTTTCGCTCGGCGATGTACTTGAGCTTCTCGACTTCTTTCTTCAGCGCGGCATCGAGCGGAAGGATGAGCTTGCCCTGGAGATCACCCGCGGCGACCGCGGCGTTGATGAGGGTGACCTTC
>JBKJSE010000347.1:0-9121 GCA_046595925.1 Archangium sp. | reverse complement strand
CTCTGCCGCGAGCAGGCGACCGGGTTCCGGTTGCGACATGAAGAACTGAAGCAGCTGGGCATCAACCTGATCTTCATCGGGAGCGGCAACGCGACGATGGCGGCCGACTTTCGCGAGAAGCTCACGCTGGAAGTGCCGGTGTGGGTCGACCCGAAGCGGATCACCTACGCACACCTCGGCTTGAAAAACTCAGTGGCCAGCACCCTGGGCCCGCGGGTCTGGGCGCACGCAATTCGTGCCTTCCGCGCAGGCTTTCGACAGACCTCGACTCAGGGTGATCCCTTTCAGCAGGGTGGCGTGCTGGTGGTGCGGCGTGGGGGCGCGATCCAATACGGGTACGTGTCGAAGGCCGCCGGAGATCACCCACCGATGGACGCGGTGATGAAGCACGCGCGCAAGGCAGCCAAGGCGCTAGAAGACGCGGCATGAGAACGCTCGCCTGCGCCCTGCTCGTCGTCGCCTGCATGTCGTGTGAGAAGTCGAAGACGGCCCCGGTTGCTGCCGCGCCCGAAGAGAAGAAGGTCAAGGCCGACAAGACGGGCAAGGCCGAGGTCGAGTTCTTCGGCACCTGGAGCGAAGGCGAGGTGAAGGCAGCGAAGTACGTGTTCGTGGCTCAGGCCGAGCCGTGCCTTCCGGTGCCTGAGAAGGCGACGCGCTTTGGCGAAGAGCCGCTGAGCAAGGCGGGCCCGTTGTTCGCAGAGTTCTACATTCCGCAAGGCAGCGTTGGTCACGCCTGCGTGTACGGCCTCGATGAAGCGGGCAAGGTCGTCTCTGCGGCGACCTCGACGCAAAACCCGATGACCTTCAAAGGTGAAGGCGAAGTCATCTTCGGGAAGTTGGACTACGCGCTCAAGGCTCCGTGAGCCCCAGGCCGTACTTCTTGAGCTTGTCGTGAAGCGTGGCGCGGCCGATTCGTAGCTGCCGCGCGGCTTCCGAGACGTTTCCTTTCGCGGCGTCCATCGCGGTGACGATGAGGCCGCGTTCGGTGGCCTCGAGCTTCTCCTTGAGGCCTGCGCCGGGTTGCAGCTCGACGCTGCCCGCCTCTGAAGGAAGGAGCGAGAGGTCGACCGAGCCGTCGGGGCTCAAGGCGACGGCGCTCTCGATCGCGTTCTCGAGCTCGCGCACGTTGCCGGGCCACGACCACGCCGTGAGCTTTTCCAGCAAGGCGGGCGTGAGCTGCGCTGCGGGCATGCCGAACGACTTCGCCGCGCGCAGCAGGAAGTGGCGCGCGAGTGCGGGAATGTCTTCGGGGCGTTCACGCAAGGCGGGCACGTGCAGGTGCACCACCTTGAGGCGGTAGTAGAGATCTTCGCGGAAGCGGCCTGCTTTCACGTCGGCGGCGAGATCGCGATGCGTGGCGGCGATGAGGCGCACGTCGATCTTCACCGGCTTGTCTTCGCCGACGGGTCGCACTTCGTTCTCCTGCAGCACGCGCAGCAGCCGGGCCTGCACGGAAGCGCCGAGCTCTCCCACTTCATCGAGCAACAGGGTGCCGCCGTCGGCTTCGCGAAAGAGGCCCAGCCGCGCGCGCACGGCCCCGGTGAAGGCGCCCTTGCTGTGACCGAACAGCTCGGCCTCGGCGAGTTCTTCGGTGAGCGAGGCGGCGTTGAAGCGAACGAAGGGCCGGTCGGCGCGGTTCGACGCGGCGACCAGCGCTTCAGCCACGCGCTCCTTGCCGGTGCCGCTCTCGCCGGTGATGAGCACCGTCACATCACGAGGGGCGACGCGGGTGACGAGCTCGGCCAACCGGGACATCGCGGGGCTGACGAAGATGAGGCTGCGCAGCAACGTGACGTCGCTCTGCAGTCGCGAGTTCTCGCGCGTGAGACGAACGGTGCCCAGCGCCCTGCGCACCACGTTGAGCACGTCGTCGAGCTCGAACGGCTTCTTGAAGTAGTCGTAGGCGCCGCGCTTGATCGCCTCGACGGCGAGCCGCTCGTTGCCATGCGCGGTGATCAGAATCACGTTCGGACGAGGCTCGGGCAGCTGACTGATCTTCTCGAGCAGACCGAGCCCATCGAGCTTCGGCATGCGCACGTCGCTGAGCACCAGGCTCACCCCACCCCTCTCGACCGCGGCCACGCCCTGCTCACCGTCAACGGCCTCGATCACCTCGAGGCCTTCATCTTCGAGCAGACCCTTGAGCGTGAACCTCACGCCCGAGTCGTCATCGACGACGAGCACCTTCATGACCGTGCCTCCCTCTCCCCGAGGGGGAGAGGGTCGGGGAGAGGGCAGTCGGGCAACGTCAATTCCGCGGAGATCCCCCCACCATCGCGCCCCACCAACCGCACGTCACCGCCATGCTGCCTTGCGAGAAGTCTGGCGATGGTCAACCCCAGCCCGTTTCCCTGCGCCTTCGAGGTCACGCCCGGCTCGAACACCCGCTCGAGATTCTTCACGCCCGGTCCGCGATCGAGCACCGACACCTTCGCGCCAGTGCCCTCGGGCCCGACCACCAGATCCACCGCGCCACCCTGACCCGTCACGTCGATGGCGTTCTGCACGAGGTTGATGATCACCTGCTTCAACTTCCGCGCATCGGCCTTCACGGTGACCTCAGGTCGAACGTCGAGCCGCAGTTCCACACCGCGTTCCCGAGCCACGCCTTCGTAGAGCGCGGCCACCTGCTCGACCACCTCAGCCACCTTCACCGCAGCGACGTCGAGCGGCACCAGCGGCCGGCTGAAGTTCAGGAACGACTCGAGGATCTCCTGCATGCGATCGACCTCACGTCGCAGCACGGTGAGGCGCTCCTTCTCTTTTCCAGTGGCCTCTCGGTCGACCAGCGCCGCGAGCCCCTTCACGGAAGCGAGCGGGTTCTTGAGTTCGTGCGCGATCTCCGCGACCAGAGTCGTCAACGTGCGAGTCGACTCGTCATGAGTGACGAGCAGCTCATCGCGCGCATTGAGCGCCCGTTGAATGGCCGACTGAAACGCGCGACGCATCACCCAGCCCAGCAGCGCGCCCCAGCCCAACGCGATGGTCAGAAAGGTCGCGCGGGTGAACAGGAGCACATCGTTCCCGGGGACCCGGGCCCCACCGCCGAAGAACGAAGGAATCAGGGTCGGCACCCATTCCTTCCACGCGATGAGGGTCAGCACCCACACCAACAGGGTGGCAAGGGCCGCGAAGGCGATGCCGTAGGCGGGCCGCAAGAAGAGACAGAGAAATACGGCGGTCAGCGGGAGCACCACGAAGACAGGGCTCTCGACGCCGCCCGATGCGCTGACCACGATCAACAAGATGGTCGCGGGTACTGGCATCAACGAGGTGAGCCGGGCGCGTTGGAGCCCCATGCGGCGAGCGCGCATGAATTCCCACGAGAGCCTGGTGACGGCGAGCGAGATGGCGGTACCGACGAGCCACAAGCGCCACCGGGCGGGATCCCAGGCGAGCACCGAGACGATGGAAAGAAAGAGGAAAGGCGCCAGGTAGAGCCGCAGCTTCACGCCGCGCTGGAACAGAGCGTCGAGGGCAGCGTCTTCGACTTCCTCGAGGCTGAGCCGCTGAACGGTGTTCACGAAGCAAGAGTGCACCGCGCGGCGCGGCCCGTCACCTGTCGGAAAGCCGACATCGCCTCGTCGGACCTCCGACGGTCCCTGCCCTGGTTCCGAGGGAAGAGCCCTTGGCACTGCGCGTGCTCTTGGGGTGTGCGTCATGAACCCCCTCCTCTCGATGGCCTTCCGCAACGTGCTGCGCAATCGCCGACGGACGTTGATCACCCTGGCCGCCATGACGATCGGCCTGGCTGCGGTGGGGACCATTCGCGGGGTCCTCAACGGCCTGCAGCAGAGCATCGTGCTGGGCAGCATCGAGGGCACGCTGGGCGCGATCCAGGTGCACCGCACGGGCTACCTGGCCAACGTGATGTCGACGCCGCTCTCGCTCGACTTCGAAGCCGACGAAGCGTTGCTCACGAAGGTGCGCAGCGTGAAGGGCGTGAAGGCCATCGCCCCGCGAATTCAGTTCGCAGGCTCGCTGACCTTGTCGGCGACGGAAGGCAACGAGGCCCCCGAGGCGCTCTTCTTCGGCGCGCTCGCGGTCGACCCGGTGCTCGAGCCGAAGGTCTGCCCTCAACGCAGCACGTTCTTCACGGACGGCACGGTGCTCGACGACACGCACGTGGTGCTGGGCGACGCGCTGGCCGCCGCCTTCGGAGCGAAGAACGGCGCCGAAGCGATCCTGCTCGCGCCTGATCGTGACGGCTCGCTCAACGGTGAGCTGGCCTCGGTCGGTGGGGCCATGCGCGCGATCATGCCGGGTGAAATGAAGATCGCCGTCGTGCCGCTGAGCCTTTCGCAGCGGCTGCTCCGCATGGAGGGCCGGGTCACCGAGCTCGCCATCGCGATCGACGACGTGACCCAGGCGGCACCGATCGCCGCGCGGCTGCGGGTGGTGCTGGGGCCCCTATACGAGGTGCACACCTGGGACGAGCTGGCCCCTGAGCGCAAGACCATCATGGGCATTCAGAACGGCGTCTCAGGGGTGGTCTCTGGAGTGTTCGTGATGCTGTTGCTGCTGGGCGTGGCGAACACGATGTTGATGAGCGTGCTCGAGCGCACCCGCGAAGTCGGCACCATGATGGCGGTGGGGCTCACCCGGGGCAGCGTGCTCTCGCTCTTCCTGCTCGAGGCGCTGGTGCTCGGCGCGCTGGGGGCGGGCGGGGGCTTCATCTTGATGAACCTCGTCACCTTCGCGTTGGCGGCGAAGGGCATTCACTTCACGCCGCCCAACGCGACGATGGCGATCGAGGTCATCCCTTTCCTCACGCCGGGGTTCACCGTGGTGGTGATGTTCATCGCGATGGGTGGGGCGGTGCTCTTCGCGCTGTATCCCGCGTTCCGCGCCAGCCGACTGCGTCCGGTGCAGGCGCTGGCTGGCCGCTGAGAGGACAACCGATGCTTCTACGACTCGCCCTCCGAAACGTCTTTCGAGCGAAGGCCCGCTCCGCCATCACCATCGGTGCACTCTTCTTCGGCGTGATGATGACGCTGTTGCTGTCCGCGTTCGTGATGGGCGTGGGCGAGTCGCTCGTCGCCGAGACGATCGAGTCACGCGTGGGCGCCATTCAGGTGCACAAGGCCGGCTACTTCGCGAAGCGCGATCTCCAGCCGCTCGCCTTCTTCGTGGAGCAGAGCCCTGAGCTGGAAACGAAGCTCCGGGCCATCCCGAACGTGAAGGCGCTCACGCCGCGCATTTCGTTCAACGGTCTGCTCACCAACGGTAGCCGCGGAGCGATCGCGGTGATCACCGCCGTCGATCCCGCCACCGTGCAGAACGCGCTGCCAAAGGTCGACCTCTACCTGGAAGGAAAGGCGCTCGAGCAGACCGACCGCAACGGGGCGCACGTGGGCCAGGAACTCAACCGCGCGCTCGACTTGAAGCCGGGCGTCCCCTTGATGCTCCAGGCGCAGGGGTTGGGTGGCCGCGACAACGCGCTCGACCTCGAGCCGCGCGGGGTGTTGGCGGGTCAGAATCCGCTCGAGGGAAAGCGGGCCGTGACGGTGACGCTGGCCTTCGCGCAGTCGTTGCTGGGCATGGACCACAAGGTCACCGAGTACGTCATCGCGTTGAACGACGTCACGCGCCTCGACGAGACGGCGGGCGCGATTCAGTCGGCGCTGGGGCCCGGCTACGAAGTGCAGACCTGGGAGCAACTGCGCCCTGCCTTGCGTGACGCGCGGCTGCTGCAGCGGGCGATTCTCGGCGGGCTCGCGCTGGTCTTCCTGATCATCGCGTTGTTCGGAGTGGCCAACACGCTGCTGATGACGGTGCTCGAGCGCACTCGGGAAATCGGCACGCTGCTCGCGGTGGGCATGACGCGCAGCATGGTGGCGAGGTTGTTCGTGCTTGAAGCGCTGCTGCAGGCGGCGCTGGGTTCGCTGCTCGGGCTGGGCGTGGCGCTGCTGGTGCTCGAGCTCGCGCGCAGTGGGGGCGGCATCACCGTCTCGATGGGTGCGGGCCAGGGCTACTTCCGCATGATGCCCACGCTGCTGCCGGCGGTGCCGTTTTTGGTGGTTGGAGCTGCGTGCCTGGGAAGTGTGCTGGCCGCGGTGTCCCCTGCCCTGCGCGCGGCGCGCATGCGGCCGGTCGAAGCGCTGTCTTCTCCTTGAAAGGAATCAGTCATGACTGCACTCGTTCTCGCCCTGTTGCTCAGCGCCGAGCCACCCACCACCCAGGAGGTGCTCGCGAAGTACGACGCCGCGATGGCGCCGGCCACCTTCAAGGGCGTCGCGCAGATGACGGCGCACCGTGATGACGGCACCACGCGGGCGTACAAGATGACGTTCCTCAAAGGCGCCGCCGACAAGTCACGCGTCTGGTTTCACGAGCCAGCCGCCGTGCGTGGGCAGGAGATGCTGAGCAACGGCGAAAACTTCTGGGTCTACATGCCGAACCTGAAGCGCGCGCTGCGGTTGGCGAGCCGCGACAACTTTCAAGGTGGTGACTTCAACAACGCCGACGTGCTGCGAGCGAACTACGCGCGCGACTACGAGGGCACGGTGAAGGAAGACGCGAAGAAGCCGGAGCAGTGGCTGGTGGAGCTGAAAGCAAAGTCAGCCGGCAGCGCATACGACTCGATCAAGCTGTGGGTGATGAAGGAGCCGCTGGGCATCCCGGTGCATGGTGAGTACTTCACCTCGAGCGGCAAGATGCTGCGCTCGGCCGACTTCACGGACGTGAAGGACTTCGGCAATGGGCTCAAGCGGCCCGCGAAGATCACGATGCGCAACGAGATCGCGACGCAGCGGTTCTCCGAGATGGTGTGGGACTCGGTCGACATCACCGCGACGGTGGGTGACGGCAAGTTCGGGCTGACGGATCTGGGTCACTGAGCAAACAAACTCCAAAAGCTCCCTCTCCCCGAGGGGGGAGGGTTGGGGAGAGGGCTGTCCATGAACGCCGTCCTGCTGCTGCTACTCACACAAAGCCCGTTGGTGACGACGACGGGCTACGTCGACTCCCGCACCACGGGAGCATGGACGCAGTTCGACGGAACACCGGCGCTGACCGAGTTGGCCGAAGCGAACGTGCAGGTCAAACTCACCCCGCACGAGAAGGCGACCTTCTTCGCCGACGCATCGCTCTTCTGGCAAGGCGCCTGGCTGCTGCAGGGCGAACAAAAGGATCTCGCGCAGTACCGCCCGCAGGTGGTGCTCTCTGAGCTCTACGCAGACCTGCCGCTGGCTGATCACTTCCGGCTCCTCGTCGGAAAGAAGCGAATCGTCTGGGGAGCAGGGCTCTCGTTCAACCCAACCGACCTGCTGAACCCGGCGAAGGACCCGACCGATCCCACCTTCCAACGAGCGGGAGCATGGCTGGCAGAAGCCGAGTGGGGCTTCGAGAAGGTCGCGCTGTCCGCGGTCGTCGCGGGGAAAGCGACGCGCCAGTACGCGGGCCTGCCGACCGCGCTGGTGGTCTCCCCAGACCTGCCGTCAGCCGAGGTGGTGCGAGGCATCGCGAAGGACGATCGTGATGACGAAGCGCACTTCGTGTTCACCGGCCGGCTGTACTTGTTGGTGAAGGACCTCGATATCAACCTCATCTACGGCTACTCGAACCTGTACGCCGACGCGTTCCGCAACAAGTCGCGAGCGGGCATCTCGTTGTCGCGAGTCTTCGGAAGCCTCGAGCTGCACGGGGAAGCGCTGCTGTACTCAGGCTCTGCGCGGGTGAGCGCGAACGCTCAGTGCGTGAACGCGCCAGCGCTGTGCCTCTTCCAGGGAACGCCGATCATCAGCCGGCCGTACCTCGACTCGAACTTCCTCAACGCGCGGGCGCTGTTCGGTGGAAGGTACCAGTTCGACAACGGCGCGCTCTTCGCGGCGGAGTACTACTTCAACGGCGAAGGTCAGGACGCGAAGGGCTTCGAGCGGCTCGCGAGGTTGTCGTTGCAGAACCCGGCGTTGGCGCAGCAGGCGATCCTGGGGGGCGCGACCGACCCCGGTACGCCGCAGAAGTTCACGCTCGAGGCGCTGCGAAGGCATTACCTGGTGCTGCAGTTCTCGAAGCCGCAGCTGTGGGACGACTGGACGATCTCGGCGACGGCGCTCATCGGGCTCGAGGACTTGTCGATGCAGTTGGTGCCGCAGGTGCAGTGGATGCCGAAGGAGTGGCTGCAGCTGACGGTGGCGCTCTACGTGCCGTTCGCGGGCGTACCGGAGCTGGGTGTGAAGGTCGGCGACGAGACGTACGGGCAATTCAGCCTGTCGCCGTTCAAGACTCGCGTGCTGGTGCAGGCGCGGGCGTTTTTCTGAGGAGACTCACATGGCGCTGATCAGCTTGAAGGGCATCACCAAGTCGTACCAGCTGGGCAAGACCTCGGTGCCTGCGCTCCGCGGGGTGGATCTCGACGTCGAGGCCGGTGAGTTCACGGTGGTGATGGGTCCGTCGGGGAGCGGCAAGACCACGCTGCTCAACATCATCGGGCTGCTCGACCGCGCGGATGCGGGCAGCTTCAAGCTCGACGGCGAGGAGCTCGGCGGTCGCGACTTCAACGACATGGCGGCGTTGAGGAACCGGAAGATCGGGTTCATCTTTCAGTCTTTCAATTTGATCCCCGTGCTCGACGTTCGGGAGAACATCGAGTTCCCCTGCCTGCTGCGGAAGGAAGACCGGACTGCGCTGCGCAAGCGGGTCGAGCTGCTGGCGGAAGAGGTCGGCTTGACCAGCGTGCTCAAGCACCGGCCTGACGAGCTGTCGGGTGGTCAGCGGCAGCGGGTGGCCATCGCGAGGGCGCTGGTGACGCAGCCCGAGATCGTCCTGGCCGACGAGCCGACCGCCAACCTCGACTCGGGGACGAGTGAGCAGATCCTCCAGCTGATGGAGCGCCTGAACGGCTCCCGCGGGGTGACTTTCCTGTTTTCCACCCATGATCCCCGGATCATGAAGAGGGCGAAGCGGGTGGTGTTGATGGCAGACGGCAAGCTGGTGGACGGTACGGCGGCTGCCCGGGCCGAGGTTCAGGGTGTGTCAGGTCTCGATCATTCTTGACGACATGGGACACGTGGGGCACAAGCGGCGCCGCTTCACACGTCGTTCCGCCCAAGTAGCTCAGTTGGTAGAGCAGGGGATTGAAAATCCCCGTGTCGCTGGTTCGATTCCGGCCTTGGGCACT
>JBKJSE010000190.1:0-3230 GCA_046595925.1 Archangium sp. | reverse complement strand
ACCCACCGGTCCCCCCGAGCGCAGTCGAGGGGTCACTTCGCGAGCGAAGCAGAAGTAGTCCCTCGACTCCGCTCGGGAGGAACGGTGTTCGCCGTATGTCGAAGCCTTCTTCAACACCCTCCCGAAGGGAGAGGGAGTTCAGTGGTCAGTGGTCAGCCTGCGATCAGGATGATTTTCACGATCTCCGGCGGCGCCGCGACTCGCATCGGCGGCCCGACGAAACCACAGCCTCGGCTCGTGTAGACCTGCAGGCCGTCGACCGTCGAAAGCCCCGCATTGCGATCGCCCCAGATGCCCTGGCCGATCAAGTTCGCCGGAAACAGCTGCCCACCGTGCGTGTGGCCGCTCAGCTGAAGCCCGATCTTCTTTGCCGCCGCCAGCTCGAGCCCGTTGGGCTGGTGGCACAGCAGCACCGCCGCACGCTCGGGATCGCGGCCCTTCACTGCCGCTTCCAGGTCGTAGCCATTGGGCTGCCACCGCGAGCCCCAGTCATCGACGCCGATGAGATCGAACGACGCGCTGGTGTCCCCGATGGTCACAGTTCGATTGCGCAGCACCTCGAAGTCGAGGCCTTCGAGCTCTCGCGACCACTCTTCCCAGCCCGCGTAATAGTCGTGGTTACCCGAGACGAAGTGCGTGCCGTAGCGTGACTGCAGATTGCGCAGCCGAGCCACGTAGCGGCCCACGGCATCAGGCGAGCCGTCGACGAGATCGCCCGTGATCGCCACCAGATCCGGCTTCGCCGAGTTCGCGGTGGCCACCAGCTGATCCAGGAACTTCTCCTGAATGATCGCCCCCACGTGGATGTCGCTGAGCTGAACGATCGTGAAGCCATCGAGCGCCTTCGGCAGGCCCAGCAGCTTGATGGGCACCTCGGTGATCGCCGGGGGCGCGAACGCTCGCCACGTACCGAAGCTCGCCACGCCACCACCGACGGCCAGCGCACTGGTCGCCGCGACGCGCGAGAGGAAGAGCCGCCGTTCTGGGTTTTCCGGCACGGCTTCGGGCTTCTTGAACCGGCGGGTGACGCCCTTGACGAGCTCGACGACCACCAGCGCCATCAGCGTGTACATGAAGACGCCCCAGCCGATCAGCACGACCATGGTGACGCCGGGGGGCGGCATCTGCCCACGCCACGCGAAGCGCACCACGGGCACCGCGAGAAAGAGCAGCGCCAGCAACACCGCCATCACCCTGCGCACCACCGGAGACTGGACCGTGTCAGCCACGGTGCGGCGGTAGACGAAGTAGTTGGCGCCCGCGAAGACCGCGAGGGTCACAATTCCGAAGAGAATGCGGGGCCACAGCATGGGGAGAGCCTACCTAACGGCCGGGTGGGCCAGACTCTTCCCGAAGTGTGATTGCCCCGGGTCGGCCTCGCGCGGCCATGCCGGCGGCGACCGCGAGCCCGGCCATCAACCCGAAGATGAGGGCGCTGGCGATGTCCACGCCCTCCGTCCACGACTGCGGCAGGAGCACGGCCTTCATGCCCGCGAGGTAGTCGAAGGCGCGCGTTTCCAACGGCGCCGCGCGCCAGGCCTTGATGGTCGACATCAACGCTGAGGCGGCCAGCGAGGTGGCGGTGAAGCCGAACGCAGCCGTCGCGCCCCAGCCCCACAAGGCGCGCGCGCCCCACGGGGCCCCTTGCGGCAGCGGCTCGACCTCTTCACCGGAGACCTCCCTGGGCTCTTCACCCCACGGCACGAAGCGCCGCAGCATGAGCATTCCGGGAATGCCGAAGGCCATGGTGAGCAGGAAGAAGTCTCTCCAGCCCAACGCGTCGGCCATCACGCCGGCGGGCGGCCCGACGAACGTGCGCGCCAGCCCGACCAGGCTCGAGAAGAACGCGTACTGCGTGGCAGAGAACCGTTTGTCGGTCAGCCGCAGCAGCAACACGCCGAACGCGCCCCAGCCCATGCCGCCGGTCATCGTCTCGACGAAGATCGCCAGCTGCAGCGGCACGTTCACGCTCGCGTCGAGAAACGGAAGCGCGACGGCGCCGGTGCTGGGGCTGATCATCGCCACCACCGCGTAGCCACTGTTCGAGACGATCTGCAGCACCCCGCAGATCCACAACGCGCGGCCCAGCCCCCAGCGGCCGGCCATCATGCCGCCCAGAATGGTGCCCAGCAGCGTGCCCGCGATGCCCACGCCGCCGCGCACCACGCCCACGTCGAAGGCCGAGAAGCCCTGCTTGAGCAGGAAGGGGCTCACCAACGCGCCGGCGATTGAATCGGCCAGGCGATAGAGCAGCACGAACGCGGTGATCTCCAGCGCGCGCGGGCGGCCGAGGAAACCGACGAAGGGCAACCAGAGCGCTTCTTGGAGCGTCTGGGGCCGCTCGATGGTGCCGGCGGGCTCGGGCGCGAAGATCGTCACCGGCAAGAGCGCGAGATAGACGACGGCCTGGGCGAGCAGCGTCCAGCTCCAGCCCCAGACGGGCGCCAGCGAGATGGCGATGTTGCCCGACATCCACAGACCCACCCGGTAGAGCGCGCTGCGGGCTCCGACGGCGGCGCCGTGTTCATGCTTCTCGAGCACCTCGACCGCGTACGCGTCGTAGACGATGTCTTGTGAGGCCGAGGCGAAGGCGATGAGAAATGAGAGGCCCGCGACCGCGCTGATCAGCAGCGGATCGAGGGGGGGCAGGGTGGCGCACTCAGCGCTGCCGGGCACGCAGGTCGGCATCGACGCGGCGAGGAAACCCAACGCGGCCACCACCGCACCGAGCGCCAGCTGACACAGCAGAATCCACCCGCGCCGCGAGCCCATGAAGGGGGGTCGAAGCCGATCCATCAAGGGGGACCAGACGAACTTGAAGCCGTAGGGCAGCTGCACCAGCGTGATGAGGCCGATCGTCTTGATGTCGACGCGCGCCATCGCCAGCCACGCGGGTACGGCGGTGATCACCAGCCCGAGCGGGAGCCCGGACGAGAGGGAGAGCAACGTGACGGCGCCCAGACGCCGGCTGGTGAAAGCCGAGAAGAAGCTGGCCTTCGGCTGCGCGGTCACGACCGGTCCTCCAGAGAGGGTTTGCCGAAATGAGAATGAGCGTTGGCCGAGATGGGAATTGAGCACCCCACCGGTCTCCCCGAGCCCAGTCGAGGGGGCAGTTGCCGCGCGAAGCAGAGGTAATCCCTCGACTCCGCTCCTAAGGAACAGCACCGTTCCCCCCGAGCGAAGTCGAGGGGTGACCTGCCGCGCGAGGCAGAAGTACTCCCTCGACTCCG
>JBKJSE010000105.1:0-3490 GCA_046595925.1 Archangium sp. | reverse complement strand
GACGAGCTGATCGAGGCCTTCCGCATCGAGCCGAAGATCATGTCGCACTTCCACCTGCCGGTGCAGAGCGGCAGCAACGAGGTGCTGGTGCGCATGAAGCGCGACTACACCATCGCCAACTATCTCGAGCGCCTCGCCAAATTGCGCGCCGCGCGTCCGGGCATCGCCGTCACCACCGACCTCATCGTGGGCTTCCCCGGCGAGACCGACGAAGACTTCGAGAAGACCTACGCGCTGTGCGTCGAGGCCCAGTTCGACGGCCAGTACGCCTTCGTCTACTCGCCGCGCCCCAAGACGGTCGCCGGCATCAAGGAAGCAGAGTGGGGGCCGGTCGCGCACGAAGTGAAGGTCAAGCGCCTCGAGCGCCTCAACGCGCTGCAGAAGCAGATCAGCGTGGCGACCATGTCCGTGCACGTCGGCAACACGGTCGAGGTGCTGGTGGAAGGCACCTCGCGCACCAACGCGCTCAAGCGCATGGGCCGCACCTCGCACAACCGCGTGGTGAACTTCGATGGTGATGCCCCGGTGGGCGCGCTGGTCGAGGTGAAGGTCGACTCGTCGAGCCAGAGCTCGTTGATGGGCGTGCAGGCGAGGGTGATCTCGTTGCCGCTGGTGGTCATCCCCGACGTGGCCGTGCCCGCTGAGTCCTGCGTCGTCGCGTAACCGTTTTCACTCGGGGGTACGCCCCCGGGGTCCTATCTTCTCCACGCCGTTCCCCACCTGGAGAAGCCCATGAAGAAGGTCCTCGGTACCCTCACTGCCATCACGCTGGCCGTCGTCGCTGGTCTCTCGTTGGCCGCCGAGGCTGGTGGCTCGTTCAGCAAGTCGAGCTGCACGTTCAACGGCAAGAAGCTCTACGGCAACATTCAGGAAGTGACCTCGTTCCCTGACGTGAAGGTGCAGGTCGTCAGCTCCTTCCCCGACGTGAAGGTGAAGAAGGTCAGCTCGTTCCCCGACAAGTGCGGCATGTGGAAGATGGTCACCAGCTTCCCCGACACCAAGGTGCAGTTCGTCACCTCGTTCCCCGACGTGAAGATTCAGTACGTCGATTCTTTCCCCGGCGCGAACTGACCGATGCTGGCCCTCTCTCTCCTCACGCTGCTCGCCGCTGCCGATAGCCCGGTGGTCTCGGTGATGTACTTCGACAATGACTCGAAGGACCCCGAGCTCGAGTTCATGCGCAAGGGGTTGACCGATCTGCTCATCACAGACCTGGTCGCGTGGGAGGGCGTGCGCGTCGTCGAGCGCACCCGCCTGGAAGACGTGCTCAAGGAGCTCAACTTTCAGCAGACGAAGTACGTCGACAAGGCCACCGCCGCGAAGCTGGGCAAGGTGCTCAACTCGACGTACCTCATCTACGGCTCGATGCTGATGCTCACCGGCGGCAAGCTCATCGTCACCGCGCGCCTGGTGCAGGCCTCGAACGGTGAAGTGCTGCTCACCGTCAAAGAGCAGGACGAGCGCGACAAGATCTTCGAGCTCGAGCAGCGGCTGGTGAACCAGCTCGTGGCGAAGATCGACGCGAAGCTCTCGGCCAACGATCAAGCGCGCCGCAAAGCGAAGGTGCCGAACCTCGAGACCCTGGTCGCCTACGGCAAGGCGCTCGATCTCTCTGACCAGGGGAAGATCGACGAAGCCCAGGCGGCCATGCGCGCGGTCGTCTCGAAGTCGCCCACCTTCCTGCTCGGGCGTGAGCGGCAGAGCGAGCTGCTCAAGGCCTTCGAGGAGTACCAGAAGAAGAAGAAAGATCTGATCTCCGGGCGGATCCTCGAGCTGGGCAAGATCGTGGAAGAGGCGATGAAGGACGAGTCGAAGTTCGACTCGCTCACCAGGGATCAGAAGGATCGCTACCTCGCCATGCGCATGCTCAAGGGCCGCTTCCTCGCGCGAGTCATGAAGCAGTACCTCACCAACCGCGACGAGAACTTTCGCGTCGCGCGCAAAGGCAGCGAAGGCAAGGCGCTGCTGGCCATGCGCGACTGGGCCGAGAACCAGCGCCGCTTCATGGCGGAGTACGCCCGCGCGGCCAGGCAGCACGCGACCGTGGTGGGGGCGGTGAGCAACCCCGCGTCGTTCAGCTACCGGCCGACCGACGCAGAAGAGCAGCTGATTCAAGACTCGAAGATCGGCGGCTTCAACATGCAGGACTTCGACCTGCAGACGCTCGCAGCGTTCGTGCTGTCGGGCCGGGTGGACGACGGCGTCAACTTCACCGTGGCTCCGACCCTCGGCGCGGTCGACCCGAAAGAGAAGAAGGCCGTCAACGACGCCATCGATCTCGAGATCAAGAACGGGCTCAGCCGTTCGGCTGCGGGTGACAAGCAGGCCGAGAACCAGGTGTATGGGCTGCTCGAGTTCAAGGGCGGGCTGGCGGTCTCCGAAGGCGATCTCGACGCGGCCATCGGCAGCTACCAGCAGTTGCTCGACGCGTACCCCACCAGCTCACGCGCTTCGTGGGTCGAAGGGCGCATCAAGGAGCTGCTCGAGGGCCGCACCAACGATCTGCGCGACCTGGAGAACTTCCAGGCGGCGATCAAGACCTGTGACGACATGAAGATCCGCATGTCGCACGGCATCATGCGCAAGCGCATGCTCAAGAGCGGGCTCAAGGCCCTCGACGAGTACGCGGCTGACCTCGAGAAGGCCTGTCTGCCCCCGACGAAACGCACGCAGAGCGCCTTCGCGCAGATCTACGGCTACCTCGCGCACGACGCGGCCACGCACGACGACTGCGAGCGGTACCAGGCGTTCTACAAGAAGTACCTCGAGGTGAACGGCCAGGTCTCCGAGATGATGGCGTGGGCCAAACACTTCCCGTGGTGTGATCTCGGCCCGCTCAAGAACGACGTCACGTACGTGCACGCGAAGCTCGACGACAACTGGGACTTTTCCGACATGACCCGGCACGTCGTCTCGGTTCTTTCGAGCGACAAGAAGGTGCTCAGCATCATGGCCAGCACCGATGGTCCGCGCGTGCCTGGAGGCCAGGAAGAGTCGTTCGATCTCCGCCTCGAGCAGCAGAAGGACGGTGGCTATGCGTGCACCCAGGCGCGTTGGCGGCGCAGCGGCGGCAACTACATCGAAGGCACGTGCAAGGTCGCGCTCACCAGGATGACGCCGAATGAAGACGGGCCCGGCTTCGATGAGGGCACCTTCGACGTGCTCTTTTCCAAGGCGAGCGAGGTCGTGCCCGGCGTGATGCGCGACATCAAGCTGAGCAAGGGCGAGTTCCGCGTTCGCAGGCAGTAGGGCTGGTGAAGTGACCCCTCGACTTCGCTCGGGGGAAACGGCCCCGAGCCCAGTCGAGGCCTCGACTGCTCTCCTAAAGGAACAGCACCGTTCCCCCCGAGCAAGGAACCAGCTTCGCTGGCGATTTCGACCGAAGGAACACGCCGGTCCTCCCGAGCGGAGTTGAGGGAGTACTTCTGCCTCGCGCGGCAGGTCACCCCTCGACTTCGCTCGGGGGGAACGGTGCTGTTCCTTAGGAGCG
>JBKJSE010000454.1:0-15451 GCA_046595925.1 Archangium sp. | reverse complement strand
GCTGGTGAGCAAGGCGGGCACGCTCGCCGCGCCGCGTACGTTCTCGCTGTCTGGTCCCGCAAATCCACTTCCGGGGACCGAGGCGATTCGCCTGCGCGTGTACCCCGGTGCGCTCGGCTTGATTCGCAACGAGCTGTCGGCAGCGCCCGGCCGCGGTGGCGTGGCAGAAGACGCGTACCTGCTGCAGTTGTTGGGTCAGGCGCCTGCGCTGCTCAACTCGTTGGGCGCGAAGGCCGACGAGCCGGTGATTCGAGACCTCTCGATCCTCGCGACGCAGCGGGTGATGCAGTACTCGCGCTCGCCGTCGATCGACACGGCCACGCTGCTGACCGAAGCGGCGCTGGCACACCCGCAGAACCCGGTGCTCGCGCGGTTGGGTGAGCGGCTCGCGCTGCAGGTCGCGCAGCAGCAGCGCGCCGACGGTACGTGCCAGGGCGCGAATGGGTGGACGCTCCAGCGGTTGCTGGTGACGACCTCTGATTGCGTGCGCGCGGCGCGGGCTTCGATGGAATCGCCGGCCGGTCGTCAGCGCGCGACGGCGGTCACCTTGAAGGCGTCGGGCGCCTTCGAGCGCAACGCAGCGCGGGTCAACGACGCGTACACCGCAGCGGCGATCCTCGCGTCGGGTGCGATCACCGGGGGCGTGGGTGACAGCCTGCGCAAGCTGGTGCTCGAGAAAATCGGTGAGTCTCCTGATGGTGGGAAGTTCCTTGTCGTGGATCCCGGCGTGGTGCGCGCCGATGGGCTGGCGCCCTCGACGTACGAGGCGACGGCCATGGCCATCCTCGCGCTGCAGGACGTGAAGGACGCGCCGCTGGCCGACCTCGGCACGTACCTGCTGTCGGGCTACTCGTCGTACTCGGGCTGGGGCGATGGGCGCGCCAACCTGGTCGCGCTGCGTGCGGCGGTGCGGCTGTTCAAGGACCCCGTTCCCCCCGGCGTGAAGATCACCCTCGAGCGTGATGGCGTGGCGATCACCACGGGCATCATCGACGCGGCGGCCCTGCAGAGCGTGCTCTCGCTCGACGCTGACGCGACGGGCAGTGGTGGCGAGCACACGTGGACGCTGCGTGCCGAGCCCGCGGTGCCGGGGCTGGGTTACAGCCTGCAGCTCATCTCGTACGCGCCGTGGAAGGACGAGCCGGGTGGTGGTCTCGAGCTGAAGACCGAGCTGCCGGCGGGCATGAAGGTCGGGTTGCCTGCTGACGTGAAGCTCACCGCTGCGATGCCGGGCGGTACGCCGATGCAGGTCGAGCTGTCCTTGCCCGCGGGCGTTCAGGCCGACTCGACGTCGCTGACCAAGCTCGTCTCGAGCGGGTCGATCAGCCGCTACGAGACCGAAGACGGGTTGCTCACCCTGCACCTGCCGTCGCAGAGCAACGGTGCGCTGTGGCAGACCAACGTGAAGGTGATCGCCACGCTCGCGGGCACACTCCACTCGGGTGCGTCGTCACTGCAGCCCGAAGGGAACGCCGCGAAGAAGAAGGAGTTCGCGCCCGTTACCTGGAAAGTCGACTGAGCAGTGGTGAAGTGGGCGCCACCCACCGGTCACCCCGAGCCCAGTCGAGGGGTCACTTGCCGAGTGTCGAAGGAACAGACCCACCGTTCGCATCGAGCGCAGTCGAGATGCCACCTCTGCGCCGCACGGCAGGTGACCCCTCGACTTCGCTCGGGGGGAACGGTGCTGTTCGTCCGAAGGAACAGACCCACCGTTCGCATCGAGCGCAGTCGAGATGCCACCTCTGCGCCGCGCGGCAAGTGACCCCTCGACTGCGCTCGGGGGCACCGGTGCTGTTCCTTAGGAGCAGGGCACCGGCTTCGCCTTCGATTCCATCGAAGGAACAGACCACCGTTCGCATCGAGCGCAGTCGAGATGCCACCTCTGTGTCGTGCGGCAAGTGACCCCTCGACTGCGCTCGGGGGCACCGGTGTGGTTCCTCTGTTCCTCTGTTCCTGGTTCAGCCAACTTCTCGGGAGGAACGGTTCGAGGGGTTCAGTTCACTTGCTGCAGGGGATGTCGGTACACGCGCCCCACATGCCTGTTCGGTCGGTCTTGGCTTCCGCTTCGTAGGTGGCGAACTCTTCCTGGCGCGCCATTCCACCTGGAGAGACGTAGAGGAAACACGCGAAGCCCTGCTTCGCCAACTCGGTGTTCACCTCGACCCCGTCGACGCTCACGTACGCGAGCGTGCGGCCGAATCGGTCGGTGCAGCTCGCTTCGTCGTACGAGAGCGAGACGGTCTTACCCACCACGCGCGAGATCGTGAACGCCTTGGCCTGCTCGCCGTAGCAGTCGTTCTTGCCCTGCGTGGTCTCCGGCGTGTCGACGAGCAGCAACCGAATACGGGTGCCCTCGATCAGCGCGAGGGTGTCTCCATCGATCACGAAGTCGACCTGCGCCGTCGCAGGGCCGCACTTGCTCCCGGGCGCTGAGCACCCCGAGAGCAGGATCAGCACGAGCGCCGCCTGCTTCACGGGCAGGCGACGTTGGCGACGCCCGGCGTGCCGCGATTGCCGCTGGTGCCGTAGACGGTGCCCGTCGGCGTCACGCAGTGGTTGGTGTCGTTGTCGGCCGGCGTGAGGAAGTTCGGGTTGACCTGCTCAGAGACGCCCGCTGCGCCACCCGAGGTGATCACCGTGTCGGCGAGGCCGCCGTCGGGGTTGAAGAGCGACACCACGCTCGTCGAGGTGAGCGCCGTGCTGGTGACCGCCACCAGCGGCGGCAGGTTGCCGTTCTGGGCCGTGTTGTTGTTTCGGCCGATCAAGAAGAGCTGGTTCGGCGTCGCGGGCAGACAGTTGATCGAGGCGACGATCAACGGGGGCGTGGTGGTGCCCAGGCCGAAGCGGTAGCGCACGCCGTTCAAGTCGAACGCGCTCTTGGCGAGGAACTCGAAGTACTCGCCGTTGGCCGCGCCCACCGCACCGGGGTCCGACATCCACTCGGTGATCAGCAGATCTCCGTCAGGGGGCGGCCGCGCGGCCCGGTTCATGTTCGTGCTGGTGTCGAAACAACTGCCGGGGGCCACGCACGCGTCGTTCACCGTGCCGGGCGTACCGAAGTCGCCGCCGCCGTCGGCGTGCCACCTGGTGGGCGCCAGGCAGAAGCTGGCGGGCGCGTCGTTGGCGAGCGGGTCGAGCAGCGTCGGGTCGAGTGACCACGACTTGCCGCCCACCGAGGGGCTCAGCGCGATCTCGTCGATACCGGCGTCACCGCGCGACAAGCCGATGCGCTGGTTGACGCCGTTGGCGAACGACGGGCCCGAGTACACGATACGCGGCGTCGGCAGGTCGCCGTTGACGAACGAGTCTGAGGATCGCGCCAGCAACACGTATTCGCCCGGCTGCACCGCCAGGCACGCGCCGCTCGTCAGCCGTGCGCTGCTGGTGCTGGTGTAGACGGTCAGATCGTTCAGGTCGACCGGCGCGCGCGCGAGCACCTCGAACCACTCCGTCGTGGTGTCCGTGCCCGTCGGGTCTGCCATCACCTCGGTGATGATCACGTCGCCTGCGTTGGGCGAAGTGATGGCGCGCATGCCGCCGTCTTCGATGCAGGTGCCGGTGGTCGCTTCGGGAACGCAGATGGGGTTGGCGCTGCCGGGGGTGCCCGAGTTGTTGCCGAAGTACAGCGCGCCCGGAGGGGTGTCGCAGTAGTTGGCCTCGATGGCGAAGGCGGGCGAGGGCGTCTGAACGCCGTCGAGCATGCGGCTGCGCGCCGACTTGCTGGGCGTGTTGTAGGTGTACTCCGCGAGGATGAGGCTGCCGCAGCGCACCCCCACCACGCCGCTGGTGTTGGCGAGCGCGCCCAGGCCCGTGCCGTACGAGTAGTTGATCCACGCGGGGTTGGTGCCGCTGCGCACGTCGCCCATCACCCAGTAGCCGGTCGCGGCCACCGAGCCACCAGTCAGCGAGTGCGTCACTTCGCTCGTGCCGTCGACGTTGTGCTTGTAGAGCGTCAGGCCGGTCAGGTCGGTGGCGGTGGTCTTCGTGTTGAAGAGCTCGATCCACTCGTTGCCGGTGTCGGTGCTGTCGGGGTCGAGCATCACCTCGGTGATGACCAGGTCGCCGGCCGCGCGACCGCTGCAGTCGATGACGTTGCCGCACGAGGGGTTCGACACGCCGGGGCTGCCGAAGTCTCCACCCGCGTCGGGCACCCAGCGGTTGGGCGCGCGGCAGAAGTTCGCCGGGTCGTCGTTGCTGATGGGGTCCTGCTTGGTGGGGTCGAGCTGCCAGGCCTTGCCCGACGTCGATGCCAGCAGCGAGACCGAGTCGATGGTGCCGGCGTCGCCGCGCAGCAACTGCAGGTTCTGGCTGGTGTCGGCCAGCGAGAGCGCGCCGTAGACGTACTTCGGGGTCGGCAGGTTACCGTTGACGAAGGCTTCGCCCGAGCGCGCCAGCAGCACGTAGTCGCCGCTCTGCACACGAAGGCAGGCGTTGCTGTTGATGCGGGTCGAGCTGGTCGAGGTGCGAATGGTGATGTCGTTGAGGTCGACGTTGGCGCGGGCGTAGAGCTCGATCCACTCGCCGCTGGTGTCCGAGACGGCCGCCGGGCTGGTCATCACCTCGTTGATGACCAGGTCGCCGTCGTTGGGGAAGGTCATCGCGCGCACCACGCCGTTCTCGACGCAGGTGCCCGAGGTCGCTTCGGCGAGGCACTGCGGGTTGGCGACGCCGGGCGTGCCCGCGTTGTTGCCGATGTAGAGGTTGCCCGCGGGCGTGTCGCAGTAGTTGGCCTCGACCGCGGCCAGCGTGCTGCTGGGCTCGCTGACGCCGTTGAGCATGCGGCTGCGCTGCGGCTTGGCCGCGGTGTTGTACGTGAACTCAGCCAGCGTGGTCATGCCGCAGCGAATGCCCACCACGCCGCGCGCGTTGCCCATCGAGCCCAGCGCGTCGGCGTAGGCATAGTTGATCCACCCCGGGTTCGGCCCCGAGCGAATGTCGCCGGCCACGAAGTAACCGCGAGCCGGGGCCGTGCCCGCGCGGATCGCGTGCGTCTTGGCGCCCGAGCCGTCGGTGTCGCGCACGTAGAGCGTGAGGCCCTTGAGGTCGAGTGGCGTGCCCAGCGTGTTGAACAGCTCGATCCACTCGCTGCCCGTGTCGGTGCCTTCGGGGTCGATCATCACTTCCGTGATGACCAGATCGCCCGCGACCCGGCCCAGGCAGGCGTCAGGCCCGGTGGGCGGAGGACAGCTCATCAGCAAGGCCGCGGCAGCGGCAGTCGAGACCCACAATCGATTCATCATTCTCCCTCATCCTTGTCACTGCTCCCGGCCTTGGAGTCAGTCGACAGCATCTGCTCGAGCTCTTCGCTGGGGGCGAGAACCTGACCTGGCAACGTTACCTGCATCTGGAGCGCATCGAGGCCCCTCGAGTTGCGGTATTTCTGTACGACTCCGCGCACCTGCACGTACTCGCCCCGCTTGAACTGGAGCCCGGTGTTGAGCAGCACGTCGCGGTCCCAGAAGACGATGTCGAAGTTCTGGGTGCGGGTGCGGGCGAGCTTCACCACCGCCGGTCCGTTCTCACGCTGAATGACTTCCTGGACTGCGCCGAGCACGGTCACTTCCTGGCCCAGGCGCTGCTCGAGCTTGAGCATCGCGTCCCAGCGGGTCAGCGCGATGTTCGACTCGGGGTGTTCGTTCTGTTCGCGCTCGAAGCGGCTGATGCTCGCCTCACGCTCGGCCCACCAGCGCAGGCGCTCGTCATAGTCGTCGTAGTGCATCGTGCCCGGCTTCCAGATGCCGCGTTTGGCCTCGACGGCTTCTTTCTGCGCTTCGACGAACTCGCGGTGGAAGCGGCGGCTGCGCCCGTACTTCATGAAGTAAGGGCTGTGCCCTGCGCGCACGCACTCGACGTTGTAGTTGACCCATTCGCCGTTCCGCTTCACGAAGATGTAGGCGAGGTAGCGGCCGTAGAAGTCGCGGATCTCGCCGGGGTGATCTCGCTCGAGGCGCACCGTCTCGATGCCTTCGAAGAAGTCTTGCGCGAAGTGTTTGGCGTCTTCACCCGCCGGCGTGGCCATCTTCACCGGGCGCGCCGAGCTGCCGCGCATCTTCTTCTTGTAGTCTTCCCAGCCGGCGGCGAACGCCTGGCGCTCCCAGTCTTTCTTGAAGGTCTCTTCGGTGTCGATGCCCAGCAGGCGCAACGACGCCTGCAGGCCCTTGACCCGCACGGTGTCGCCGTCGATCACCGCGGCGGGGCCGTCAATGGGGAACTCGCCCAGCTCAAGGCTGACCACCTCGAGCTTCTTGAGCAGACCGGACGTCTCGTTGCGCGTGAAGCGCTTCGATTCGGTGGTGGTGTTGCACGCGGTCAGCGCCACCAACGACAAGCCAATGAGTGAATGGAGTGGGCGCATGGAGTCTTAGAAGTTGGCCCTGAAATCGAGCTGAAAGCGGTTCTCGGGGTTCGGCACGCGGTTGGGAGTGCTGGAGCGCTGATCGAGCCAGAAGAAGAGGTCGTAGCGCAGGCTGAGCTGGGTACCCTTGGTGATGAACACGGTGCCTTCGAGGAAGGTCCAGATGTTCTCTTCGAGGTAGGTGGGGTCTTCGATGTCCTGGTTCAGGTAGCGGGCGCGCACCCTGAACTGCAGAAAGTCGACCGGCCTCGTGCGCACTTCGGCCCAGAGCTGCAGGTCGTTGCGGAACCGGTCCTTGTACCGAATGTCGTCTTTCCACGTGAACGTGCTCTGCAGCGTGGCCTGCACGAGGCGGCGCAAGGGCGAGATCTCGAGGCGCGCGGCGATCTTGTAGAGGTCGCCGCTGCAGGTGAACGGCTGGCCTTCGGTCAGAATGATGGTGCCGCTCGCGCAGGTGCCGTGCACCGACGAGGGCACGTTGCGGTTGCGCATGTCGACCCAGATGCCGGGCTGAAAGAACTTCCACCCGGTGAAGTCGACGCGGCCGAGTATGTAGAGGTTGGGCACGCCCGCAGGCGCGCCGTTGGGATCGGCCCAGGGGTTGACCCAGAAGTTGGCCGACAGCCGGGTCTGCCAGTCCTTCGACCAGGTCGCCGCCCAGCGGAAACGGGCGCCTGCTTCGTTGCGGGCGCGCTGCCCTTCGAGGATGTCGGGCGAGGCGATGGGGCGGGCGTAGGGCGTGCCGAAGCCCGTGTCGTAGAACCGCAACGACAGCTCGAACTCGTGCCCCTTGGGGCTGAAGGTGGTGCGTTGTTCTGCGCCGTAGCCGCCCGCGCCCGTGGTGCCCACGCGGCCGTCGAAGTTGTGGGTGGCCTCGAAGAAGAAGTTGAACGCCTTGACGCTGGTGTGGGCGTCGACACCGATCGCTCCAAAGGCGCCGCCCGACGGGTAGCGGCTGTATTCCTGGAAGTCGAGCTGCAGCGGGGTCTGCCGGAAGAAGGGCATCGCAGCGTAGCCGGTGACGCCCAGCGTGAAGCGGTAGCTGGGCTTGATGGTGACGTGACCGCCGCCGGTCAGCTCATCGAAGGCGTTCCTCAGCGTGCTGAAGACGAGTCGGCTCTCACCGCCGTTGAGGTAGACGTTGGGCGCCTTGCACTGGGCGTTGCCGTCCTCGCGCGGGTCTTCGCAGTACCTTCGGTCGTAGAGCTCGTATTGGTAGATCGCGCGCTGCTGGTACGAGGCGAAGCCGTAGAGCGACATGCTCGCTTCGCTGCCCAGCTTCAGATCTTCGATCGAGCCCGCGATGCCCCGGAAGCTCTCACGCCAGGTGTAGTCCGGCGTGATGTAGAGGTTCTTGCCGTCGGTTTGATCGCAGCCCGAGGTGGGGTCGTCCAGCAGCCCCTGGCCCGACAACTTGCACGTCTGCGAGAGCGGAATGGTGCGCCGGTAGTCATCCACCAGGTAGATGCCGCGGGGGGTGACGCGGCGGGTGTTGTCGAGCGTGAGCCGCTCGCCGAAGCCGATGGTGAAGGTGCCTGCCACCAGCCGGGCGTTGCCGGGTCGCCACTGCGCCCAGATGCGCGGCAGGTGCGGGGTGTAGAGAAAACCCTCGCTGGCCAACGCGTCGCTGGTCGGGTCGTACGTCGGAGGGGCCGCGCGCCTTCGCGTGGTGAACATCATGAAGCCCGCCGACAGGTTGAGCGGGGCCTTGATGCGGCCTGACAGCAGCGCCGGGGGTGGCACGTTGTCGGTGGTGGTGAAGCGGGTGGCGGCGTGCACCTTGCCGCTGACCGGAAGAATCGGCCTCGCCGCGTCGATGCGAAGGAAGGGGGCGATCTGCACGAGCTGCTCGGGCGTCAACGCCCCGGCGCCCACCAGCTCAGCGGGGTCATCGATGCGGCCCTTCGCCTTGCGGTACTCGAGGATCGCGTCGACGTCGGCGTAGGTGATGCCGGGAAGATCGTAGAGCTGCTCGCGGCTGGCGGCGTTCAGGTCGACGCCTTCGCGGAGGATCTCCACCAGGGTCTGCGAGGTCTCTTCAGAGATGTCGCCGCGCTGTTCGAGCTCGAAGATGTCTTCTTCGCCGTCGATGTCGATGGCGTTCTCGTAGATGGCGGCGTGCGCCGGCCCTGCGACGAGACTCAACGTCAAAACGAAGGCGGGAAATCGCATCGGGGGAGAGCCGAACGTACTTCACCCGGCGCGCCCCAAGTTCAGAGATTTAAGGACATTCGCCCAGAATCACCCGGGCCCTTCCTTCCATCGGAAGCTCGACTTCGCTCACCACCAGGCCCTGCGCGGTCGCCAGCTCGCCCAGGTGGCGCATCCACGGCTTGTAGGGCATCGAGTTGTCGGAGCAGCAGGGCACGATGGCGAAGGGCACCCGGTGCCTGGCCGCGTAGTAGATGATCACCCGCGTGGCGCCGTCGGGGTGCATGCCCACCACCAGCTCGCACTCGCACGGCTCTTCCAGCGTGAAGTCGCGCTCGGCGAAGGCCACCGGCAGGTGCTTGTGCCGGCGATCGAACGTCAGCACCTTGCAGCCGCGGCGGGTGAGGGCTTCGTTCAACTTGCCCTGGCCACCGGCGACGTCGAAGACACGGGTGGCGTTGGGGAAACGCCCGCGGAGCAGTTCAGCAAAGAGATCGAAGCGGCGCTTGTCAGCCATGGAGACGTTGCCTGCTTACTCCACCGAGACCAGCCGCACCTTCTTGTAGATGCGCCGATCGAGGGGGAGCCGCATGTCGATGAAGCCCAGCGCCTCGTCGAACTCGAAGGTGAAGGTGGGCACCGGGGGCGAGATCGAGATGATGAGCTCGAAGCTCCAGATCGAGGTGAGGCTCGTCTTCCCGTCGAGCGCTTCGGCCGGCGGCGGCGGCAGCTTCTCGGCGGCGGTGCCTACGTCGGTCAGCGCTTCCTTGTCGATCTTCGCGTCGCTCGAGGGCTGCACCAGCTCGACCGAGGTCAGCTTGCCGTTGGCGTCCTGCACCACCTTGATCACCGCGCGCCGCGTCGCCTTGTAGGCCTCGCGCATCTGCTTCTGCAGTTCCTTGCGTTGCTCGAGATCGACGCCCGCGATGCCGCCGACGCGATCGTTGACCGCTGCACGCCGGTTGGTGGTGTTGGGCAGATCACCCAGCGGGTTGCCGCTCTTGCCGTAGATGGAAGCGCGCTCGGCGTAGATCTCGTTGTACAGCTTGAGGTTCTCGCCGGTCTGCTCCATCAGCCCCTTGAGCCCGCTCTTGGCCACGCGATCCGCGTCCCAGTTCTTGAGCAGGGCCTTGCCGAGCTGTGAGTAATACGGGTGCACCAGGCCGCGATCGACGCGCCCCAGGCCGAGTGTTTCTTTGGCGAGTGCGCCGACCAGATCCTTCGGCGGCTCCAGCGCGCGCAGCCCGCGATTGGCCTGCACCTCGGCCTCGACGTCGATCACCCCCGCGTCGAGCGAGATGGCGAAGGACGAGCCCGGCACCAGGGTGATCTGAGCCCGGGGAATGTCAGTCTCGCCCTCTCCCTTCGGGAGAGGGTCGGGGTCAGGGGCGGGCGTCAATTCCACAGGTCGCTCTTCAACGCGGGGCCGCTCCTTGATCCGCGAAGGAGGTCGAACGACAGCCACCGGTTCGGGAGCGGGCTCAGGCGCAGGCTCAGGGGTCGGCTGCGAAACCGGAGGCTCGAGAAAGACGAACTCAGCGCTCACCACCGGCTTCTCGACCACCGCAACCGGCCGCGCCACCATGTACGCCGCGAAGGCGCAGTGAATCGCAACGCTCGCCACGAGCGCCACCAGCCCACCATTTCTCTCCCGCGGCCCCACGATGATCGACTGTGCCTCAGAGTTTGAGAACGCGCTCAGGGCTAACAGGTCCGCCCCATCGGCGCCGCCGAACGAACCACAGCACCACCAGGCCAGGCATCCACCCGAAGCCCGTCGAGCAACCGCGCGCCGCCGGCAGTTCGACCCGCGCGACGGGCAAGACGATCATCGGCGGGTCCTGACAGGCGCTCACGCCCGAGAGCCCCGTGTTGCACAGCTGTCCCGGCAGGCAATCAGCCGCGCGAACGCAAGGCTGACTGCACCGCGTCTGACTCGCCTCGGGCCCATTGCAGACTGCGCCGGCCAGGCAGAACACCGCGCCCATGGTGCAAGGCTCACCCGGCCGGGCCGTCGGCAACTGCGGCAACTGGCACACCTCGCGCGCGACGTCGCAGCGCATGACCCCCGAACAATCCGCGTCCGTGGTGCAGGCCCGGGAGCAATACGTCTGTTGATGCTGAGCATCGCCGACACACCTTCGCCCCCGGCATTCCCACGCAGCGTCACACGCGGTCCCGAACGGAGCGCAATCGGGATCCGCGGGGAGACACGAGCCCACCGCGCAGACCAGGTTGGCCGTGCAGTTTTCCTCGCGCTGGGAGAGCCACTCGAGGAGGAACGCCGCCTGCGCATCGACCCGCGTGTCGGCGCCATCAAGACAGTCTTCGGTGCGCGTGAAGCTGTGCACACCGACCAGCCGCTCCACGCCGTCGGTGAACGTATGAAAAGTCGGCCCGCCCGAGTCGCCGTGGCACAGCCCAATGGAAACGAAATCGCCCAGGGAGATCAGCTCAGCGGTGAACTGGCGAATGCTCAGCGCCGCGGTGCGCTTGGTGCCGGTGCCTCCGTCGGGTGCATCAGCGCCGTAGCCCACCACGCGCACCGCTTCACCGCCGAGGCCGGCGAGGCTCTCTGCGTTCCACGGAACGACGCGCGCGTTCGGCGCCGTCTCGAGCAGCAGCAACGCGAGATCGTTGCCCAACCCCGCGGCGGCGTTCCATCGCGGATGCAGGCGGGTCTCCACCACGAACACGGTGTTCGCGGGCGTCACCTGAGCAGCGGTCGGCGCGTTCGAGGCCGTGATGATGAGGCTGGCCTCACCGAGCATCGAAGGATCGACGCAGTGCGCAGCGGTCAGCAGGGTGCGTGGTGCGATCAACGTCGAGCTGCAACGCGTGGCCGCGCCATTGGCCCCGCGGATGTCGAGCATGAACACCGCTTCGTCACCCGCGGTCGGCGTGCCACCGACGATCGCCTCGCGACTTTCCGCCGCCTGGAGCTCGGCGCCCGGGCGTGAACAGCCGAGGCAGAGCACGCTGAGGGCGGCGAGGCGAATCACGGTCGCCTTGAGTCTGCCAAATCGTTCAGCTGCGCGCCCGTCGGCGGCGAAGGAGCGGTACGGCAAGTAACCACAAGGCCATCCCCATTCCCGTGGCGGAGCAGCCTTGCGACCGCGCGCCCAGCGCAGCCGGTGCCGCAGGCAGGCTGATGATGTTGAAGCGCAGGTTGCCCGGCCGGCAGTAGCGCTGCGAGTCGGAGCCCGCTTCGCACACCGAGCCGCTGGGGCAATCATTGGTCACCACGCAGCTCTTCACGCAGCGCGAGATGCCGCCCGCAGGGCCCGTGCAGATGCCCTCGACGCAGTAGTCGGTGGCCGCATAGCAGCTGTCGGTGAACGCGCGTTCGGGGCGCTGCTTGATGACGCACGAGCCCGCGGCGCACTCCATGGTGGCAGGGCACTCGGCGTTCGTCTGGCACCCCCTGGTGCAGTAGGCGGCCGGGTTCTGGCGATCGTTCGAGCAGAGCCGTGACTGGCATTGCACGGCGGCGGCGCAGAACTGACCGGTGGCCACGCAGTCGACGTCGGGCCGGCCACACGGCTGGACGGAGCAGATGCCGTTCTGCGCGCAGTCACGCGGGCAGTCGGGATCCATCGCGGGGTCCAGACACTCCGAGCCGCACACGCCGTCGGCTTTGCACACGCAGTCTTGATCCACCGGAGTGCAGCCCGGAAGGCACGCGCCATCGGTGGCGCAGGTCGGCTGCTCCCACGCGGCCATCGTCTGGCGGATCCACGAAGCGGCCACGTCGACGCGCCCGTCGTAACCCTCGTACGCACAGTCTTGATCGCCGTAGCTCACCACGCCGACCAGCACTTCTTTCGTGCCGCCGGGCATCACCATGAAGCCAGGACCACCTGAGTCGCCCTGACAGGTCTGCTTGCCCGAGGCGCCCGACTCGATGGTGTACGGCGTCACGCGCCGCAGCCCGTAGCTGACCTCGCGCTTGGTGCCGGAAGTCTGCCCGCCCGCGACGGTGAGCCCGAAGCCCACGTGGCGGATCGCGCGGCCGATGTGCGCCGAGGTGATGGCCGTCTCGTTGATGGCGATCGGCTCGACGTCGAGCACCGGCGTCGCGAGGCGCAGAATGCCGAAGTCCCACGCGCTCTGGTTGTAGTTGGGGTTCTTGTACTGCGCGGCCACCAGGACGGCCTTGGTGGGCGAGGCTGAGTAGGTCCCGAAGGTGACGAAGTACTGCACGTTGGTGCCGTACGCGTTGATGCAATGCGCCGCGGTGATCACCGTCTTCGGCGCGATGAGCGTGCCGGTGCAGAGCGACTCGTAGCCACCGCCGTACCGAACGGCCATCGCCACCACGGCCGGGTCGCCCATCGCCAGGGTGCCACCGATGATCGCCTCTTCCTGCGAGGCAGCAGGCTTCGCTGCAGGGTCCATCAATTCCGAGGGGCCACAAGCCAGTCCAACGAGGGCGCCGGCCAGCGCCACGTGGATTGCTCTGCTGTTCATCGTTGGGAACTCCATTGGCAAAAACACAACCGCCGCGTCCGCCATAGCAAGGTGTGTGCCCTTTCCCGAGGTTGAGCGATTTCAACCGACTGAAGGCGACATCCCGGTGCCCTCCGCGACGTGGGCGACTCGATCTGAGTCAGATGAGGACAGGCCTGCACCATTCCCTGTACCCTCGCGCCCTCAGTGGCGACCGTTCTCAAAGGGGGGACCATCGTCGATCTCGAGCCTGCGGGTGTCGAGGTCGCGGATCTCCGGATCGAAGGTGATCGCATCGTCGAACGCGCCACGGCCCTCGAGCCGAAAGCCGATGACGAGGTGATCGACGTGCGCGGGAAGGTGCTCTTCCCCGGTCTCGTCTCGGCACATCACCACTTCTACGCCACGCTGCTGCGCGGAGCGCCGCGTCTGGCCACCGGTTTCAGAGGCGAAGCGCAGCTGCTCCAACGGCTCGAAGACGTGATCGACGGCGATCAACTCGAAGCGGCCTCCACCGCGGGCGGCCTCGAGGGGTTGCTCTCGGGCACCACCACCGTCTTCGACGTCAGCGCTGCGCATTCGCACATCGGCGGTTCACTCGGCCGCGTCGCTCACGGCCTCAACGGCGTCGGGTTGCGCGCGGTGCTCGCCTACCAGGTGACCGATCGTTCGGGCGCCATGGTTCGCGAAGAGGCGCTCGAAGAAAATGTCTCGTACTTCGGCCGCGCGCGAGGCCGCTTTCGGGGGGCGTTCGCGATCGATGGCCTGGGCACGCTGTCCGATGACGGGCTGGCCGGCGTGAAGGAAGCGCGGCAACGCGTCGAGGCGATGCTGCTGGCGACGGTGGCCGAAGATCCCCGCGAAGAAGCGATGAGCCGCGCGCGTTTCGGGCGCACCGCCGCCGAGCGCCTGGTGCAGACGGGCCTGACGGGCAGCCGCGTGGTGCTCTCTGAAAACGTGCACCTCACCTGGCCCGAGCTCTCGTCGTTGATCAACGACGGCACCTGGCTCTCGCACAGCGCGCGCTCGAACATGAGCTCGCAGACCGGCCTCGCCACGCCTTCCAAGTTCGGAGTGCGCGGGTGCCTGGGCACCGACGTGATGTCGCTCGACTGTTTCGCCGAAGCGCAGGCCGCCACGCTGCGCACCACCGACTCGGGCCAGCCCATCGACACGCTGCGCTTCCTCGCGAACGGTCACCGGCTGGCGAGTGAAGCGTTCGGCACCACCATCGGCCCACTTCAGCCGGGCTCGTTGGCCGATCTGCTCGTGCTCGACTACCACCCGCCGACCCCCCTCGACGTCACCACGCTGGCCGCGCACGTGCTCCATGGTTTCTCGTCTCGCTGGGTCGAGTCGGTGATGGTCGACGGGCTCTGGCGCCTGTGGAAACGCAAGGCGCTCTCGCTCGACGTGACCGAAGTGGCGAGGGCCTGCAGCCAGGCCGCGAAGGCCGTCTGGGCGAAGATGGAAGAACGTGGCGCCATCGGCTGAGCGCCGCTACACGACCGAAACGATGCTCTCTCTCCTTCTCTCTTCGGTGTTGGTTGCGCAGCCGATGGTCGGCGGCCTCGCGCCCGACTTCACCGTGAAGGACGTGGACGGTGTCGAGCTGAAGCTCTCGTCGCTCGTCGAACGTGGACCCGTCGTGTTGGCCTTCTTTCCCAAGGCCTTCACACCTGGCTGAACGCGTGAGCTCACCGCGTACCGGGACCGGTATGCCGACATTCAGCAGCACCACGGCACGGTGATCGCCATCTCCACGGACGACGCGGAGACGAGCAAACGTTTTCGCGACTCGCTCAAGGCGCCGTACCACTTCGTTGCCGACGACGGCGCGAGCCTGGTGAAGGCGTTCGACGTGAAGGTGTTCATCTTCACGCTCGCCAGGCGCGTCACTTTCGTCGTCGGGCCCGGGCGAAAGATCCTCTCCATCAGCGAGGGCAGCGACGCCATCGATCCGTCGGGCGCGGTGAACGCGTGCAGCATCAAGCCGCCCGAAGCGCTGCGTTTCGTGACCGGGCAGGGCCGCGAAGATGCGGGCGCGCCTGACGCGTCGCACCAATGGAAGTAGTGCCGGACGCTTGACGTGTGGGGGAGCGCGTGGTGTTCCGCGCCTCCATGAACCTCAAAGCCCTCTCTTTCGGTGCCGTGCTCGGCTTCATCGTCGCCGTGATCCCCTCGTGTGGAAGCAACGCGTGTGGCCCTCAGAACTGTGCCGGTTGCTGCGACGCGACGAACAAGTGCGTGCCTCAGTCGGCCAGCAACTCGAACGTGGCCTGCGGCCGTCAGGGAACCACCTGCGCGAATTGCGCCTCGATGACGCAGGTCTGCAACACCACCTCGTTCGTGTGTGAGACCGCTGCGGGCCAGGGTGGTGGCACGGCGACGGGCGGCGGCACTGCGACGGGCGGCGGCACTGCGACGGGTGGCGGCACGGGCACGGGCGGCGGCGGTCAGGTGACGGGTTGCAACATCGGCTCGCAGAACTGCGTC
>JBKJSE010000451.1:0-8071 GCA_046595925.1 Archangium sp. | reverse complement strand
CCTCGACTCCGCTCGGGAGGACCGGTGTGTTCCTTCGGTCGAAATCGCCAGCGAAGCTGGTTCCTTGCTCGGGGGGAACGGTGCTGTTCCTGAGGAGCGGAGTCGAGGGATGACCTCCGCTCGGGGGGACCGGTGGGGGACCTTCTTCAACAGTCTCCCTCGGGGAGAGGGAGCTCACTTGCTGGACTTGAAACTTAGAGCGTCGGCTTCAGGCGCCTCGCGGCGTCGCGCACGGTCACGCGATCACGATCGGCACCCAGCCAGGCGAACAACTTGCCCAGACGCTCCAGCTTCACTCGTGCCGGCACTTGAAGATCACGCTGCTGCCGAACCAATTCTTTCGGCACCCCATCGGTGTGATCGAGCACGTCGAGCGCGTGCAATTCGAAGTTGAACAAGGCGTCGCGCCTCAGCGAACGGAACGCAGCTTCCACCACCACCCACGGCGCAGAGGTGGCGAACGTTCCGATGAACGGCAACCGCGTGAACGGCGCCACGGCCATCGGCAGCTCGACCAGCTCGCTCTCGCCTCGCGAATACGGCGCCTGCAACGAGGGGCGGTACGGGGTGCGCGGGGCCAGCAGCACGCGCGGCGAATCGAGGATCGCCCGGGAAGGACGGCCGAGCGCTGAGAGCACGCCCATCACCGAACCCTTCGCCAGGTAGTACGGCGTCGCCGGGAACGCCGACGAGTCGTACTCGTAGCCCCGCGCCGCCACGGCCTGCAGCAGCGCAGGAGAGAGCGTGTAACCGGGCGCCCGAAAGCCCTGCGGCTTCACGCCGACGGTGGCCAGCGCCGCTTCACACTGCGCCAGATCTGCTTCGATCTCGGGGAGAGGGCGACGCGAGAGGGCGTAGTCGTGGGAAAAACTGTGGCTGGCGAGCTCGACCCCAGCGGCGTGCGAGGTGCGCAGGGCGTCACGCATGCCGGGCAGCTCGACGTCGGCGCCGATGACGAAGAAGGTGGCAGGCGCCTGGTGCCTGGCGAAGAGCTCGAGCAGCCGGGGAATCGCCTTGCTGGCGACCAGGCCGCGGGCTTCCTCGTTCAACAAGGTCTCAGGCAGGCCCTGAATGCGGCAGTAGTGCGGCAGCGAGTCGAGATCGACCGACAGCGCCGAGAGCCGCATCACGTCACTCGCCGCGAACGCGGATCACGTACACCAGCCGCGCCACGTTCTTGAGCACGTTGGGAACGCGCCGGAAGAGGTGAATCGAGGGCTGCCGCTTCTCTTCCAGCTGAATGGGGATCTCGCGCACGTCGAGGTTCTCGCGCCAGGCGCGCACCACGAACTCCGAGGCGAACACGTCCATGTCCACCACGCAGCGCTGGATGACGGGCATCAACCGCTCACGGCGGAAGGCCTTCAGGCCGTGCGTGTCGGTGCCCTTGAAGCCCAGCGTGAAGCGCAACAGGCCGTTGTGCACCCGGGTGGCCGCGCGGCGAATGAGCGGACGGCGATCGCTGGCGCCCTTGGCGGCCTTCGACCCGATGATGAGGTCGGCTTCTCCCCGGAGCAGCGGCGGTACCACGTGGTCGTAGAAGACGAGGTCGCACAGGTCGATCTCGTCGCACACCACGATCTCACCGCGGGCCAGCTCGATGCCCCGCTTGAGGGCGACCCCGTAGTTCGGGCGATCGGAGTGGAACCACTTGAGCCGGGGATTGGCCTTCGTGAGCCGCTCGAGGATTTCCTGCGTGCGGTCGCGAGAACCGTTCTCGGCGAAGATGATTTCGTAGTCCCAGCCGCGCGCATCGAGGCCGGCACAGAGCTCCGTCGCCGCCTGCTCGACGATGGCCTCCTCGTTGTAGACGGGAATGACGATTGACACCTGCGGGGAAGCAGCCATGGGCGGGGGGCAGCTAACACGGACGATGACCAGCGTCATGTTCGTCTAGTAGCCTGCGCCCGCTGTCGGTTCTTCGAAGGAGACGCATGAAGGTTTCGTGTCAGTCGTGCAGCTCAGTCCTCAACATCGACGACAAGAAGATCCCGCCCGGGGGTGCACGCATCAAGTGCCCCACCTGCCAGAACGTCTTCCCGGTCAAACCGCCCCCGCCGGCGTCCTCTTCGTCGGGGCTCGTGCCCCTGCCGGGCATCAGCGCGGCTCAGCCGCAGCGACAGGCTTGGGAAGACGAGTCGACCCGCGTCGCTGACATGCCCATTCCGTCGGCCGCCATTCCCGGCGCCACGACCGTCTCAGCCCCGCCGACGAACGTGAAGAACCCGGCGATTCGCGGCAGCTCGGCCTCGGGCCTGGTGCCCCTGCCCGGCATCAGCGCGGCCCCGCCTCAGCGTCAGCAGTGGGAAGACGAAGCCACCCGCGTCGGCGACATTCCGCTGCCGGGCGCCGCGCGGCCTTCCGTCGATCTCGACTTCGGCGGGCGCTCCGCGGCCATTCCCCTGCCCGGCGGCGTGCACACCGCGCAGACCGCCGTCGCGCCAGCGTACGTGCCCGCGCCTCCTTCCCGGGCGGGCGCCATTCCCCTGCCCGGCGCGTCCTCGAACTACGAAGCCCCCACCGCGATCGCTCCGGCCTACGTGCCGCCGCCCCCGCCCCCTCGCAACATGGGTGGTGCCGTTCCATTGCCGGGCTCGAGCTCCAGCGGGTTCGCGATTCCCCTGCCCGGACCTGCCGCGGCGCCGCCCCCTGCGCTGCCGAAGAGCAAAGGCGCTGTGCCTTTGCCGGGCTCGAGCCGCAGCTCTTCACCGGGCATTCCGCTGCCGGGCGCCAGCTCCATTCCGCTCGACGAGGGCTTTCCCACGCAGGGTTCGGGCATTCCGCTGCCGGGTCGCAGCGCGGGCATTCCGCTCGATGGCGGCTTTCCCACCCAGGGTTCGGGCATTCCGCTGCCGGGTCGCAGCGCGGGCATTCCGCTCGATGACGGCTTCTCCACCGCGAGCATTCCGCTGCCCGGTGCGAGCGCCGGTGGTTACGACGATGGCTCGGTTCCGCTTCCCGGCGCGGGTGGTTACGACGACGGCTCGGTGCCGCTTCCCGGCGCCGGTGGCTACGACGACGGGGCCGTCCCCCTGCCCGGCGCCGGCGGGTACGACGATGGCTCGGTGCCGCTGCCCGGTGGCGGCGGGTATGACGATGGCTCGGTGCCGCTGCCCGGTGGCGGTGGGTATGACGACGGCTCCGTTCCGCTTCCGAGCGGAGATTCGATGGAGTTCGACCTCGCCGACACGGGCGCCGTGCCTCTGCCCGGCAACGACGCCAAGCCTGAATACGGCGGCGGCTTCGACTTCTCCGAAGCACCCGCCGATCCCCCCGCGGCCCCCGGTGGCTTCGACTTCGATTCGGCGCCCCCGGCCCCCGCGCCCAGTGGTTTTGATTTCGAAGAAGCACCGCCCCCGCCCGCGCCCGGGGGCTTCGACTTCTCCGAGTCGGCCGCACCGCCGCCCCCTGCCCCCGGTGGCTTCGACTTCGACGCGCCCGCAGCGCCGCCGCCTTCGTTCGGAGCCTCTTCGCCTTCCAGTGGTGGCTTCGATTTCGGCAGCCCGCCGCCGCCCCCCCCCGGTGGTCCGCCGCCTTCGATGGGCTTTGGTGAAGTCGACTTCGGTGGTGGTGGCGATCTCGAGTTCGACCCCACCGGAGGCGCGTCTTCTCAGAAGCCGCCCGCCGACGATCTCGAAGCAGACCTGAGCGCCCCGCTGCCCCAGCACAGCAACGAGCCCTCCGGCCCCAGCGATGGCCTCGAGATGTTGTCGTTCATCGACAAGACGGCGAAGGAAGCCGGCGCCCGCCCCGACGAGATGCTCAACGTGCGCCGCTTCCACGTGAAGCGCCGCAGCGGCAAGGTGTTCGGCCCGTTCGAAGAAGCAGTCGTCGTGAAGATGCTCGAAGACGGCCAACTGCTGGGCAACGAAGAGGTCTCGCTCGATTCGGTCGACTGGCACGCCATCGGTACCGAGCCCGCGCTGCAGGCGGTGATCGCCCGCTTGATGGAAGCGCCTGCGCGCACGCAGACGCAGGCCCAGCTGCAGCAGGTCGATGACGCGCGCGGCCCGTCGATGGACCGGCTCAAGCAGCTCTACGAAGGACGCATGGCGGCCGTCGCCGTCGTGCAGGGCAAAGAGCCCATCCCCTTCAAGAAGAAGCTGCCGTTCATCATTCTGGGCGTGCTGCTGGTGACCTTCGTCGTCGGCGGCGTGGGCCTGGGGCTGGCGACGCCGTACGGCTTCTTCGCGCTCAAGGTGCTCTTCCCCGCGAAGGTCAAGCCCGACACGCGCGAGTACGGCTACCTCCAGGTGGCGCGGAAGGGTTTCCTGCAGGACACGTGGAAGTCCTACAAGCTCGCGAAGGACTCGGCGAACCAGGCGCTGCAGATCAAGGACTACCCCGAAGCGCGCGCCATCTGGTGCCAGGCGGTGTTCTACCTCGACCGTAAGTTCGGCAAGGCCGAGCCCGCCGAGATCGAGCAAGCGCAGAACGAGCTCGTCAACATTCGCCTGCTCGGTGAAAAGCACCCCGAGGTGCTGAAGACCGAAGCGTCGGCCGCCCTGAGCCGGAAAGACGCCGACGCGGCGCTGGCCACCATCGCCGACGCCGTGGCGCGTGACGGCGACGATCTCGAAGCGCTCTTTCTGCGCGCCGAGGCGTACCTGATGAAGAAGCAGCCCGCGCAGGCCAAGGCCGAATACGAGGCCGTGCTGAAGAAGGACCCCAAGAGCGCGAAGGCGTTGCACGGCCTGGGCATGCTGCACAAGGCGCAGAACGAGCTGAACGAGGCCGCTGGCAAGCTGGCCGAGGCGCTCGAGGCCGACCCGTCGCACCTCGTCTCTGCCGTCGAGTTGGCTGAGATCATCATCATTCGCAAGAAAGAGGTCGAGCGCGGCAACGAGCTGCTCGAGAAGGCGCTCAGTGACGAAGGCCGCCCCACGTTGTCACCTGGTGCCGTCGGCAAGGCGCTCGCGCTCAAGGCCGAGTCGCTGGTGGTGCAGGGCAAGCTCAACGAGGCCGTGCCGCTCTTCGAAGAGGCGCTCAAGGCCGACCCGAAGAACCCCTTCACCAACGGCCGGCTCGCGCACGCGTACGCCGAGCTGAACCAGCCCGACAAAGCAGCGCCCCTCTTTCAGGTCGCCGTCAAGGCCATGCCCGAGAGCCTCGAGAACACTGAAGGCTATCTCTCGAGCCTGATCATTCTGGGCAAGATGGACGAGGCCACGCAGGTGATGTCGGCGGCGAACACCCGCTTCCCCGGCAACGCCACGCTCTCGTACCTGACCGCGCGCGTCGCCGATGCGCTGGGCAATACGAAGGACGCCGAAGAGGCCTACAAACGCGCGATCGCCGCTGACCCGAAGATCATCGACGCGTACCTCTTTCTCTCGCGCAACTTCATGCGTGACCGCCGCTTCAAGGAAGCAGGGCCCATCCTCGAGAACGGCCTGACGCAGGCGCCGGACAACGCGGCGATGCGCGTGGGCATGGGCGAGCTCGCCTTCCACGAGCGCAACCTCGAGCGCGCAGAGAACGAGTTCAAGAAGGCGATCGAGCTGAACCCGTACTCCGCCGACGCTCACCTGGGCGCCTCGCGCGTCTCGCAGGAGCGCGGCAAGTTCGAGCTGGCCGCCACCCAGGTGGAGAAGGCGCTCGAGTTGAACCCCCGCATTCCCGGGGGCCGGCTGCAGCGCGGCGTGGCGCTCTGGAAGCTCGGCCGCCTCGAGGAGGCCATCGCCGAGCTGGAGGCCGCTCACGAAGCCGAACCGAAGATCACCCAGATCGTCGTCACCCTGGGCGCGGTGAAGTTCGACAAGGGCGATCTCAACGGGGCGCTCGCGCACCTCAACTCTGCGTTGATCGCAGAGCCGGGCCACGCCGACGCGAACTTCGTGCTCGCGCGGCTCAAGAACGCGAAGAACGAGCAGACCCAGGCCATCGAAGCGATGAAGCGCGCGCTCGACGCCAACTCGAAGAACCCGCTCTACCTGTACTGGTACGGGCGCATTCTGGCCGACGCGCGCAAGGGTGATGACGCGCTGGCCGAGCTCAAGAAGGCGCTCGAGGTCGACCCGAAGTACGCCGACGCGCTCGAGACGATCGGCAAGATCTACTTCGATCGCAACGACTTCCAGAAGGCGGTCACCTTCTACCAGCAGGCGCTCGACGCCGACCCCTCGCGGCTGAGCGTGCGCGCGTTGATAGGTGACGCCCAGATGAAGATGGAAGACTGGGGCGGCGCCATCTCGAGCTACATGCAGGCGCTGGCGGCAGACCCTGATCTCAAGGCGGCCTATTCGAAGCTGGGCCAGGCCCATCAGGAGAAGAAGCAGTACCCGCAGGCGGTCAAGTGGTACCGCGACGCGATCAAGGCCGAGCCTGAGAACGCTGACGCGTGGCTCGCGCTGGGGTACTTGAACCAGGAAATCGGGAAGAAGAAGGACGCAGTGGTCTCCTTCAAGAAGTACCTGGAGCTGCGTCCCGAAGCGGAAAACAAGAAGGAGATCGGCGACACGATCTACTTCCTCGAAGGCAACCCATGAGGGCGTCGTGCTGGATCTGAAGGAAGTCGCGAAGAATTTCGAAGCGGTCGTGGCCCGGCTCAAGACGCGGAGCGGCACGCTCGATCTGTCCCGTTTTCAGGAGCTCTTCGCCGAGCGCAAGAAGCTCAACGTCGAGCTCGAGAAGAACCAGGCCGAGAAGAACTCAGCTCAGGAGGTCATGAAAGATCCGGCCAAGCGCACCGACGAGGTGAAGGCGCGCATGAAGGACCTGGGCGTGGTCATCAAGGACCAGGAGGCCAAGCTCAAGGCGGTCGAAGAAGAGCTCTTCCCCCTGATGATGCTGGTGCCCAACGTGCCGCACGAATCGGTGCCCGTCGGCCCCGACGAGTCAGGCAACAAAGTCGAGAAGACCTGGGGCGAGAAGCCGAGCTTCCTGTTCACCCCGAAACAACACTTCGAGCTGGGCGAGAACCTGGGCCTGCTCGACTTCGAGCGCGGCGTGAAGGTGTCGGGCCCCAGGTTCGCCTTCAGCAAGGGCGCGCTGGCGAGGCTCGAGCGGGCGCTCGTCTCGTTCATGATCGATGAGCACAACAAGCGCGGCTACACCGAGCTGCTGCCGCCCTATCTGGTCTCGCGCGAGTCGATGACCGGCACCGGCCAGCTGCCCAAGTTCGAAGACGACGCCTTCAAGACCACCACCGGCCGCGAGCTGTTCCTGATTCCCACGGCCGAGGTGCCCGTCACCAACTTCCACGCCGATGAGATCCTCGAGGGGCCCCTGCCGGTGAAGTACGTGGCCTTCTCGCCCTGCTTCCGCGCCGAAGCGGGGGCGGCCGGCAAGGACACCCGCGGCCTCATTCGCATGCACCAGTTCCACAAGGTGGAGATCGTGAAGTTCGCCCACCCCAGCACCTCGCTCGACGAGCTCAACTCGCTGGTGGATGACGCCGAGAACATCCTCCAGAAGCTGGGGCTCCACCACCGCCGCACGCTGCTGTGCACCGGCGACATGGGCTTTGCCTCGCAGAAGACCTTCGACCTCGAGGTCTGGCTGCCGGGGCAGAACGCGTTCCGCGAAATCAGCTCGTGCTCGAACTTCGGAGACTTCCAGGCGCGCCGGGCGAAGATTCGGTACCGCCCTGCCCCGGGGGAAAAGCCCCAGCTGGTGCACACCCTCAACGGCTCTGGCCTGGCGGTCGGCCGCACGGTGGTGGCGCTCCTGGAGAACTACCAGCGCGAAGACGGCAGCGTCGGGCTGCCCGAAGTTTTGTGGCCGTACATGGGCGGACTGAAGGAGCTTGTCGCGGTCGGTTGAAAACCCTTTGCAGTCCCGAAGTGGTTGCTGTACTGGAGCGGCCCTCTGCTCGTCCGAAGTTGGTCGTCAGGGGCGTCGGTCCACGCAGTCTGGAACAGTGGCCGAGCGGCTGAAGGCGGCGGTCTTGAAAACCGCAGACGCTGAAAGGCGTTCGTAGGTTCGAATCCTACCTGTTCCGTAGGAAGTGCAGTTCTTTGACAGGACGTCTCGTCATTTCGCTGTGGAGTGATGGCCGAGCGGCTGAAGGCGCAGGTTTGCTAAACCTGTATACGCGAAAGTGTATCGAGGGTTCGAATCCCTCTCACTC
>JBKJSE010000151.1:0-4455 GCA_046595925.1 Archangium sp. | reverse complement strand
CGCTCGGGTTGATGTGGCGCGTGGTGTGGGCCGGGTTGTCGTCTTGATCAGCTTTCGGACGGTGAAGGATCTGGTGGGTCACTTCGGTCGGCAGAACCGGCTCGTGTTGCTTCCGCTGCTGGTCGTGTTGCTGCTCGCGGCGGTGCTGCTCGTGCTCACACAGGGGTTGTCGGTCGTGGCTCCTTTCGTCTACGCCCTGTTTTGACGGCACGGCGTCGACGGTGTTCCGGCGAACGCGACGCAGAGCTCGAACCCGGCGAGTTGGGACCATGCGTTCTGTGCTGGCACCAAGCCGCAGTGACTGGCATCTCTTCCGTGTGGCGACGAAGAAGCTCAGCATGAGAGGGCGGACTGGTGCGGGGACATCTCGGCGTAGCGGGAAGTCAGGCGCACGCGGCTCGCTACCGACTGTTCCACGCCGCGCGAGCAAGAAGGATGGGCTCTCGTTAGCTCGTTCGGTCGCCCTCATGCAGGTGCCACGTGGCTACCAGGCATGGCTCTCGAAAGTGAAAGAGAGCATCCGGAGTGCTCGGCAAAGGGCAACGCTGGCGGTGAATCGGGAACTCGTGGCTCTCTATTGGAACATCGGCCACGACATCCTCCTTCGACAGGGTCGCGAGGGCTGGGGCGCGAAAGTCGTCGAGCGACTCGCACACGACCTTCAGACTGCCTTCCCCGACATGAAGGGCTTCTCACCAAGAAACCTGAAGTACATGCGCTCCTTCGCAGCGGCTTGGCCGGACCCGGAATTCGTGCAGCAGGCTGCTGCACAATTGCCCTGGTTCCACCTCTGCACCCTGCTCGACAAGCTGAGCACCAGAGAGCACCGCGATTGGTACATGGGTCAGGCTGTCGAGCACGGCTGGTCTCGGGCCATCCTGGTGATGCAGATCGAGACCAACGCCATCGCGCGGGCCGGGCGCGCGATAACGAACTTCCCTGCTCGCTTACCCCAATCGCAGTCGGCCCTCGCGCTCGAGTCGCTGAAGGACCCCTACCGGTTCGACTTCTTGGGGGTGACTGATGAAGCAGAGGAACGTGACATCGAGAACGCGCTGGTGCACCACATCACGCGCTTCCTCCTTGAGCTTGGAGCGGGGTTCGCGTTTGTTGGGCGACAGGTTCATCTCGAAGTGGGCGGAGAAGACTTCTACCTCGATCTTCTCTTCTACCACCTCAAGCTCCGCTCCTACGTCGTCGTGGAGTTAAAGACCGGCGACTTTAAGCCGGAGCACGCAGGCAAGCTCAGCTTCTACTTGAGCGCGGTCGACTCCCTCGTGAAGACCGAGCAGGACAACCCCACCATCGGCCTACTGCTGTGCAAGACACGCAACCGTGTCATCGCTGAATACGCGCTTCGAGACGCTCACAAGCCGATTGGTGTCGCAGAGTATCAACTCGGCCACTCTCTTCCGGCCCGCTTGGAAACCGATCTTCCCACCATCGAACAGCTTGAGCGTGAACTCGATAAGCCAACTGCAAGCAGCAAGCTGTTCTGAGCTGAAATGAAACAGCCTCCCGGTGAAGGGAGGCTGCGGGTGAGGCCCTCACTCAAAGAGTTTGTTTAGAGCGCCTTCAGGTACGAGACGAGATCATCGACCTCGGCGTCGCTCAGGCTGGACGTCTTGCCGTGCTGGTTGCCGCTCTTGCCCGTCATGATGCGGGCCTTGAGGGTCAACGCGCTGCCGTCGTGCAGGTAAGGCGCCGAGCGGGCCAGGCCGAGCAGCGACGGGGTGTTCAGACCACCGTGCGGCAGCAGCGAGAGGTTGTCCTGCACGGTGCCGGTCTGCACGTAGGTGCCGACGTTGGCGAAGGTCTGATCAGTGAAGCTCTCGCCGCTGTGGCAGGTGCCGCACTCGGCCTTGTCGAACGCCGTACGACCGCGCTGCATCACGTCTGCAGCGGTGTCCTTGTGCGGGTTGTCCGCCTTGGGCATCGACTCGATGAAGGCCGCGACCTGCAGCTCCATCGCCGGGGTCACGCCCGCGCCGCCCATGCGGTTGGTCACGGTGTGCGTCATGAACGCGAGCAGGTCGGTGAACTCGCCGTTCCAGTGGAAGGGCGCGGTCTTCGAGAGGTTGCGGGCCTGGAGCGAGGGGGTCTGGCGCGGACCGTCGGGGAAGTTCCAGACGTGACCGTCTTCACGGCCTTCGAGATGGCAGGTCGCGCAGCTGATGCCCGTCGCCGGGTCGTTCATGCGCGCGTCGGTGGCGCTGAAGAACAGCTTGCGACCGGCGGCGGCTGCGGGGCTGAGCGCCTCGCGGGTGGTGAGCGCCGTGGTGCCCGCGTTCGTCACGCGGCCGTTGATCGACTCGAGGCGGCTGATGGAGTGGTCGAACGAGTTGAACACCCACGCCGACTTGCCATCGTTGGCGACCGCGATGCCCGTGGGGCCGGCGCCGACGCTGACGAGCTGCGAGACCGAGCCCGAAGGCAGGCCGAACTGCGGTGCGCGGCCACCCAGGTCCGTCGCGCCGAAGCTGGTGGTGTCCTTGGTGCGGCTGGTGGTGATGACCGAGACGTTGTTCGATTCCATGTTCGCCACGAACAGGAACCGACCCGTGCTCTCGATGGCGATCGCCTTGGGGCCCTGCACCGGCATTTCCGGGATGGGGCTGGTCAGCAGCATGGGGGGACGGTCGTTGGTGCCTTCACCCGAGCAGGTGGTGAGGTCGTCGACCTGCGGGGTGCCGTCGACGCCGAAGGTGAGCAGGGCAGGCGCCGCGACCGCGGTGGTGCCGCAGCTGCCGCCGCCGTAGCCCGAGCTGCCGCCACCGGGGAAGGGCTCCTTCACGCCGCCGCCGGGCGCGGTGTTCAGCACCGAGTCGGTCGCGATGAGGGAGACCGCGTAGAGCTGCAGGCCGTCAGGAGAAACCGTCATCGCCTCGAGGCCCATGGGGCGCGCGGTGGTCAGGCCGGTCTGGCGATCAGGAAACGGGGCGAACTCCGGCGAAGGAGCGCCGCTGCTGCCGCTGTTGGTGGTGACGATGCCCAGCGCCGCGGCGTTGAGCGCGTTGAAGACGCCCGTGCCCGACCTGGTCACCTTCGCGGTGTTGAGGTCGACCATCACCAGGTCGCCCTGCTTGTAGAGCGAGATGGCCGCCTTGCCGTCGCCCATCAGGGTGAGCGCGCGGGGCTCGTGACCGACCGGGAGCTCCCACTTGAGCGTGAGCGTGGCCGTGTCGAAGGCCATCAGGGTGCCGAAGTCAGAGTCGGTGAGGCTGGTGGCGTTGACCACGTAGAGGGTCTTGCCGTCGGTGGAAGCGGCGAGCGCGACGGGCTCGACCCCGACCGAGATGCGCGCCGACTCAGCGGTGTCACCCTTGCGAATGACGGACACGCTGCGATCGAGGCGGTTGGTCACGAAGACCGTGTCATCGGGGCCGACCAGCACCTTCTCAGGCTGCCGACCGACGGCGATCTCGGAGATGACCGTCTGGGTCCGGGCGTCGACCACGAACAGCGTGTCGAGGTCACCGTCGGCTGCGAACAGGAGCTTGTCGTCCTTGCTCACCGCCAGAGAGCCGCTGGCCGTGTTGCCGCCCGCCGTGGAGTTGTTGCTACAGCCCGGCGCCAGGAACATCACGGCGGCCAGTGCGGCACTCAAGACTCTGTTCTTCATGTGAAACCCCGGTTTTCTGAGGGACGGCGAGATTGAAAAGCTCGGAATCAGGAGGAAGCTGGAAACCGATGGATCATCAATGCAGGCACAGAGCCAGCGCGCAAGGACACGGCTGCAGACAGCTGAACGCCTCTGCTTCCTGAAACATATCGAGGTGGGAGGACCGCCTACTTCGCCGGCTGAGGCTCGCCACCGCGATCACCGCGTCCGCCACCGCCCCGGTCTTCGCGGCGCATGGCCTGGTACTGCTCCTTCTGCGTGTCATCGAGCAGCTTGTTCATCGCCTCGTCGGTCTCGCGGCGTTGATCGCGCATGGCCCGGAAGGTCTCGGGGCCCATGACAGCGGTGCCGTTCTGCATCTGCTGGCGGGTCGCCTCTTCGGCGTCCAGGCGCCTGGTGAGCTCCTGCTCCTGCTGGAAGGTGAGCTTGGCGGTGGTGACGAATTCCTTCCACTTCACCTTCTGTTCCTGGGCGCGCTGGTCACGTCGCTGCTGACTTTGCGCGACGCGCTCGCGCAGGGTGTCGGCTTCGGCCTCTTTGATGACTTCTTTGAGCGCCGCGCGGCTGGCCTCATTCGAGAGCGCCGCGCCGGTGATGACGCCGCGCAGTTCTTGCCGCAGCTGCGCCACTTCCGAGACGATCGACGGCGCGAGCTCCACGCCTGCATCGTTGAGCACGACGGCCGTATTCCGGCGCTCCAACACCACGACTCTGTCCCACAGGGCGCGGTTGTCGTCTTCGAGCAGCTCGACGCGGCGGCGAAGCAGCTCAGCGTCTACGTCCATTCCCCGGCGCTCTTCTGGTGCTGAAGGGGCGATGACCACCGGATCCCG
>JBKJSE010000007.1:0-34742 GCA_046595925.1 Archangium sp. | reverse complement strand
TCAGAGGTCGTGGTACGAAATCAGCGTCACCAACGCCGTGCCCAGCGGGTCTTCACCCCTGGCGATGTCCGACGACAACTTGCCGTCGAAGCGCACCAGGAAGACCAGGTTCTTGTCGACGGTGAGGAAGGGGTCGGGCTGCTTGAGCTTCGCGATCACCTCTTGCCCGGTCTCTTCGAAGACATCGGTCACCCGGTTCTCCATGCTGCCCGAGGTCACGGTGCCCCGGTGCGCTGCGTTGGCGCTGGCGGTGCCTGAGCTGGTGGTGGTGCGCCAGGTCGCGTTGACGTTGCCGGTCGCGGTGGTCGTGCTGCCGTACATCGGCCCCGTCATCACCGTCGCGCTCTCACTGGACAACGCCTGCTCGAGGAGCACCAGCTCGGTGCGGCCCTTGATCTCCTTCGCTTCGGAGATCTTGCCGACGAAGAGCAGATACCGACCCTTGTACGCGGACGACTGCTTGAGCGCCGAGGCGAGATCGAAGACGGGAATGCGCCTTTGCTGCAGCAGCTGAAGGTCGACGCCGAGGTGGCCACCGCGCGCAGCGATGACGGCCGCGATCATCGGCGCCGCGTCAGCCTTCGTCTTGAGCTCGTCTTCCCAGTTCTGAATCAGCGCCTCGAGCTGGGTGAAGTAGCCGCGGGTGATGCACGCCTTCAAATAGGTCCACGCGACGTCGCGCCCGGTGTTCTTCACCAGGTTGCGCGCCTCGCGTTCGCAGTCGATGTCGCGGCGGAAGGACTTCGCCCATTCCCTGGGCGAGCCGAGTGACGCGCGGGCCATCGCCGGATCGACCTCGGCATCGCGGGCGGGCGCGAACGCCTCGGCCGCCGACATCTTCGGAACGGGTGCCGGCGTCGCACAGCCCGACCCCACCAACAACAACCCGACCAACCCAATCGAACGCATGCGGATTCTCCGGCTCACGGACTGCTCGGTGGCACGTCAGCGGACTGCAGGGCGGTGGCGAGCGCGTCGTAACAGGCGCCGGCCTGCTTCGAGAAGCGCCCCTCTGCGTCGAGCAGCACCTCGGCACCATCGAGCGAACAGGAAGTGGCAGCGCTCGTGGCACCCGCGACACAGAGGTCCATGCGGCGCTTCTTCTCTTTCGGCTCGAGCTGTCCGGGCTCGAGGCGTTCGTTGCACAGGCCACGCGCGAGGTTCTTCGCGGCCTCGAGGTTGTTCTTCGCCTGCGTCTTGCGGGCAGCGTCGGTGGTGACGACCGTGGCGCGCCCGTCGAGGAAACACTTGCTCGAGTGGCGCAGCGTGAGCGTGGTGCACGCCTGGCCCGAGGGCGAGGTGTCCACCGGGCCGGGGGCGGTCATCGGGTGGGGGGCCGCGCCTCCGAGGAAGCGGTCTGGCTCGGCGCTCAACAGCAGGACGACGGTGAGGGTCAGCATGGGCAGCTCCCGGTGGGCGGCAGACCATACACGGGAAGCCTGATCAGGCGTTGAACGTGACAGAGCGTACGTCGAGTGAATCTTTGGCTCCAGGGAGCGTATGCAGGCCGCCGTGACTCGAAAGCCCACCGGTCAGCCCGCGCCCAGTCGAAGGGTCACTTGCGCAACGCAGCAGAGGTACGCCCTCGACTTCGCTCGCAGGGTTGATCGAAATAGCGAGGCGAGTGCCCCCTCGACTGGGCTCGCAGGGTTGATCGAAATGGGGAGCGCACACCGGTCATCCCGAGCAGGGGACCGGCTTCGCCGGCGATTTCGTCCGAAGGAACAGGACCACCGTTCGCATCGAGCGCAGTCCAGATGCCACCTCTGCGCCGCGCGGCAGGTGACCCCTCGACTTCGCTCGGGGGGAACGGTGCTGTTCCTGAGGAGCGGAGTCGAGGGAGTACCTCTGCTTCGAGCAGACAGTGAGGTTCTCAATTCCTATTTCCGCCAACCCTCTCGGGAGGAACGGTGTGTGCTCGCTGCTTCGAGGTCCGCAGCGATACTCGCCGCCCTGGTGTGGGTGCTTGCGGGCTGCGCGGGTGTGCAGCGCGTTCCCCTGGGCAATGACGTGGTGCGAATTCGTGATGGCCGGTTCATCGGACCGCTCGAGATTCCGGTGCCGCGCCGGGCCGACCACCAGGGCCACGACTTCGAGATGCAAGTCACGCTGCGAACCCGCTGTGCGCCGAAGCTCGTGCTCGCGTTTCCCGATGGTGAGCCGCAGCTGCTGGGTGTCGACGACGCGCGCTGGCAAGACCTGCTCGCGCTGCGCGCGGGTGGAGAGCGGGCTGCTCTCGCGCCGCCACCCGTCGCGATGCCTCCGCCTCCTTCCCCGCAGAAGCTCAGTGACGAGCCGCTCCCGTACCCGGGGCCGTCATCGGGGAACACTGCGGCCGTCGCCGTCGATGCCGAAGTGATCGTGCCCTTCCCGCAACAACCCACAGGTCACTGGGAGACCATCACCACCGAGAGCTGGAGCGGGCAGATCGCCTTCGAGAAAGAGCGCGAGCGCCGCTGTTCGCGCGTGTCGGAATACCGCGCGACCTATCTGAACGCGTTCGATGAGACGGGGATGATCACGGTCTGGGCCGAGGTGCCGCAAGAGCTTGCCGAGGCCGAGCTCCGCTACGAGATCGTCGAGCTCGTCCCTCCGAAGGTCATCGCGCCCGTCGTCGAACATCGCGCCGTCGTCGTGGAAGCACGGCCTGAGCCCCGCGTGAGACCAGCTCAGCCACCACCGAAGAACGAGCGCCCCGCGCCCGCGGGTGATGCGCGCGCGACGTGGGTTCCAGGTCAGTGGGCCTGGAGCGAAGGCCAGGGAGAATGGGTGTGGCACCCGGGGTCGTGGCGAGCACCTTCGGCACCCGGCTTGCGCGTCGAAGTGACGGGCGCTGCTCCGAACCCGGGCTGCACGTGGTCGTCCGGCTATTGGACGTGGGAAGGCACCAGCGGAAGTTGGTCCTGGCAGAACGGATATTGGAAAGCGCCGCCGCCGCTCGAGGACGTGCGCGGAGAACCGCCGGGGCCGGGTGCACCGTGGCAGATGGGTTCCTGGTCGTGGTCTGGCATTCGCTTCGTGTGGACACCGGGACGCTGGGGCAAGCCGCCGCTGTTGGTCGAGGCAGTGCCTGCTCCACCGTTCTCGGGTGCGCAGTGGGTGCGAGGCGATTGGGTTCTCGTCGCGGGCCGCTGGGTCTGGTCGCCTGGATTCTACGAGAGCGCGCAGCGTCCTCCTCCACCGCGGGCCGAGACGCCTGGCGTCGCACCGGGACCGGGCGCCGTCTGGTTGCAGGGCTACTGGCGTTGGGAGATCACCCTCACCCAGTTCGTGTGGCTTGAGGGCCACTGGGAACTTCCGCCGGGTGAGGACTCCGTGTGGATCCCCGAGCCGCAAGGCGCCGGCGGGCTGATCATTCGCGGTCACTGGGAACTGCGCGCGAGGGTCGCACCGTGAGCCGCGTGCTGGTGGTGCTCTTCGCGATGAGCGCGTCGTCATGCGGGCTGCTGCTCGATGGCGCGTATCTGATCAGCGGCAAGAACACGTACAAGGACGTCGAGCAGCGAAGGCCGACCGGACAACAGCAGACGGTGCCGGAACGCCGGCTCACCTTCGAAGGTCCCCGCGTGCACGTGGTCTGCGAAGACGTCACGCGCGGCGTCGATCGCGTGTGGAGCGTGCACAAGACCTACGAGCACCAGGGCGGTTGGTACCAGGTGCATTGGCTGCCGGTGTTGCTCGAAGGAATCATCGGGGGCGGGCTCGCGATCGGCTTCGGCGCGAAGTGTGGCGAGGGCACGCTCGACTGCAACCTGATGTACGCGACCATTCCATTCGCGGTCGACGTGGCGTACTCGCTGATTCGCCTGGCGATGATCAAGCCGCCCAAGCTGGTCGACAAGAGCCTCACGGAACCGCGCACCGATGCGCACCCGAGCCCGACGGCGATGAGCACCACGGCCTGCGAGCCAGACATGGAGATCGTCGCGACCGCTTCGACGTCAGGCGGCCCGCTGCGGCTGCGCGTCGATGCGAGCGGTTGGATTTCGGATCAGGATCAATCGCAGCTGATGGCCTTCGTGGGGGGCTATCGCGACGCGCAGGTAAGCGTCTTCGGGAATGGAAAGCAGCAGGTGCCCGACTTGAATCGCTGCGCGTTCTTCCGCCAGCGACAGGGCGTCGACCCTTCGCGTGCTCCCGTGCCCGCAGACTGCGAAGCGCGCTGACGTCAGGGAAGCAGTGAAATCCCCAGCACGCCGGTGAGCCCGCCGGCGAAGAGCGCGAGTAACCCGAGCACACCGTGCGTCCCCGCGAGCCGCTTCTCGTTTCCGACGAGGCGCCTCCCCAGCCACCACATGATCAAGAAGAGCAGCGTGGTGATCAACGCGAGCTTTCCGTGGAAGGTGGCCAGCGGCTCCCACTTCCTGAGCAGCACCGCTGAGCACAACCCGATGATCCACGAGAAACAAAACAACGTCGACGTCACCGGCCCCAGCTTGACGTGGCGAGCTCGAGTCGCAGCGGGAGCAGGAACGCGACGAAGCCGCTGCTTGCGCTGCGCGAAGCCATCTCGGAACACCAGGAAGGCGAGCAAGAGCGTCACCGTCGCCAGAGCCGGGTGAACATAGATGAGGAGCTCGCTCGCCACGCCGCACACCTACCCTCTCCCCCGAGGTCAGAGGGAGTACAGTTTTGCGAATGTCGAACCGCCTCGCAGCCCTGCTCTCGGTCGTGCTGTTCGCGTGCAACCCTGCCAACCCGCCTCGAGGTCCTCCGCCGGGACCCGGCCTCGGTGGCTCGTGCGCGGCAGATGGCCGGTGCCGCGCGGGCTTCACCTGCGGCACGACGCAGCTGTGCGAAGGCGACCGAAGCAGCACCGACGGCACGGCCTGTACGCTCGGAGTCGAGTGCGTGAGCGGCAACTGTTCACCCAACGGCGCGCGGGGAATCTGTTCAGCCGCGGGCACCGGTGCACTGGGCTCGAGCTGTCAGGGCGACTCCGACTGCGCTGCGACGCTCAAGTGCGGCTTCAACGGCGAGACCCTTTTCCCGCGCTGTCTGCCCGCTGGCAGCAAGGACCTCGCGGGCGCCTGCAGCACGGGCCTCGACTGCGCACAGGGGTTGCTCTGCGTGACGGGCAGCTGCGCCATCGTGAGCCTCACCTCAGCGATGACGCCGCACGGCTACCCGCCGGTGATTCCGCAAACGCCGGGCACCGGTTGGCAAGGCGCTGCGTGCACGCCGTCGAAAGCCTCGGGAGAAACGGCCCTCTGGGTGTTGCCGCGCGACTCCGATGAACCGGGCGTTCGTGAAGACTTCTACCGGCTGCCCTTCCCCAACGATGCGCTGCGTGACGCCGCCGGACGCATCGACTTCAGCCGGCACCCGAAAGAGCCCTCACCGATGTTCGGCTTCGACCTGCTCGGCCGCTACCTCGAGGCGCTCGCCCCTGAGCCGTTCAGCAACGCGCCGACCATCATCTTCCGCTTCGACGGCCCGCTCGACTTCGGCAGCATCGGCATCAACGGCGCCTCACCGAACGTGCGCTTCGTGAAATTCGAGACGGGCCAGACGTACCCGCACGGGCTCTCGCTGCAGCTCAACGGTGGAGCCAATCGGTACACCTGCCACAACTGGCTCGGCATTCGCCCCTTCAACGGTGAATCGCTCAACGCGGGCACGTGGGGCGTGGTGCTGCTCAAGGGCATCAAGGGCAACGGAGCCGCGGGCGCCGACATTCAGCCCTCTGCTGACTTCACCGCGATGTTGGGCGCGACCCTTCCCACCGATGCACGGCAAGCGCTCGCGTGGCCTGGCTATGCGCCGCTGCGCGCGTACCTCACCGCGCAGAACATTCCCGCGAGCGAGGTGATCAACGCGACGGTCTTCACCGTAGGAGATCCGCAACGCCTCATGAAGCGGCTCGCCGCCAGCGTCGCTGCTGCGCCCGCACCGATCGCCGAGACCTGGGTGAAGTGCGGCAGCGGCGCGCCGTCACCCTGCCCCGACGCGACCGGTCCGCGCGCGTGTGGCACGACGAACGCCTCCTTCGAGGAGTGGCACGCGCTGATCAACCTGCCCATCTACCAGACGGGCACCGCGCCCTATCTGACGCCTGCGCAGGGCGGCGCGATCGACGGCAACACCACGCCGGTGCGCACCGAGAAGGTCTGCGCGACGCTCACCACGCCCATGGGACCCGCGCCCTCGAGTGGTTGGCCAGTGGTGCTCTACGCGCATGGCACGGGCGGCAATTACCGAAGCCACGCGGGTGATGGCGCCGCGGGAGCGCTCAGCAGCATCACGTTGCCTGGAGTGACTGGCCCGCTGCAGGTCGCGGTGCTCGGCTTCGATCAAGTCGGTCACGGGCCCCGACGTGGACCCAGCGGACAGACCACCTCACCCGACGACATCGTCTTCAACTTCGCGAACCCCGCTTCGGGCCGCGGCACGATGGCGCAAGGCGCGGCCGATCTCCACGGCGTCACGCGGTACCTCAAGAGCCTGGCGGCCACGCCTGCCCCTGAGCTGCCCGCGCTCGACGTGAGCCGCCTCGTGTACTGGGGCCACAGCCAGGGTGCGACCGAAGGCGCGCTCTTTCTCGCGCAGGATCGCAGCATCGAAGGCACGTTGTTGTCGGGGGCGTCCGCCTGCCTGGTGAACTCACTGACCTCGAAGAAGGCGCCCATCGACATCGCGGGTGGGCTCTGGGCCGCGTTGGGTGAAGCGAGCCCGCAGGCGGTCAACGCGTATCACCCGGTGCTCGGGTTGCTGCAGGCGTGGACGGACCCGGTCGACCCGCTGCACTTCGCGGCGAACGCGTCGGTGATGCCGGTCGATGGTGCGTTGCCGGCGTACGCGCGGCACGTGTTCCAGGTCTGGGGGAAAGACGACCTCTTCACTGCGCAGCCGGTGCAGTCGGCGTTCGCGGCGGGCGCGCGGCTCGGCTTCGTGGGCCCGAAGGTCGACACGTTCGAGCCGAACCCGCTCACGAGCGTGTCGGGCAACGTCACGATGCCTCGCGTGGTCACCACGGCGATGCGGCAGTACGTGCCCCTCGGCTACGACGGACACTTCGTGGTGTTCTCGAACGTGACGGCGACGACGGACGCCTCGCGGTTCATCGGGCGGGTGCTGCGCGGTGAAGTGCCGACCGTTCCTGAACCCTGAGCTTGCCGAAGCAGCTGGGCTACACAGACGCGGGTGACTCGCCAGGGTGCGTCACGAGAAGGTCGTCTTTTCAGCGATCGTGGCTGGAGAACTCCTCCACGGGTTTCGCAACGGCACGCGCACACAGGAGAACACCAAAGACCTCGCCCGATTTCTCGAACGCCCCGAGGTGCTCTTCGTACCCGCCGGCTGGGACAGCGCCGACAGATTCGGTCGCGTCGCAACCCTTCGACGGCCACTTCGGACACGTGCAGGGGCTGGCCTGGGTTCTTCCCGGAACCTGACCCGGAGCTTCTCGAGCCTTCTCCCGAACTCAGAGTGGGCTGATAGGGTCCGCCCGCCATGCGCGCGAAGGACAAGTGCCCCTCTTGTTTCCAGCCCGTCTCGCCGACGGACTTCCTGTGCGCGAACTGCGAGCTGATCCTCGACGCGTCGCAGGTGATCGACCGGCCGGTGACTGACGTGAGCGTCGTGCGCCGCATGCTCGAGGCCCCGCAGCGCGGAATGACGTCGGGCAAGCCGAACCCCAAACCGCCCCGCTCTTCGCCGACTGAAGGGCTCGAGGGTCCGACGCGCAAGCTCGAGCTCGGGCCTGAGCTCAGCGGAGTGCCCGTGGTGGTCGCGACGCTCACGGGAAGGCCGGTGCAGCTCAGCGAGTTCGAGGCGTGGGTGGTCTCGCTCATCGATGGGCTGAGCGACGCGGTGGGCCTCGCGAAGATCGCGGGCGTGCGTGAGTTCGAGCTGCGCGTGGTGCTGCGGACACTGCAGGAAAAACACATCATCGACTTCGCTGACGAGCCGCTGAGTGATGCCGACCTCGACATGCCGCAGGTGCTGGGCACGCTCGACGAAGAGGAAGAGATGCAGACCGCTCCGGGTCTTCCTGATTCCCCCCATTTCGGAGCGAACTCGGATCGCCGTGATGGCCGCTTCGTTGCGCCACCTTCGAAGGCTGCGTCGCACCCGAACATTCCTCCGATGCCGGAGCACCTGCCGCTTGCTCCGCCTCGCGCGGCGGTGGTGATGCCGCCCCCGCAGGAGCCGGTCACTGGCAGGCGTGGTCCCATCATTCGTGCGGGGCGTGCGGCGGTTCCGGTCGTCAGTGCCCCCTCGACTGCGCTCGGGGGGACCGGTGTGCCGCCCGCTGCTCGCCCGCTTTCCTCACGGCCCCCTGCGCCGCCGCTGCCCAAGCCCGAGCGCACCGACCCGCGCATCGCGTACTCGGGCAACGTCAACCGCAAGGTGCTCGACGCGCTCAAGAAGGTGAAGAGAGCCGACGGGCTCGCCACGGCTGCACCGGGTCCGCAAAGAGAGTTGGCGGATCACGCGGTCGCCGACGTGCTCGCCCGCGACACGCTGCAGGTCGCGCTGCGCATGGAGCAGGGCGGGCGGCTCGACGAGGCCATCCGCTTCCTCGAGAAGTCCATCGCGCAGAGCCCCGATGCCGCCTCGCTCTACAATCGCCTGGGCATCATCCTCATGCGTGAGCGCGCCGACTACCGCCGGGCCGAGACGCTCATCCGCAAGGCGATCGAACTCGCGCCCGACAATTCCATCTATTCGACCAATCTCCAGCAGGTGCTCTCGAACCAAGCACTCCGCGCGCATCGCTAACGCGCGCTATGAGGTTTTGTCGGTCAAGGGGCCTCTGACCGACGTTTGCGCAAGAAAACGGGGCGCGGTGTCCCACGAGATCGCACCCATTTCGATCGATCGCGCCAGGGAACCGAGGCAGTTCGGGCGAAAAAAACGCCTGACCGACAAAACCTCATAGTGGGCTTCAGACTGAGCCCGGACCGGAGCCTCGCCGACTGCCAAACTGGAGTGGCGTGCAGTGAGGCCTGCCCGCCTTGCGCTCGGAAGCTCCGCGACCGACTTCACCACGCGTCTGAAGAGCCGCTTGTCCAAGGGTGCACGATCGCCGCGATCATGCTTGTTGGCTAATGCGGAGGCGAAGAAACCTCGACGACACGAAACTGAACATGTGGACCAACGCCGCAAAGAGCCATTTTGAGAGGCTCGAGGCTCTACTGAAGGAACGCCCATGGAGCTCCGCAACCCCCGGCCAGCACTGCGAATCGTCGACGGCGCCACGGCCGAAGCGGCGCTCGTGCGGGCGGCGGCCAAAGGCGACAACACCGCCAGCGAGCGGCTCTACCTCACCTGCGCCCCCGACCTGACGCGCTGGGTCTCGCGGGTGGTGCTCGGCTCGGCCGACGCGCAGGACATCGTGCAGGACACGTTCGTCGCGGCCTTCACGCAGCTCAAGTCGCTCAAGCAGCCCGAGGCGTTCCGCGGCTGGCTGCGCACCATCGCGCTGACGCACATTCGCCGCCGCTTCCGCACGCAACGCCTGCTGCGACGCCTGGGCTTCTCCGCAGCCGAGCCGTTCGAGGTCGAGGCCATCATCAGCGACGACGCGCCGGCCGAAGTGATTGCGGAGGTCCGCCAGGTCGCCAGCCTGCTGCGCCAGTTGCCGGCCGATGAAGGGCTCGCGCTCGTGTTGCGGCGAGTCGAAGGCTACCGGCTCGAAGAGATCGCCGAACAACTCAACTTATCGTTGGCCACCGTGAAGCGGCGGCTCGCAGCGGCTGAAGCCCACTTTCAGGCCCTGCAGGAGGTGCAGTCATGAGTCCACTCTCGGAGTACGTGAACCCGCCCGAGGGAAACCCGGCGGACCTGCACGTCGAATGGCACGAGGTGCGCCGCCGCGTGCGCCGTCATCGCCAGGTGCGGGTCGTTGCGCTGACCGCTGCATCCCTGCTGCTCGTCGGCGTCGTCGCAGGCCTGGTGTTCCGCTCGAAAGAACCGTCGCTCCTCGCAGGTCAGCAGGCCCTCGCGCTCGACGCGCCCCGCACGCTCACGCTCATCGAAGGTTCTGAAGTTCAGCTCGCAGCCGGAGCGCAGATCGAACTCACCGCCGCCGATGAAAATGAAGTCGTGGTGGTGCTCCAGCGCGGCCGCGCCTCGTTCGACGTGACGAAGCGGCCCTCGCGGCAGTTCGTGGTGAAGGCCGATGCCATCGAAGTGCGCGTGGTGGGTACGAAGTTCGCGGTGCGACGTGAAGGGGCCGCGGTCGAAGTCGAGGTCGAGCGCGGCATCGTCGAGGTGCGTGAAGGTGACGTGGTGAAGCGGCTCGTGAAGGGTGAACGCTGGGCGCGCGTGCTCGAGCAGGCAGCGGCCGCTCCCGAGCTGGAGCAAGACGAAGAGCTGGTCGAAGAAGAGCTGGAGCAGCCGCGAGCGATCCGAACCACCACGCGCAAAGTCATGCGCAAGAAAGTTCGCCGGCAGCCCGAGGCCATCGCCGCGGCCCCCACCGCCGCCGTCGCGGAAGAGCAGCCCATCGCGCCCGTGGTCGTGACGCCCGCCACGCCCGAGCCCAGCCCCGCAGATGCCTTCGGCGCCGCCATGCGCGCGCGCGCCGCGGGTCACTCGAAAGAGGCCATCATCGGCTTCCAGCAGGTCTGCGAGCGCTGGCCCTCGAGTGCGTTCGCTCCGATGAGCGCGTTCGAATGGGGTCGGCTCGCCCTCGATTCACAAGACGATCCCCGCCAGGCCGCGCGCGCGTTCGAGCGCACGTTGGAGCTGGCCACCTCGGCATCACTCGTGGAGGACGCTTTGGCCCGGCTGGCCGAGGCCTACGCGAGGTACGATGTCGTCTCCTGTCGCCGGGTGCAGAGCGATTATCTGCGGCGTTTCCCCGGCGGCCCGCATGTGCGAGGCGTGTCGAAGGCGTGTCCCCCCTGATGTTGGTCGCATCGTTGTCGATGACCGCTGCCACGTGTTCCGGGGCGGAAGGCGAGGTGCCCGCCCGCTTCGTCGCGTTCAATCAGGACGACACCGCGTGGTTGGAAAAGGAAGTCACCCAGTGGGTCAGCGAACGGGGCCGCACGCTGTGCGCTGCCCGCGAGAAAGACGAAGCGCTCACGATCGACGGCAGCGCACAGCTCGAGGCGGTCATCGAGTTCGACTTCAAGGGCACGCATCGAACGCGCACCGTGTCGCGTGGCACCGAGTCGGCAGAGCTCTTCCGCTACCAGGTCGCCGCGACCGCGGAAGAGCTGGCGCGGTCGACGTGGGAAGCCCCTCCGCCTGCCCGCTTCAGCGTGATGGTGCGCGGTGAGGTCAATCCCCTCGGCAGCGGGCCGCTGGGCTTCGGCGGCTCGGTCGGTGTCGGGCTCTTCGTGTTGCCGACGCTCTGCCTCGAGCTGGTCCTGGGCGGCGGCGCGTTGACGGCACAGGCCATTCCCTCAGGCGGAACGGTCTCGGGCTGGGTCGCGCGAGGAACCCTCAGCGCGTCCTGGCTTCCTGTTCAGCTGGGCCTCTTCCGCGCAGGTCCACGCGTTTCCGTGCAGGCGGGCGCGTTGTCCTCGAGCGTGAACCAGGAGCCATTGCCAGCCACCACGGGCCTCACGCCGTGGCTCGCGGCCGGCGGAGGACTGACGCTGGGCATCGCGACGCGGCACGTGATGGTGCAGCTCTTCGGCGAAGTCGATGCGTTGCTGCTGGGCACCACGGTATTGTCAGAAGGTCTGCCCGTGCATGAGGTGCGCGGACTGTTCGGGACGGCCGGCGTACAAGCGGGGTGGTTGTGGTGATGTTTCGATTCGCGGCCGTGCTGCTGCTCGTGCAGCACTTCGAAGTCGTCTCCGATTGTGGGGGCGCGCACGCACCGCCTGTGAACGACCCACCTCTCTCGGGCGTGATGGCCGGCACGGACTACGCCTGCGAAGCCACAGCGGGCGTGGTGCGCTGCTGGGGCGCGAACCAACGAGGCCAGCTCGGCCGGGGCACGGTCAGCGCGCAAGAGAGCTCGGGCGCGGTGAGTCTCCCCGAGCCGGTGGCGCAGCTCGCGATCGCCGCCAGCTCAGCGTGTGCACGCACGGTCACCGGCAAGGTCTGGTGCTGGGGCGACAACACCAACTGGCAGCTGGGCCTCGGCGAGCCTGACTTCTTTTCCACGCCGCGCGAGGTCGTGCTGCCGGTGCCGGTGGCGAAGCTCGCGTCACACTCCGACTTCGTGCTCGCGCTGGGCAGTGACGGGCGCCTCTTCGGTTGGGGCAACAACCACGAAGGCACGCTCGCGCGCGGCGACGAGGACCCGAAGAGGGCCTCGCCTCAGCCGGTGTTGCGCGCCGCCTTCGACCTGCGCTTCACGGACATCACCGCGGGTCAGGGCAACGCGTGCGGTCTCACCGCGGGCGGTGTCTTGTGGTGTTGGGGCCGGCCGTTGAACGGGGGCGACTCCGTGCGCACGCCGCAGAAGCTGCTCGAAGGCGTCACTTCGGTGGTGTCGGGCGCCTTCGTGGCCTGCGCGATTCGCACCGGCGGCGAGCTGTGGTGTTGGGGCTCGAGCCCCACCAATGATGGCCTCACCATGGAGTGGCCCACGCCCACCAAGCTCGACCTGGGCGGGGCGAGTGCCCGGCAGGTGGACACCCAGTGGTTCCATGTGTGCGCGGTGACCACCGATGACGCGCTGTGGTGCTGGGGTCGCGGCATCGAGGGGCAGCTGGGGCTGGGCTCGGCAGAGCCGTTCTCCGTGCCGCAGCTCGTCACGACCGAGGTCGAGTCGGTGGCGACCGGCTTCTTTTTCACCTGCGCGCTGAGGAAGAATGGGGCCGTGGCCTGCGCGGGGGTCAACGGGCAGGGCCAGCTTGGGCTGGGCGATACCGACCGCCGCTACGTGCTGACGAATCAGTGATTTTCAGGTGAGCCGAAGTGGGAGCCTGGAGGCTCTCTTCCACGCATGCATGCTCGGCTCGCAGTCATCGCAGCGATGGGGTTCCTGGCGACGGGCTGCACCGGTCTGGTCGGCTCGATGTCGGGTGACGAAGACGCAGGCTCCGAGACGGACTCAGGGGTGGCGACGGGTGGCGGTGCCGGGGGCGGTGTCGCGACCGGTGGAGGCACGGCGACGGGTGGCGGCATGGCGACCGGCGGTGGGAGTGCCAGCGGTGGTGGCGGCGGCAGCGTGATGGAAGTCGATGCGGGCCCCACGCGCGTTCCGGTCTTCGTGGCCGTGGGCAAGCAGGTGCGCCGCGCCATCTCGTGCGACGACGGCCTGACCTGGAAGAATGATGTGTCGGTCGACGACGCGTGGCCGATGGACGAGAAATATCGCTGCTTCTCCGGAAACCTCGCGCTGCCTGATGGTGGCACTCAGAGCACGGACTGCGATCACAACGCGTACTCCTCGACGAGCCTCGCGTACGCAGACGGAGCGTTCCTGCAGAGCACGGGCTGGGGCGCGCCCGGCACGTTCCATCGTTCGACCGACGGCGTGAACTGGTCGCAGGTGAACACCGGCGCGAACATCACGGACCTCATGGTCGGCGGCGGGCGCATCATCGCGGCGACGCGTTACTCGCGGGTCAGCGACGATCTCGGCCTGACCTGGACCAGCGGCTCAGAGATCGACGTCTCCAACGGCACCAACACCATCTGGAACATCCGCGGCGGAGCGTACGGCGGCGGCGTGTTCCTGGTGACCGCGCAAGACGGCGCCAACCTCGACTTCGCGTACAGCAACAACGCCGGCATGACCTGGCAACGCCCCACGATGGTCGGCGGCGGCCGCGTCGATGCGTGTGGAGCAGGTCACCCTGCCGCGGGCAACGGCATCTTCGTGACCGTCTCGCAGAACATGAGCACCATCACGGTCTGCCGCAGCAATGATGGCGCGCAGACGTGGACCTCGAGCACCATCACCAACGAGTACTTCGAATCGCGCCCGGTCTGGACCGGCTCTGAGTTCATGTTCTGGGGCACCGGGAAGGTGTTCCGCTCGGCCGACGGAATCGCGTGGACGGTGTCCAACACACAGACGCGCCGCGAGGGCGTGCTCTCGTCGGGGCCCAACATCGGGCCCGTGGCCGTCAACGCCAACCGCACCTTCGTCGCGGTGAAGGGCGGTTGGCAGACCTGGTACGAGCAGCAGCGTTTCTACCGCAGCGTGGACGGCGTCATCTGGGACGAGCTGGCGACCGGCACGTACGAGCAAGGGCACCCGATGACGGCGATGGCCGCTGGCCTGGTAGAACGGAGCACCGTGTGTCCCTGAAGCGGCTCTGGCTGATCAGCTGTGCGCTGTTCGCGGCGTGCAGTGGAGAAATCGTCGGCCCTCGCGCCGACCAGGTCTCCACGACGGTCGACCCGAAGGACCCCGCGGTGCTTCGCCCGGAGTGGTTCACCTGTGAGCCCGAGGCCGACCCTTCGCCCGAAGTGGTGCTCCGCCTGACGCCCACGCAGTACCGCAACACGCTGGAGGACTTGCTCACCCGCGCCTTCACGCCGGCGCAGGTGCAGTCATTGTTCTCGACCGCTTCGGTCGCGGCGAACCTCACCGGGCTGCCCGTCGATGGCAGCACGCATCGCAGCGAGGTGACCTACGACTCGATGGATCAACGCATCAGCCCGCTGCTGACCCAGCCGCAGTTCGAGCTCGCGACCGCGGTCGGCGAGTGGATCTCGAACGACCCGTCGCGCTTGCTCGCCTTCACCACCACGTTCGGCCACTGCACCACCCCGTCGCAAGCCAGCTGCGTCGACGCGGTCATCGACGGCTTCGGAGCGCGCGCGCTGCGCCGGCCGGTCGATGATGAAGACCGCACCAGCTACCGCGGCGCGTACGAAGACACCGGCTACGGCGGCTACAAGGCGCTCATCGCGGCGATGCTGATGTCGCCCGACTTCCTCTTCCGCGCTGAGTTCCGCGGCGAGGCGATCGACGCGCGCACCGACTTCACGCGCCTCACGCCGTACGAGCTGGCCAACCGCGTGTCCTACGCGCTGCTCAACTCGATGCCCGATGACGCGCTGCTCGACGCGGCCGCGGCGGGGTTCACCAGCCAGACTTTGGAGACGCAGACGGCCCGCTTGCTGACGACGCCGCGTGCGAAGGCGCAGAGCGAACACTTCTACCGGCAGTGGCTGCGGCTCGATCGCGTGCCCGGCTTCAACCCTTCGGCGGTCAGCGCGCTCGAGCTGCAGTACCCCGACAGCTCAGCGCCTGCGTTGCCCGCCGACACCGACCTGGTGCAGCTGCGCCTCGACGCCTTCCAGGAATCGGTCGACTTGATGACCTACTACGCCGAGCGCGGCTCGCTCAAAGACGCCATCTCGAGCGACGTCTCTTTTGCGCGCACGCCGGCGCTCGCCCAGCTCTACGGCGTGCCGGCGTGGGACGGCAGCGACACGCTGGTGCACTTCCCCGCGGGCCAGCGCGCTGGTTTGTTCAACCGCGCGGCGTACCTGCTCTCGGGTTACCCCGACACCAACCCGGTGATGCGCGGCGCTCGGCTGCGGGTCGAGTTCCTCTGCGATGCGATGGAGCCGCCGGCCAACACCACGCCGCCCTCGAACTACGTGGCGCCCGCCGTGCTCACCGTGCGCAACGTGGTGACCGCGAAGACGGAGATCGCCGGCAGCGCGTGCCAGGGCTGTCATCAGCACTCCATCAACCCGCTCGGTTTTTCGCTCGAGAGCTACGACGCGTTGGGCCGCTACCGGAAGCAAGAGCCGTTGCACGACATGAACGGCGCGGTGAGCAGCTGGGTTCCGGTCGATGCGTCGACCATTCCCAACATCGATCGCAACGGCACGCCGACGCGGGTGAGCGATGGCGTGGGCCTGTCCGCGCTGCTGGCCGACTCGCAGCGGCTGCACGCCTGCTACGCGAGGCACACCTTCCGCTACGTGCTGGGCCGCAAAGAAGCCAACGCAGACAACTGCGCGCTGGCCAGCATGGAGCGCGCCGCTGGTACCGGGTCGCTGCGTGACGTGATGCGCGGGCTCACTGCGTCGAAGGGCTTTGCGCTGCGCCGCATGCCGGCGGGGAACTGAAAATGAAATTTCATCGACTCAGCCGCCGGCATTTCCTGCAAGGCATCGGCGGGGCTTCTCTGGCGCTGCCGTTGCTGCCCTCGTTGATGAACCGCGCCGAAGCGCAGTCGATGACCGCGCCCCGGTTCTTCGTCAGCACGTGGGTCGGCCACGGCGGCATCAGCGCCGAGAACGCGTACCCCATCGACTCGACGGTGAGCCTCACCGATTTCACGCTGACGCCCGCGGCCGGCACCGAGCTGGCTCACATCGCGAAGACGGGGCGGCTGGTCGACTTGAAGCGCACGCACGCCGCGGCGCTGTCGGCGCGCACTCAGGCCATCACCGACTTCGATGCGGGCGCGGCGCGGTTCTCTCCGCTGCTCGGCTCGTTCGTCGAAGACTCGTTGCTCGCGAAGCTCAACGTGCTGCGCGGCGTCGACTTCCTCACCTTCGGTGGGCACACGCGCGGCTACCTGGGCAACTTCACCAACCGCGATGGCGGGGTCGACAACGGGCTGGCCGATTCACCCGTGCCCACCATCGACGCGGTCATCGCGGCGAGCCCGAAGTTCTATTCGACAGGCGATCGCGCGCTGTTGAAGGCGCCGGTGTTGAACGCGGCCGGCCCGCACCTCAGCTCGTTTCGCAGCGGCACGGGCGTGGCGAACAACCCGTACCGGGTGTCGAGACTGGGTGAGTTCTACGACCTGTTGTTCGGCGGCGTGAACACCACGCCGGGCATGCAGGTCGACCCGCGCGTCTCGTTGCTGGATCGCGTGAACCAGGACTACCGGCGCTTGAGCCGCGGGGCGTTCGGGCCCGGTCGCCGCATCAGCACGGAAGATCGCCAGCGCCTCGAGGAATACGTGTCGGGCGTGGAGACCATCAGCGCCCGCATGCGCGCGATGGTGTCAGCGGGGTGTTCGTTGCCGACCGTCGAGACGGGTCAGCGCCCGCTGTACCTGCGCGAGGGTGAAGCCGATTGGGACTGGGACCAGGCGTCCCCCATGCCGCAGCAGCGGGTGGCAGATCAGAAGACCGTGCTCGAGCTGCGCAACCAGATGCTGGTGAACTCGTTCCTGTGCGGCACCTCGCGCATGGCGGTGATGTCGTTCAGCTCGATTCGAGATCAGTGGGACCCGTTGGTCTTCAACACGCCCAGCCAGACCGAAGTGCAGCGCACCGACGCGCACGGCATGCTGTTTCACAATCACGCGCTGGCCGATCGTCAGCAGCACCTGGTCGCCAGCCAGCGGTTCTTCATGCAGTACGGCTTCATCGATCTCGTTCGGCGCATGCAGGCGACGCAGGTGTTGCCCGGCGTGACGATGCTCGATCAAGCGGTGGTGTACTGGAGCTCGGAGAGTGGCCCCAGCACGCACGACGCCAAGTCGGTGCCGGCCATCATGGCGGGCGGTGGTGGCGGGTTCTTTTCGACGGGGAATTACGTCGACTACACCAACCGCACGCGCGCCATTCGGGGGCGCTATGGCAACCCGTGGCTTGCCGGCGTTCCGCAGAACCGGGTGCTCGCGAACATCGCGCAGGCCATGGGGTTGGCGCCTTCGGACTACGAGCTCAACGACGCGGCGTACGGCACCAAGTTCGCTTCCCGCGGCGGCAAGGTGCCGGGCTACGGAGATCCGTTCGTCGAGCCGGGTGATGACAAGGTGCCCTACCCGCCTGAGATGGTTTCGGCGATGAGCGACAAGCTGCCGCTGCTGTGAAGTGACACCAGTCAACCCAGTGCCTCCCTCTCCCCGAGGGGGAGAGGGTCGGGGAGAGGGCAGACGCGCTATACCGCGGCCTCGATGATCATCACCCGCACCCGCATCGTGCTCATTCAGCACGTGCTCGAGCTCAGCGAGCGCAGCAACACCGGCCGTCACGCCGCCGCTGCGCTCGACAAGGTCGAGCTGCGGGTCTTCGGTGCGAAGGACGCGCCGCTCAAGGTCGACGATCTGCAAGGCGCGTGGTTGTTGTGGCCCGGCGAGAAGGAACCTACCGAGCCGCCGCCCTCGACGCTGGTGGTGCTCGACGGCTCGTGGAGTCAGTCGCGCAAGATGATGCAGCGGGTTCCGGAGCTGAGATCGCTCAAGCGATGGTCACTGCCCGCCGCGCCCGGTCGGAAGAGCTTGAGGGCTTCTCCGCCCGGCGGGATGTCATCGCTCGAGGCGATCGCCGAGGCGTTGGCGGTGATTGAGGGGGAAGGAATCGGTGCCCGTGTGCGCGCCATTCATGAGGCTCTGCTGATGAAGCAGATGTCTGAGCGCGGGTACGTGGGGCCGCATCAGGGGTAGGCCCTCACCCTGTCCACCCTGAATCCTCGAATTCTCGAGCTTACGGCTGCGCCCAGCGACCGACCGTGATGGTGCCACCCGGACGCATCTCCATCAGCAGCGTGCGCGCCGAGTACCGCGCGTTGTTGAGCCACGCAGGCTCGGAGCTCCACGTCACCTTCGAGCCGCTCACCTTGCCAGCCCCGTCGACCTGCACGGTCACTTCCTCGGTGTAGTTGTTCACCTCGCCCAGGCTGTTGGGCGCGGTCGAGCCATCTGCGTCTTTCATGTCATCGAAGCTGCCCGTCGCCAGCACGAGCTGCGTGACCCGGCCCTCGGCGTCGCGCTCGACCTTGATCACGTTGGCCATGTGATCGACCCGGCCATCACCGGTGTGGTCCAGGAAGATGACGTCGCCCGGCGTGAGCTGCGCGACCGGAATCTCAGGAATGCTGCTGTCACCCGCGTTGTCGCGCGCCGCCGACCACGGAATGGTCACCTTCACCGCGCGCGAAGCCATGTTCGCGTCGACGCCGCCGTAGCGCACGTTCACGCCGGCCAACATGCTGGCCTTGGGATCCAACCGCTGAATCGCCTGCGCGTTCTCGTAGCCCGGCCGCACGCCCGCGAGCGTCTCGAAGCGGCTGAAGAAGCCCTTCGTGTTCGAAGCCGTCGCCGCGACCCACGTCGCGGTCGGAAGCCCCGCGGGGCGAGGCAGCTCGACGCCGAGGTCGGTCTTCACCTTGGTGCGGAACTGGTCCATCACGAACAACGAGAGCGTCTTGCAGTCGGCCTCGATGCGGTTGGTCTTCAGGTGCTCCCAGTAGTTGGCGGCGAACTCGCCGTAGGCCTTCTGGAGCTCGGGGTGGTTCCAGTCGGCAGGCTTGCTGCGATCGACCAGCGGGCTCAGCTTCGCCATGCCCAGCGCCGCGTGATTCGAGAGGTGCGCGAGGGGATCACCGCTCACCTCGGCAGGCGTGCGGAGCTCAGTGGACGCGAGCTTCAGGTCGAGCGCGCTGAGCGTCTGCGGGTCGACCACGCCCGAGGCGGGGAGCCGCATCGAAGTCTGGAACGCCTTGACCGCGCGCTCGGTGCCGGGGCCGAACTGGCCATCGACCGTACCGACCGCGAACCCCAGGCGTGCCAGCCCGTACTGCACGGCGACGGCGGGGTCACCCTTCGCCCCGCGCGCCAGCGGAACTGAGCCCGCCGCTGCGAACGCAGTCTTGAGCGCAGAGTCCGCCAGCGGGTCGCGCACCTCGTACATCGCCCGGCTCTGCAGCGCGGTGGCCATCACGGCCGCCTTCGTCGCAGCGCCCGCGGCGGTGGTGAGCGCGATCGACGCCGAGTCACCGTTCTTGTCGAAACGATCCACCTCGCGGAACAACGCCGCGGCCTCGGTGGCCCCGGCGATCTTCCCGTCGTGGTTGAGGTCGGCCTTGCTCACCTCGAGACCCGCGAGCTTCGGATCAGCGGCGGTTTCGGCGACGTCGAGCTTCTTGTCCTGCAGGGACTGCGTGAATTCAGAGCGGGTGAGCCGGGAGACCATCGCCGCTGCTTATCATAAGCGGCCGGGCGTTCATGCGGCGGGCGCGACCTTGTCCTTCGAGCGGAAGCGCAGGTTGAGCAGCTCGACGATCACCGAGAAGGCCATCGCGAAGTAGATGTAGCCCTTCGAGACGTGCTGCCCGAGGCTCTCCGCGACGAGCAGCGCGCCGATGAGCAGCAAGAACGAGAGCGCGAGGATCTTCATCGAGGGGTGCTTTTCCACGAACGCGCCGATGCCTCCGGCGAAGAACATCATCGAGACGACCGCGATCACCATCGCCACCACCATCACGGGAACGTCTTCCACCATGCCGACCGCGGTGATGACCGAGTCGACCGAGAACACCAGGTCGATGGCGATGATTTGCAAGATGGCACCCAGCGAGCTGCCCGACTGCTTCTTCGGGCCGTCGTGCTCTTCCCGGTGCTCCACCTTCTTGTGGATCTCGGTGGTGGCCTTGAACATCAGGAACAGGCCGCCGAGCAGCAGAATGAGGTGGCGCGCCGTGAAGGGGTGAGCGCCGATGTTGATCAGCACGTACGACAACTTCATGATCCAGCTGATGGTGAAGAGCAGGCCGATGCGCAGCACCAGCGCGGCGCCGACCCCGATGCGCGTGACCAGCTTGCGCTGAGCGGTCGGGAGCTTCCCGGTCAAGATGCTGATGAAGACCAGGTTGTCGAGACCGAGCACGACCTCCATGGCGGTCAGAGAGACGAGAGCAGTCCAGGTGGAAGCTTGCGTGAAGAGTTCGAGCATCGCTGCGGGCTTCTAACCACTCGGCTGACGGCCCTCATCGTTTTCCGGGCTCTTGGGGAGCGATCTCCCCGATTTCAGACGACCGGCCGGGCTCATGCCCGTTCCGTCACGCGCATCTTCTCAGCCGCGCCGTTGCAGCTCTTCCCGCGTCATCATCATGAGGTGAATCGGCGTGCCGACCTCGTCCGCCGCGTCGCGCACGTGGCGGAAGCCTGCCTTTTCGTAGGCGCGAATGGCGATGAGGTTCGCCTTCTCGGGGTCGATGAAGCAGTCGGTGTGACGTTCGTAGCGCAGGGGCAGCTCACGCAAAAAACGGGTGATCATCGGCCCGCCGAGCCCGTGATGCGCGAAGCACTCTTCTCCGATGAGCACGTCGCAGCCCACTGAGTCTTCATCGTCCAGGCCGTAGGCGGCCATCAAGCCCGGAAACTGGCCGAAGCGCACCCACTCCATCAGGCCGATGGGCGCCGCGTCGTAGCTGACGATGAAGGGGTGAATCGGAATCAGCCCGGCCACCCGGGGCGTGTATTCGGCGATGACGTCTTCCACCGACCGCCCACGGCCCCACCACCGCACCGCGTGGGGCGCGTGCATCCACCGATGAACGAGGGGCAGATCTTCCACCTCGAGAGGGCGGAACCGGAGCGCAGCGGGTGTCAGTCGTGCGTTCATGAGGGCGCGTCCTCCACCCCCTCAATAACGGCCCGCCCCTGACCGGCGCCTCTTCGTGGCCGGGTGGAAACACACTAGGAAGCGCGCATGTCGAAACAGCTCATGTTTCTCGTGCTGGCGCTGGTGGTGTGCACCGCCTGCAAGGTGAAGGAACCGGGGCTCACCGTGCTGGTGACCGCCGAAGACGAAGCGCTGGTGAAGGAAGGGCTGGCCTTCATCGGCGACCCGCGCATTCACACCACCGTGGTGACGGCGCCCGAGAAGGCCATCACCTCGCGTGACGGCGTGGTGGTCGCGCTGAGCCCCCAGACGTCGTGCAGCGAGTGCTACCGCATCGAAGGCAGCGGCACGGTGCTGCACGTCAAAGGCGGCGGCGCGCTCGGCCGGCAGTACGGGCTGTGGCACGCCCTGGAAGCGCTGGGCTACCGCTTCCCTCACCCGCGCTACACGAAGGTTCCGGCCGACTTCACTGCCGCGCGCGAAGACGTGCTCAACGTCGACTACACGCCCGAGGTGAAGCAGCGGCGCGGTCTGCACCTGCACACGCTGCACCCCATCGAGTCGCTGTACGACTTCTGGGTTCCTTCTGCCGAAAACCTCGAAGGCGCGAAGCGGGCCATCGACTTCCTCATCAAGAACCGCGGCAACTACCTGCAGTGGTGCGCGCTGGACGACATCGTGAAGACGCCTGCGCTGCTCCCCGCGTGGCAGGCGCACACCCGGGCCATCACCGGCTACGCGCACGCGCACGGCGTGGGCACGGGCATCGCGCTGCAGCTGTTCGGCGGCGGCAACCTGCAGAACGCCTACGACCTCATCGATGACCTCACGGGCGACCCGGTCCCTGAGATGGAGCGCAGGCTTCACGTGCTGCTCGACGGCAACGGCTTCGACTCACTGGCCTTGAGCTTCGGGGAGTTCTTCGCCGAAGACCCCGCGCGCTTCGTGGCGAACGTCGACGCGACGTACGCAGCCATGCAGCGCGTTCAGCCCGGCGTCGAAGTGACCGCGTCGATCCACGTGGGGAACTACGAGAACCTGCGCATCGACTTCATGGGCATGAGGCAGCTCTACTATTTCCTCGTGCGCTACGCGAACCCGGCCATCGTGCCGTGGGTTCACACCACGATGTTCTACAACCTCTTTGAAGACACCGGGCTCGCGTACCTGCACGAGCAGTTCGACGAGCACCGCGCGTACCTGGAGAGCCGCATTCGCGAAGGGAAGCGCGTCGGGTATTTCCCAGAGTCGGCGTACTGGGTGGCCTTCGACATCAACGTGCCCGTGTTCGTCCCGCTCTACATCCGCTCGCGCCACCTCGACCTCGAGCGCATCGCCGCGGTGGGCGAGCTCGATGATCACGTGATCTTCAGCAGCGGCTGGGAGTGGGGCTACTGGCTCACCGACGCCGCCACGCTGCGCATGAGCTACTCGCGGCCCGCGAAGTGGGAAGACGCCGTGAGCGACCTCTACGGCGGCTGGGGCGCGGACGGCGCGACCGCGGCAGAGCTCATTCGCAAGCTGGGTGAGGCCCAACACCGCGCGCTCATCATCGAGCGGCTCGCCGCGTACGTCGCGGGGCGAGATCAGATCATCGACGCCGGCGATCGCCTGGGCATCTTCAGCCAGCCGGATCGCCCTGAGTTCTCCGAGCTGCTGGCCGCCACCCCCGCCGTGCGAGAAGACTTCCGAACGCGGGTGCTCGCCAGGCTCGAGGTGCATGCCGCTGAGCTGGCCGTGCTCGCGACCGAAGCCGACGCGCTGCCTTCCGACGACCCGGTCCTGGCTGAGCTCAAAGAAGGCGTGCAGGTGACCGCGGCCCGCGTGGGGTTCATTCACGCGCTCTACGCAGCGACGCTCGCGTACGCAGCCGATGGAACAGATGGCGGCTTCATCACCAGGGCACAGACCCAGCTCGCCGTCGCGAAGGAGCTCGTCGCCAAGCGCCGCCGCGCGCTGTGGGATCCCGACCCGAAGACAATCTTGCGCAACACGGTGAACCCGACCTTCTACCAATACGGCTACCTGCGCGAAGGCGACACCTTGTGCTTCTGGGAGCGTGAACGCGCCCAGGCCCGGAACGCCGTGCTCCAGGCGGGCCAGATGGTGCCGGGCTGCGTGCTCTGACCAGGGACAGATCGGAAGCCCACCTTCCGTTGAGCGGTATGCTGCGCCGATGTTCACCCTCCTCGCGACGATGCTCGCGGCCACGCCGGTTCACGTCATCGCCGTGCACGGCCCCCAGAGCTCGGGAGCACTCACCAGGCTCAAGGCGCTCAGCGCCACCACGGTCGACGCCACCGCGCTGCACAGCTACCTGCTGCGCACCGAAGGTCTGTTTCCCATGCAGGACTTCGACGGCTTCAGCGCCGCACCCATCGCCCCGTGGGCGCCCGCTTCCGCCCAGACCTGGCAGGCAGGCGTCGGGCACTGCCAGAGCGTGGTGGGGCCGCCGCCCTGGAAGACGGGCATCGGCGGCGCGATGGCCTGCGCGAACCGGCTCTCGGTCTATCTGTGGCAACAGTTCGCCTCGCAGCAGAAGGCCGCGCGCGTCTTCGAGGTCGACGTGGTGCTCGACGAGCGGAAGAACAAGGTGAACGTGCGTGGCTCGGTGTGGGAACCCAGCTCGCGCGATCAGCTCTTCATCGACGAGACGGTGCCGATGGCCGAGCTCGACAAGACGCTCGACCGGGTGGTGAGCGCGCTCATCGCGAAGAAGGGGAAGCCGCAGGCGCGCAACGTCATCTCAGAGCTCGCTTCGGCGCTGCTGGGAGATCCGTTCGCAGGCCAGCCGAAGGCCACTTCGCCCGTCGCGTTCAAGAAGACGTGCGCTGCCTTGCCGAAGGGCCTCACCATCACGCCGCGGGGAATTCTGGCCGACTCGCTCGATGCTCGGTGGATTCCGGAAGGCGCCGCGGGGCCGACGATGCCCTGCACGCTCACCTTCAACGAGCACACTGAAGCAGGCCAGGGCGAGGTGTTGACCATCTTGACCACGCTGATGACGTGCAGCTCGAACATCGTGTCCGCCGAGTTCGCGCGATCTGCTGCGCTCAAGCGGCCGATGGTCGATCTCGTGTCTGAGCGGCTGGTGCAGGGGCTCGCCACGAAGCTCTGCAGGTAGGTCGACTCAGTCGGGGCGCTGCTGCGGCCGCTCGCTCGGGTGACCGAGCCCTTCACCCTCAGGTGCAGGCGTGGGCACGTACGTCAGCTCGAGCACGCCACCGAACGCGTTTCCCGAATACGGGCTGGGCAACTGCGCTCCGGCAGAGACCTGGAAGTTCTTCCCGATGAACACCACCACGCCCACCACCGCCACGCTCACCGCGTTGAGCCCGATGACCCAGTCGGCTTGTGCATGCAGGTAATGCTCGACGAGGGGCAGCTCGAAGCCGAACAGCGCGCCCGCGGGCGGACCGTCACCGATGGCTCCGCGCGTGCCGCCATAGGCACCGAAGACGTACGACCCGAAGCGACCGGGGGCTTCGAAACGCGCCGTCACCCAGCCGTAGATGACCGGCTCGAGCAACGTGGTGTTCGGCACGAAGCCGACCCCGGCTTGCGTGCCCAGCTCGATGGCGAACCAGTCGGCCGGGGCGAAGTACACGTTCGCGTTGAAGGTGGTGGCCGAGCTGGCGGGCGAACCCGGGGTCAGGTCACCCACGTGATACAGCGGCATGTGGAACAGGTTCATGCCCAGCTCGAGCCACTTGAAGAGGCCCAGCTCGAGCGTGGTGTTCACCTCGCCGCCCTCTCCGGTGGCGCCCACCTGCACCTGGCCGAAGAGCCGCCCGGGCACCGTCTCTTGCGTCGATGGCACGTTGAAGAGGCTCTGCTGCGCGAACGCGGTGGCCGACAGCGAGAGGAGAACGAGAACGAGACAGCGCATGGCGGCGCAACTGAGTTGATCTCAGAGCGCGCCACCACACTTTCCTGCTCAGCGCGGGCCGACCACATTCTGGCGATTGACCCAGAGGGCGCACCCATCACGCGCAAGCAGCGTGACGCCGCCTTCGCGCCGCGGCAGCTCGGGCCAGGCAAGCTCGCAACGCCCCGGCGGCGTGGGAACGCGCACGACCTCGTCTCCAATCGTGCCCACCAACGTCAGCCGTCCACGTCGCAGCGTGAGGGTCTTCGTCGAGTGATCGACCTCGACCTCCATCGCGTCTCGCCGGCCATCGGTGAGCTCAGGCAGTTGATGCCGCAGCCCGAGGAGCGCGCGGTACCAGACCAGCACCTCGCGATGCGGCGAGCGTTCGCGTTCACTCCAGTCGAGCACCGAGCGGTCCATCGTCGCGGCGTCCTGCGGGTCGGGCACGAGTGAAGCATCGCCCACCGAGGCGTGCTCTGCGCGACGGCCCTCTCGAACCGCCTTCGCCAGCGCTGGGTTCTCGTGGTCGGTGAAGTATTGAAACGGCGTCGACGCGGCCCACTCTTCCCCCTGGAAGATCAGCGGAACGAAGGGCGAGGTCAGCATCAACGCAGCAGCAAGACGCAGGCGGCCGGGTGAAGTGAGCTGACTGAGCCGCTCACCGCGCGCGCGGTTGCCGATCTGATCATGGTTCTGAATACAGGCGATGCAGCGGCTGCCATCGGGCGGACCCATCGGACGATCGTCAATGGTCCCCTTCCCCACCAACGCCGTCTCGATGTCGGCCAGCGAGCCGTACTTCGCGTAGTACCCCTGCTGTTCACCGGTGAACGCAGCGTGGATCGCGTGGTGGAGATCGTCGAACCAGAACCCATCGAGCCCATCACCGCCCTTGCTCTGCGGCAGCACCAACCGCGGCTCGTTGTCTTCGTTCTCGGCGATCAACACCGCGGGCCGCTGGAGCGCACGCACTTCATCCGCGAGCTGCGAGAGGAAGTGCTTCGGCGAGTCGTCGTAGATCGCGTGCGTGGCGTCGAGGCGCAGGCCATCGAGGTGGCAGTCGCGCAGCCAGTAGAGGGCGTTGTCGAGGAAGAAGCGGCGTACGCCGGGTGAAGAGAAGTCGATCGCCGGGCCCCACGGCGTCTGGTGGCGATCCGTGAAGAACGGCGCGAACTCCGAGAGGTAGTTCCCGTCGGGCCCGAGGTGGTTGTAGACGACGTCGAGGAACACCGAGATCCCCCTGGCGTGTGCGCCGTCGACGAAGCGGCGCAAGGCCTCGATGCCGCCGTAGACCGTGTGCACCGAGAAGAGGGCGACGCCGTCGTAGCCCCAGCCGCGGCTGCCTGGGAACGCGTTGAGCGGCATGAGCTCGACGTGGGTGATGCCCAGCGCGATCAGCTCGTCGAGACGCTCCAGCGCCGAGTCGAGCGTACCCTGCCGCGTGAACGTGCCCACGTGCAGCTCGTAGATGACGCCTCGGCCCAGCGGCACCGCGCGGAAGTTCGCGTCGGTCCACGCGTAGTTCGGGTCGATCCACTGCGAGGGGCCGTGAACGCCAGAGGGTTGCAGCCGTGAGCGGGGGTCAGGACGGGGTGGTCCACCGTCCAGCGAGAGGGCGTAGCTCTCGCCGACTCGAGGGGCGGGCGCGGACCAGCTTCCTTCACCGCGCGGCTCGGCTGGAATTCGACGTTCGGGTTCGGAGAGGACGAGCTCGACCTTCTGGGCGTTGGGCGCCCAGACCTGGAAGTGCGTCATCGTCGGCTCCTCTCGAGCAACGCCACCGGGAAGCGGGCCCACGCCTTCTCGACTCGCAGCGCGCCTTCGAACGTCTCGCCCGACAACAGGTCGGTCCACCTTCCCGAGGGCAGCGCGAGGCGCGTCGCGCCCCAACGCACCGGGCTCGCGGTCCATCTCGGGACCAGGGTGATCAGCTCTTCACCGCGCGCGAACGCGATCACCCGCTCGGCGGCGTCGCCCGTCGCCTCCAACGCGCGGTACGGAGCGTCGAACAGCTCAGGGTGCAGCTTGCGCTCGTGCAGCACACGCTGGATCAACCAGAGCTTGGGCAGCCCCTCGTCACTGGCGGCCATCGCGTCTTCGGGGCTCGCTTGACGCGCGCGCTGCAGCAAGGCGCGTCGCGCGGCGTAGTCGACGGGTCTGCGGTTGTCGGGGTCGACCAGGCTCGTGTCCCACAGCTCAGTGCCCTGGTAGAGGTCGGGCACGCCGGGCGCCGTCAGCTTGATCAACGTGCGCGCGAGTGAAGTGCGTCGCGCGGCCGGCTCGATCGAAGCCACGAACGAGGAGAGCTCGGCGCACAGCTCGACGTCCTCGAGCACGCCATCGACGAACGCCATCACCGACGACTCGTACGTTGCATCGGCCGAGAGCCACGAGGTGTGGCGCTTGGCTTCGCGCGTCGCCTTCTCGAGATACGCGTGCGCACGGTCCTTCGTGAGCGGCCACGCGCCGACCAGGGTCTGCCAGATGAAGTACTCCGTCGGTCGATCGAACGCGCCCGTGCGGTAGCGCGTCGCGCGCTCCGACCAGCGCGTCACCTGCTGCGCCCACTGCTCGGGGAGCTCGGTGAGCACCAGCAACCGCGCGCGCAGATCTTCGCCGCGCTTGGTGTCGTGCGTGCTCGAAGCCAACAACGTGCGCGGACCCGACGTGGCGAGCGAGGCATGCAGCTCTTCGAGTGAGACGCCGAAACGACCCACCGCGCTGCCGACCTCGTTGAGCGCGACGAGCCGCGCGTGCCGGTAGAACAGCGTGTCTTCCAGACCCTTGGCCATCACCGCGCCGGACGTCTGCTGAAAACGCATCGCGAGCTCGACCTCGACCGGGCCCGTGCGCTCGAGCAACAAGGCGCGCCGCAGCGCTTCCCACACCCGGTGATCCACCTCGGGCCGGCCCACGGCCGCGGCCGCCAGCGCCGTCGTCACGTGCGCCCGATCGACCTCGCTCGCCACCCGGCCGGGCCGCGCGTACGTGCGGTACACCGGGTAGCTCGCCAGCAGCTCGGTGATGGCGTGACGCACCTCGCGCACCGTCACGTCGCGCAAGGTGGGCTCACCGGTCACCAAGCGAACCGCGAGCGCGACCAGGCGATCTCGTTCACTGGCCAGCAGTCCTTCGATGACCTCGAGGCGCGCACGGCGGGCCTGCGCTTCGATGGGAGCGGGGTCCCCTCCGAACTCGAGCCACACGCGATCGAGCACCGCGCGACCCGATGGGTCGACGAACACGCCATCGACCAGCCTGATGAACTCGTAGCCCGTCGTGCCGTCGATCGGCCACTTCTCAGGGAGCGGCTCATGGGGCGCGAGGATCTTCTCCACCACGATCCACGCCTTCGGAGCACGACGCCGCAGCTGCTCGAGATAGCCCGATGGGTCGCGCAGCCCGTCGACGTGATCGATGCGCAGCCCATCGATGGTGCCGTCGGCAAGCCAACCCAGCACCAGCGCGTGCACGTCATCGAAGACCCACGGCTCTTCGACTCGCAGCCCCGCGAGCGTCGCCACGTCGAAGAAGCGCCGGTACGACAGCTCGCCCAGCGCGTATCGCCAGAAGCCCAGCCGCCAGTTCTGATGTTCGAGGAACGCGTCGAGCCGAAGGCCGTCAGCAGAGAGCGCGGCCAGCTCGAGGTCGACGGCGGCCGCGAGCTCTTCGCGCGCAGCGAACAACTTCGAGAGCAAGGCACCAATCACCTGGCGATCGCGATGACGCCGCACGGTCGAGGTCTGATCGGTCGCGCCCGGCTTGGGCAACGAGCCCAGCGCATCAGCGAAGAAGGCGAGCTCACTGGAACCCGCTCGCGCCGCCGCGCGCCCGAGCGGTTCGACCAGCGCACGAGGCGCGACCGGCAGCCGGTGGTCTCGATACGTCACGAAGAAGCGCTCACCGTCACGCGTGACCTCGAGCAGCCCGGTGCTGATGGCATCGGCATACCGCTCTCCGAGAATCGGCAGCAGAATGCGGTTGTCGGCCTCTTCACCCGGGTGCCAGTCGACGTCGAAGTACGACGCGTAGCGGCTCGACGGCCCGTTCTCGAGCACGTCCCACCACCACGTGTTGTCCGCCGCGGTGCCGATGGCCATGTGGTTGGGCACCAGGTCGACCAGCTGTCCCAGGCCCCGCTCGGCCAGGGCGCGACAGAAGCGCTGATGTCCTTCAGCGCCTCCGAGCGCTGCGTTCACCTTGCGGTGATCGACCACGTCGTAGCCATGCTGCGAGCCGTGCGCCGCCTGGAGATAGGGCGAGCTGTAGAGATGGCTGACGCCCAGCTCCTCGAGATACGAGGCCAGCTCTGCAGCTTCGGCGAACCCAAAGCCGGGCCTGAGCTGCACGCGATACGTCGCGCGCGGCGCAATCACGTGCTTCGCCGCCGGAAGACCGCCAGAGAACGAGGCACCAGCTTGCTCGGCATCGGCGCGTCCTTCTGCTCGCCCTCGAAGAAGCCGACGTCGGTATCGAGCACCTTTTCCCAGCGCGTGCCGAGCCTGGAAGGAATGGTGAAGTCGACCGGCTCGTGAGACGCGTTGATGGCCACGAAGAAGCTGTCGTCGACGATGCGCTTGCCGCGTTGATCGCGCGCGACCAGCCCTTCCCCGTCGAGGAACACCCCGACCGAGCGCCCGTTCTGCCAGTCGCCGCTCTCCATTTCCTTGCCGTCAGCGCGCGCCCACACGATGTCCTTCGACGACTGGAACCAGCCGCGGCGGCGGAAGGTGGGGTGCTTGCGATAGAACGCCACCAGCTTCGAGGTGAAGGAGAGCAGGCCCTGGTCCGCCTTCTCCCAGTCGAACCAGGAGAGCTCATTGTCCTGGCAGTAGCCGTTGTTGTTGCCCCGCTGCGTGCGGCCCAGCTCATCGCCACCTTGCAGCATCGGCACGCCTTGGGAGAGGAACAAGGTCGCCAGTTGGTTGCGTTGTTGCCGCGCGCGCAGGGCGAGCACGGCAGCGTCACTCGTCTCGCCTTCGAAGCCGCTGTTCCACGAGCGGTTGTCATCGGTGCCGTCGTGATTGTCTTCGCCGTTCGCCTCGTTGTGCTTGCCGTCGTACGAGACGAGATCGCGCAGCGTGAAGCCGTCGTGCACGGCCACGAAGTTGATGCTCGCCGAGGGGTGGCGTGCACCGTCGTGCTGGTAGAGGTCGGCAGAGCCTGTGAAGCGCGCGCCGAAGTCCTGCAGCGAGCCTTCCCGCCCGCGCCAGAGATCGCGCACGCCGTCGCGGTACTTGCCGTTCCACTCCGACCAGATGGGAGGGAAGCCGCCGACCGCGTACCCACCGGGCCCCAGATCCCACGGCTCGGCGATGAGCTTGACCGTGCGCAAGACCGGATCCTGGTGAACGAGCTGGAGGAACGTCGCGAGGCGATCGACCTCTTGCAGTTCGCGCGCAAGGCTTGCCGCGAGGTCGAAGCGGAAACCGTCGACGTGCATCTCCTGCACCCAGTACCGCAGCGAGTCCATGATCAGCTGGAGCACGAACGGCTGCCGCACGTGCATCGAGTTTCCGGTGCCGGTGGTGTCGTAATAATAAAACGGCTGTTCAGGAGTGAGCCGGTAGTACTCCTGATTGTCGAAGCCCTTGAAGGAGAGCGTCGGCCCCAGGTGATTGCCTTCGGCGGTGTGGTTGTAGACGACGTCGAGGATCACCTCGATGCCCGCCTGGTGGAGCGTTCGCACCATGTGCTTGAACTCGGAGACCGCGGCGCCCACGGCTCGGTGCGAGGCGTACTCGTCGTGCGGCGCGAAGAACCCCACGCTGTTGTAGCCCCAGTAGTTGCGCAGATCCTTGGCGAGCAGACTGCCGTCGTGAACGAACTGATGAATGGGCAACAGCTCGACCGCGGTGACGCCGACCCGCTGCAGGTGCTCGATCGCGGCCGGGTGTGAGAGGCCTAAGTAGGTGCCCCGCAGCTCTTCGGGAATGCCGGGGTGGCGCGCGGTGAAGCCCTTGACGTGCACCTCGTAGATCACCGTGTCGTGCCAGGGAATACGCAACTGGCGGTCGTTGCCCCAGTCGAACCACGGGTCGAGCACCACGCTCTTGAGCATGGTGGGCGCGCTGTCTTCGTCGTTGCGCTGCTCGGGCTTGTCGAACTGATGGCCGAAGATCGGCTGACCCCAGCTCAGCGAGCCTGCGATCGACTTCGCGTAGGGATCGATCAGCAGCTTCTGGGCGTTGCACCGCACGCCCTTCTCCGGCGCCCACGGCCCATGCACGCGGAAGCCGTAGTACTGGCCGGGGCCGACGCCGGGCAGGAACGTGTTCCACACGTGACCCTCGCCACGGTGAAGGTCCAGCCGCTCCTCGTGCCCGTTGCGATCGAACAAGCACAGCTCGACGCGCTCACCGACGCGCGAGAAGACCGCGAAGTTCGTGCCGTAGCCGTCGAAGGTCGCTCCGAGCGGGTACGTCCGCCCGAGCCACGCTTCACGAGCGGGCGCCATGCGGCTCTTTCGTGATCAAGCGGGCGCGGCGCAAGTGCAGCGCGTTGGAGTTGCGGTGAGCGGGCATGCCACCCGAACTTGCAACTCACGCACCGCGCAGCCGTCGCGGGCGCGAGAGCGGTACGCGCACTCCCAGCAGGTTCAACGCCGACTGCGCCTGCGAGACCGCAGCGCGCCGAGCAACAACATCACCAGGGGACCCACCGCCCCACCATCGGACGAGCAGCTGCAGCCGCTGCTCTTGCTGCCGCCACCGCCACCAATGCCGCCGCCGATGAAGCCGCTACCGCCACCGAGCGCTTCGCCGCCACCGCCGCCTCCGCCGGAGCCGCTGCCCGCATCCACCAAGCCCGCATCATTCGCGCTGCCACCACCGGCGCCGCCACCTGCGCCACCGGCAAAGCCGCCGCGACCGCCACCCGTGCCGCCGACTGCGCCGCCGTCCTTCACGCCACCGCCACCGCCACCGCCGCCCGCGCCGCCTCCGGCACCTCCCCCTGCCCCACCGTCACTGCCTGCGTCGGACCCGCCGCCTGCGCCCGCGTCCCACGACACGTTGAGCTGAGTGCTGACGATCACGCACTGCCCAGCCGGCACGGCTCGATCGAGACCGAAGTCCCACTCCACGAACTTCACCGACGTGAGCGAGGCCACGAATTGCCCGCTGAGCTCATTCTGCGTCGCCGTGGTCACCGTCGCCGAGCCTGCCTGCCCGAAGAGCGTCTGCCTGCAAGTGCCCATCGAATCGCAGCCGCGACTCATCAGCGGACAGATCTCACACGAGGCGTAGCTGTCCGCGGAGGTGAAGCTGACGGTGGTCGGAACCGTAAGACCAACGCCGTAGAACGCCTCCAGGGTGAGCTGGTTCATTCCGCCGTCGGCCTGCGCGGGGATCGCGGTGGACAGCGTGGCAAAGGCGGTCTCGAAGTTTGTGGCGTAGCCAGCCCTCGAGTCCACGGTCGGCCATGAGGTGAGCACCAGGCACGCTGCGTCCATGCCGCCACCCGCGTCCGGGCGGCCTGCATCGGGGCGTCCTGCATCGGTAACGACACCCGCGTCGCTCCCGGCATCGGCCGGGGCACTGCAGGAATTCGCAGCGGCGGCGTTGTTGCGCGGCGTGGGCGTGGCAGCCAGAAAGTCAGTCGAGTTGTTGTCGGTCTCGACGCAGCCACTGGTCTTCCGCACCGCAGCCAGGGTCGAGCTCAACGACGGGGTGACCGCGGTCTCAGCGCAGGTAGAGCCGGTGCCGTACGCAACGATGTCCACATACGCGCTGGAGGCCGGACAGGGGTTCCCGGTGAGCGGAGTAATCGAGTTCACCAGCGCCACCTTGCCTGCGCCCGCTGCCATGCCGGTGGTTCCGGTGACGTTGGGCGTGGGCAGCGCGGCCCCCACGGATCCACCGCTGGCCTGGGCGACGAGCAGATACTTGCCGGGCTGCAGCATCCCGAAGTTGCCCAGGCTGGTCACCGACCAGGTGGTGCCGCCGCTGGCCGCGTACTGCACCGACCAGTTGGAGACGTCGACCGGAGCGCTGCCCCGGTTGAAGAGCTCGATGAAGTCGTTGGTGAAGGTGGCGTTGAGGTTGCCGCCTCCTCCGTAGACCTGGCTGATCACCACGCCAGTCGAGAGCGCGTCGTGACGGGCGGTGAAGCGCTTGGGAACACGCGTCTCCTCAGGTCCGCAGGAGAAAGAGGCAGCCAACACGACCACAGGAATCAGCCACCGGGGAGTCGTCATGAGGGGCGGCAGCATAGCCCCGATCTCCAGCCGATCAGGCCCCCAGCACCTGCCGGGCGCGCGCGTAGTAGGCGTCACGGTCGGCCTCCATGGTGAGCGTCAGGCGGCACCATCGCAGCCGTGTTGCTGGCTAGGGTAAGCGCGTGAGCGACGAGCACGCATCGAGAAGCGCGGGGTTCAGTGCACTCGCCTCGGCATTGCTCTGTTGTCTGTGCGCCGCGGGACCCGCCCTGCTCATCAGGTTGGACATCGCGACGGCCCCTTCCGGGGGGCACCTCGGTGATGGCCTGATCCACGCAGCGCCCTTCCTGTTGGGAGAAGTGATGCTCTTCCTCGCCGCTCCAGCCTTCGGTCTATTGACCATCGTGCTCGCGTTCAGCGCGATGCGACGGGGCTCGCCCGGTCTGGCGCGGCTGAGCCTGCTGCTGGTGTTGGGGCTGCTGCTCTACGAGCTGCAATCGCTTCGGCGCGAGAACGCGGCGTTACCTCCTCCGGTCGACTTCGGGCCGAGGGATCCAAAGTGTGAGGCCGCTGCGCTGTCGGGCCATCCGTGCCTGCCGCCGCCGGGGCCCCCCGAGAAGAACGCGGTCCCGGTGCTTCAGCCGTACTCACCGTAGCGCGCGCGTCAGGTTCGGAAGTCAGGCGCAGCCGCGCAGCTCGAGCCACGCGCTGGGCCGGTAACCCTGCCAGCCCGTCGTCCTTCACACGCTACACTCGGTGAGTGCTCGCCGACGATGCCGGTTGTCATCTGATAGTCATCTTCGAGGCAGTGGGGCGCCGCGTCGCGCAGGCGGACATGCTGGTCGCGGCTGCAGCGCTGACCGAGGGTCTGGTCCTTGCGACCCGAAACGTCGCCGACTTCGAGCGCTGCGGTCTGGCCGTGTTCAATCCCTTCGAGTGACGGCTCATCAGGCCCCCAGCACCTGCCTTGCGCGCGCGTAGTACGCGTCACGGTCGGCCTTCCCGTTGTACCCGCCGTTGACGCGCAAGGTGATGGCGTCGAAGTTTCCTGCGTCGGCGTAGCTGTTCAGGTTGCGGCTGTTCCAGAACCACTGCGCGATGCGGAAGCCGATCGCCGGAGTGGCGGCGAGCGCGGGGTTGTTGATCAGGTCCACGCCCAGCGCGGCAGAGGCAGAGGCGTAGTTCGAGCGCCCGGTGAGCTGAATCGGCCCACGACCCTTGAAGCGCATGCCGTCACCAGGCTGCGTGTTGCCCAGATCTCTTCGGCCTTCGTACGCAGCGCCCGAGGCGATCTCTTCGAAGTAGCGCAGCTGGCCGCTCTCGTGCGCGAGCTGCGCGAGGAACGCCGCCTGGCGCTTGGGAGTGTTGATGTTTCCCTCGGCCATCGCTGCGTTGAGGTAGGGCAGGTGACGGTTCGCGTCCGCCTCCGAGAGGTTGGGCATCACCGCGCGGAGCTGCGCTGCGCTGATTCCACCCGTGGGCGGCCCGGGCATCGGCTGCGTGGGGGAGACCGGCGCA
>JBKJSE010000395.1:0-9717 GCA_046595925.1 Archangium sp. | reverse complement strand
ACGAAGCCCGGCAGCGTGAGCACGGCGAGCAGGAGACTCTTCGTCATGGCAGCAGCCCTCCTTCGACCCAACGCACGACGACGTCGTACTGGGCAGGTGTCAGCACTTCTCTGTTGGAAGGCGGCATCGGCGCCGCCGTGTTGGTGATGCGGTTGAGGCTCTGCACGGCCCAGTTCTTCGCGACCGTGTAATTTTCGAGGTTCAGTTGCGGCGCGTAGTTGGCGCCGGTGGCGTGGCAGCTGCGGCAGTGCGACGTCATGAAGGGCTTCACGTCGGCAGCGAACGAAGGCGGCGGTACGGCGACCGAGGTCGACAGCCGCACGAGCGCAGCCCCGTCGAGAAACCACACGTCGCCGTTGACGTCCTGCGTGAGCGCGTCGGGCCAGGGCTGCGTGACGTCGGCGAGCACCACGATGACTTCGCCCAGCTGCAGCACCTGCGAGGTGGTGGTGACGAGGGTCAGCTCGCCGACCACTTCGAGGTCGACGATGGCCTGGCCCACTTCAGTGGCGCTCAGCGTGTGCCGGGTGACGGTGCCGTCGGCCGCGACCTCGAGCAAGCCCTCCGAGGTGCCGATGAGCGCAGTCTCTCCTCGGTGATCGATCGCGGTGACGGTGGCGACTCCCCGGGCCAGCGTCTTGACGGTCTTCGCTTCGAGGTCGACCGAATAGAGGCTCGCGCCCTTCACCAGCAGCGCCGCGGTGCTGGAGCGGCCGACGATGGCCTGGACCGCGCCGGTCTCGGCGGGATCATTGAGGCGCACCGTTTCGCGGTGGCCATCCATCACGCGAATGGCGTCGGTCGAAGTGGTCACCCACAACGCGGCACCGCTCACGTCGAGGAAGCGCAGCGAGCTCATCGCGAAGTCGTCCGAGATGGGGGCACGCAGCAGCCGGCCCGGCGCGTCGTGGAAGAAGCCGCCCGTCGCCGCCAGCATCACGCCGCCGGCGCGACGGGAGAGCGCCTTGACCGCGCCGGGCTGCTTCAGGTCGTCGTCGGTGCCCACCGCGAGGGTGGAGAAGTCGTCGCCGCTGCGCTGCCGCACCAGCTCGCCGTCGAGCACCGTCACTTCACCGGCCTGAAGCCAGAGCGCCGAAGGGCTGCTCCACTCGCCGGGCGTGGTGCGGTTGGGGCGCGGGCGATCGATCGGCGCGTTCATCACCACAGCGATGGCCGGGACCTCGACCGGTGGCGGCGTCACCTGGATCGCACCCGTGCAGGCGGCGAGCAGCACAGAAGAGAGGAGAAGGGAGCGCATGACGTGCGGCTCCTTTCGCAAGGCTTGCGCCAGCGAGAGAGGCGCGTCAATTCAACGGCTTGAGGTGCTGACGAAGGCCCGTGAGCGCGATCTGGAGTGTGTGAGCCCGCGACAGTGTCCTCTGCCAGAGGACAGGTGATTCTCAGGCCTTGCCTCGCCTACCGGGCCCAAGGCATGAGGTCTCATGCTCCTCTCGGTGGCTGCGGCGTTAACGCTGGCGGCCCAGCCCTCCAGCCCGTGGTTGGACGATGCGAGGGTGCTCGTCGAGCAGCTTCGTTTTGGCGACGCCATCGGCCGGTTGGAGATCGCCCGTCAGGTGCGCAGCCTCGAGCCGGACGAGCTGCGGCAGGTGCTCGAGCTGCTCGCGTACTGCCAGGTGGCGGAAGGCCGGCGCGACGCGGCCGAAGCGACGTACACCACGATGCTGCAGGCTGATCCGTGGCTGCAGCTGACCTCTTCACCCAAGGTGATGGAGGCCTTCGAGGCTGCGAAGACGCGGTTGTTTCCGGCGGACTACGTGCGGCTGGAAACGAAGGCGGCGCCGTCGGGGTTCGTCGCGTTCACGTTGATCGACCCGTGGACTCAGGTGCGCGCGGTCACCTTGTTCGAGCGGCGTGATTCGGGTGCGTGGACGCAGACGCTGCTGCCTGAAGAAGCAGGGCACGCGTATCGCTTCGCGGTGAGCGTGACGGGTGAGGAGCAGCTCGAGTGGTACGTCGAGGCGCAGACAGAGACGGGCGTCGTTGCGCACGTGGCCTCGCGGGAAAGTCCGCGGGTGTTGAAGAGCGCTCGGCCTGAATCAGTCGCCGTCATTGCGCCGCCGTTGCCGAAGGTGATGCCGGCCTCGCGCGTGGCGGGCATCGTGGTGCTCGGGCTGGGCGTGGCGATCGGCGCGGTGGCGACGGGGCTCGCGGTGAATGGGACCCAATTGCGGCAGGCCGCGCGAGATCCTTCGCGGGCACCGGGTGATTTTGCAGACACCGCGCGAATTGCTGAAGGTGAAGGTCGAGCGCAGCAGACGTGGGCCACCGGGCTGTTCATCGGTGCGGGCGCGAGCGTGGCGACTGGCGTGGTGCTGGTGTGGTGACGGAACAGGGAGTGGCCGGCCGAAAGGTGGATCGAAGCAAGAAGCGCACACCGTTCCTCCCGAGCAAGGAACCAGCTTCGCTGGTGATTTCGACCGAAGGAACACACCGGTCCTCCCGAGCGGAGTCGAGGGAGTACTTCTGCCTCGCGCGGCAGGTCACCCCTCAACTTCGCTCGGGGGGAACGGTGCTGTTCCTTAGGAGCGAAGTCGAGGGGTCACCTGCCGCGCGGCGCCGAGGTGGCATCTCGACTGCGCTCGATGCGAGCGGTGGTCCCCTGCTCGGGAGGATCGGTGGTTTCTCGATTTCTAGCGTTTTCGCGACGAGACCAACCGCAAGACGATCACCGTGCCGAACACGAGCACCGAGAAGAACGCGGTGTAGAGCATGAACAGCACCCACCCACCGGTGGTCCACGGCAAGCCGAGCCGTAGATCCATCTCGTTGAACTGCGCACCCGAGAAGAAGCCTGACGCGATGGTGATCGGCAGGAAGACGAACAACATCACGCCGACCATCGCCTCGAAGCGCTGCTTCCGGTACTCATCGAGCTCGGTGGTCTGATCTCGCAACGCAGACACGGTGTCTTCCATGCCGTGCAGTTCACGCCACGCGTCGTAGCGCCAGTTGAGCTCAGGGCTGTCGGACACGCGCGCGTACCAGAGCGAGTTGGTGAACAGCATCACGTCGGCGCGCAGGTGCCGGGTGGGCGCCATCTTCTGCCAACGCTCCGTGCGTGACGCGCGCTCGACCGCGCCCATGCGGCGGGTCAGCTCGAAGGCCACGTAGCGCTGCCCCGTCGCGAGCAGGAACAGCGCGAAGTCCTGATCGAGCGGGGGAGGCTCAGCGCTGTCGTCCAACCGCAGCTCGAGGCGCGCGCCGCCTTTCGGAGTGAACCAGTGCTCCACGTCGCGCATGGCCTGCACCCGGCGCGCAGCGTCTTCAGCCTCAGAAGGCAGGTTCTCCAGCGTCGGCGGCTCGGCGCTGGCGAGCGCGTGAAAGAGGCCCTGCACCGATCGGGAACCATCGAGCATGGTGGAGCGCGCGCGGTTGAGCCGGTACGCACCGAAGACCAGCCAGCGTGCGTTCTCGACCGGCTCGAAGCGGCTCTTCAGCGCGACGATGGCGGGCATCTGCTCGAGCGAACCACCCGAAGCGAGCGCGGCCTGACGGGTGCTCAGCTCGAGCAGCGTGGTGGCCCTGGTGTCGACGAACTCGACCCAGATGAGCGCCAGCTGGTTCGGGTACAGCGAGAGGTGCAGGGTGCGGTGGCCGTCTTTGCGCTCGAAGTGCGTGACGTCTCCGCCCGCGAACGAGCTGGTCACCGAGGGCAGAAACGCATGCGCCACGTCGGGCGCGCCCGTCACCGCCCAGCCTTCGGCGATCAGGGCCTCAGGTTTGACGCGCACCTTCTTGCGATACGCGCGGCAGAAGATCGTCCGCGACGAGGTGACATGCACGTTCCGGCCGACGTGAAAGCGCTGCCAGAGCGCTTCCCAGATCTGCTCACGTGACAGCCGCGAACCGGCGAAGGGTGGGGCGACGATGGTGCAGCGCCGCTTCGTCCACGCGTAGCCGTCGGAGTACCAGGGGTCGGCGAGGCCCCCGAGTTCTTCGGGCTGGTAGGTGAAGCGCGGCTTGCCCTTGAGCCGCGGCGTGCCATCGACGGCGAGATCACCTTCGAGGCGATCGAGCTGCAGCGCGAGATCGTCGAGCGTTCCCGGGCTCTCGGGCGCGATGGTGATGGTGTGCCGGCCCCACGCATTGCTCTCGTTGGGCGCGTGCACCGCCATCAACTCGAAGCCGCGGCCGTACGAAGACGACTGCGTGTCGGGCCGCGCGAGCAGCTTGAGGACAGTGACGTCTTGCGGCGAAGAGAGGAACAACGCGTCGATGCGCCGATAGGCACCGGGCTGGTTGTCTACGGGGAGATCGACCTGCACCTTCCAGCCACGAGAGAGCTCGGCCTGGTACAGATCAGCGTCGGCCTTGAGGCGCCGGCTCACCCGGTTGGGCACCAGCTGCTCGGGCAACTTCTGCAGGCCTTCGAGGTCGAGCTTGAGCTCGAGCGTTCCGGCGATCAGCGCCACCAGCTCTCGCGAAGGGCCGCCGTCGGCCGTGCGGAAGAGCTGCATCGACGCGTAGTAGACCGAGGCGAGCGCGCGCGCGTAGTGGCCGGCGATCTCCGTGCGGCCCTGTTCCCATTCGCTCACGTACTCCACCAACGCTTCGTGGCCGGGAGGCCAGCGTTTGTGCAGCACGCGGTAGGTCGCGAGCACGGCCGCGGTGAGGCAATCGAAGGTGGCGTCGTGCTGGCGGAAGGTCAGCGGCGTCGAGAGCTGATCGAGCACGTCGGCGCTCAGCAGCACCGCTTCGGTCGTCGAGCGCAGGTTGCGGGTGCGCCACTGCGGCAGCTTCCACGAGAGCATGCGCGGGTGGGGCGGCAGCTCGGCGTCGCGGCTGCCCACGCCCAGGAAGAACTCTCGCTCGGCGGGCTCCTGGCCGAGCTGGGTGCGCTCGCGGCTCCAGCAAATCTTCTGCGGGTCGAGCAGGGCGTCGAGGGTCGCGCTGAGGGCGGCATCCATGCGGGGTGGCCAGCATACCTGCTAGAAATCGGCAGCCATGCTCAGACTCACCGTGCTGCTCTTCCTGGCGGTCCCCGCTTTCGCCGCCGCGCCTGATGCAGGCGTCAAACCCCGCGTCGCGGTGCTGTACTTCGATGCCTCGACCACGGACGCCGACCTGACCGCTTTCACCAAGGGGCTGGCCGCGTTGATGATCACCGACTTCACCGCGAACCCGGCGCTCATCGTGCTCGAGCGCGAGAAGCTGGAAGACGCCATCAAGGAACTCGACCTGGGTCAGAGCAAGTACGCCGACAAGTCCACCTTCGCCAGGCTCGGCAAGGTGCTGGGCGTGGAGTACCTCGTGATCGGCAACCTCGTGTGCCTCGGAAAGTCCCAGTGCCGCATCGTCTCGCGGGTGATGAGCTTCCCCGGGTTCGTCGAGGCCGCCAGCGCCAAGGTGACGATCGATACCAACGACATCTACGCAGGCGAAGAAAAGCTGGTCGAGGAACTGAGCCAGAAGCTCGTCGCGCTGGGCTCGATGGCGTCCTACACGCCGCCCGAGAAGCGCAACTACAAGCTGAGCCTCGCCACTGGCGTCAAGTACGCCCGCGCCCTCGACGCGAAGGACAAGAAGGACCCCTCCGCTGCGAAGAAGTTATTGGCCGAAGTGGTCAAGGAGCAGCCCGACTTCAAGCTCGCGCAGGCCGATCTGCTCTCGCTGAGGGACTGAGCAATGGCCGTCGACATCGAACCCTTGCTGCAGAAGATGGCCGACCTCGCGCCGCGTTTCGGCCGCGCTCAGGAAGATCTCCTGACCATGGTCGCCCGGGGCAGGGCGCAGGACTACAAAGGCGTGATGCAGAACGCCCGGCTCGTGCTCGAGGCGATCTTGCGTTCGCTGGTGACCGAAGAGCTCAAGCAGACGCCCGGGAAAGCGATGCTCGATGAGCTCGTCACCAAGTTCCGGCAGCAGGCCAACGCGGGCATCATTCCCACCAACGTGCTGGCGCACATGAGCACCGTGCAGGCGTGGGGCAACCTGTCTGCGCACGATCACGCGGGCAGCCTCGGCGACTCAGGCGTGAAGGTCGGTCTCGAAGAGGTGGTGGCCAGCCTCAACTCGATGGTCACCATTCTGGCCTGGTATTCCGAGAAGAAGGGCCTCACCGCGCCCGCGGCTGCCCCGGTCGTGCCGGTGCGCGCTGCGCAGGCGGCTTCCAGGTTGCCGATGCTTCTGGGCGGCGTGGCGTTGCTGGTGGCCGTTGGCGCAGCGGCCGTCTTCGCGCTGGGCAATGGAACGCTGACCGAGGTGAAGGTTCCCAGAGCTGCGACCGGAGACGCCTTCGCCACGCTCGATACGGTCTATTCGACGTGGAAGGAGCCCGTGCCCCCCCCTGCGTGTCGCCGTGCAGAAGACGCCGCGCAGCTCGCCCGGGTCGCCAACGACGTTCAGGCGCTCGGGCTGGTGGACACGCCTTCCCCTGAAGCCTCGTACCTGCTCGCCCGCGCCACCAACGCGTCTTTGAAGCAGACCTCCCCCTCGCTCGCCCTCGCGCTGGCCTGCCCTCAGTTCGCCGCAGCTCAGCACCTGGCGGGGCTGGTGGCCGTGCGCGAAGGGCAGCTCCCCGAGGCACAGAAGTTCTACGAAGAAGCCCGGCGCATCGCCCCCAACTGGCTCGACAACCGGCAGGATCTCGCGGCGCTGCTCGTCACCACCAACCAGCACGAAGAAGCCTGGAAAGAAGTCGAAGGGCTGATCGCCGCCGCTCCCGACGACGCGGTGCCGTGGCTGCTGCGCGGCCTTCTGAAGGACGCGAGGCTCGACAAGGCGGGCGCCGCGCAAGATCTCTGCAAGGCGGTCAAGCTGGGTTCCCGCAAGGCAAAGGCGATGGTCGAAAGCGCCGGCGTGAGCTGCCCGTGAGCTGGCTGGAAATGCGCCCCCCGTACTTCGCCGTGGTACCTTTCTGCCCATGACGGCAGCGGAAGGGCTCCGGGCCTGTGGATTGCTCTCAGGCTTCACGGACACGGGCATTCAGATCCTCGCGGGCATCTGCAGCCCCAAGAGCTATCCCGCGGGCGCGCTCATCTTCGCGGAGACGATGGTCTCCGACTCGATGCTGATCGTCGGCGAAGGCAAGGTGGCGCTCTCGACCCGCGGTGAACGCGGTGAGCTTTCGCTGGGTGAGCTCGGGCCGGGCGATTGGTTGGGCGAGCTCTCGCTCATCAACCCCGGCCAGCGCCTGTGCACTGCCACGGCGTCCTCTGCGGTCACCGCCTTCGAGATCCGCCAGGCTGACTTTCAAAAGCTGGTGGCCACCAAGCCCCAGGCCTGCATGAAGCTGCTGATGGCCATCTGCACCCAGTTCGGTCTCAAGGTCGCCGCGAACAAGGACGCCTTGCGTTCTCTCGTTGCACGCACCTGACGCCACCTGCCTGTCTCACCGGAAAGCCCCTTGATGCAGGTGGCTCCGTGGGCTACCTCGGCGGAATGGTTCGTCTCTTTGCGCTTCTCGTGATCCTCGCCTCTCCCGCCTTTGCCGGCTCGAAGGGCGACTGGTTCGCCAGCCTCTACACCGGAGAAGGTGTCGAGCTTCGCAACGACGAGCGCGTCTTCACCCTGTTTGCGCTCTTCAACGCGATGGGCTTCGACCAGGGCCCGGTCACCCGAAAGGACCCGATCCCCAAGGTGATTTACCACCCGGTTCGCCAGCTCGTCCGCGGCCGCGTGATCGGCGGCGACCCCGAGGTGCGCAAGGCTGCCGAGGCCTTCTTCGACGCGCACCCCACGGTGCTGCGCCGATACCTTTCGTACGTCGTGGGCAGCGATCAGCCGCCTTTCACCGCGGGCGCCAAGGCGAAAGATCTCCAGGAACTCAAGGGCCTCGAGCAGCTGCTCGCCCGGGCGTGGGCCGGTTGGAAGCTCGAAGAGCTGATGGGCACCGTGCAGGGCGACTACCGCAAGGTGCTCAAGTCGTACCTCACCGGCACCGACTTCCCCCTCGGCCGCGCGCGCGCATTGCTCAAGGTTCCCGAGGCGACTGAAGCGCTGATCGTGGTCAACCTGCTCGACGCGCACGACCAGGTTCGTTCGGTGCTCGGTGACTCAGGCGAGGCCTTCATCATCGTGGGTCCCAGCGAGAAGCCGAACGTCGAAGGTGTCATTCGCGAGTTCTCCCGCCTCTGGGTCGAGCCCGCGGTCGCGCGCCAGGTCGGCAAGTGGGCGGGCGGGGTGGCCGTGCTTCGTGAAGCGCAGCTGGCCGGCGCCACCGAGCAGTCGCTGCAGGACTACGCCACCGCCACCATCACCTCGGCGATCGCCCTGCGCTCCATCGAGGCGAACGACGCCGCATACGACGCGGCAGCAGGTCGCGGGTATTACGGAATCAAGGACATCTCGAAGCTGTTCGACGAAGGCAAACCGCTCGACACCCTCGTGCTGGATGCCATGCAGAAGATCGAGACCCGCCGCCCTGCGAAGAAGTGACGTGTGAAGGACTTCCTGATCGCACTCCTGGGGAGTGCCGCGGGGCTGACCGCGTACGGGCTCATCTTCCTCGTGCTGCTGGCGGCCGGGTTCGGCCTCCCGCTACCTGAAGACATTCCCCTCGTCATGGGCGGGGTGCTGGTGCACCGTGGCCAGGCCAACCTCTACGTGATGATCGCCGTGGGCTACCTGGGCATCATCATCGGCGACTCGATCATGTTCGGCCTCGGGGGCCGCTTCGGCAGGCGCGTCGGCTCGGCGCCCGGTTTCTTCGCCCGCATCGTCACCGCTGAGAAGCGCGCGCAGGTCGAAGGCATGTTCAAGAAGCACGGCGAGAAGATCGTCATGCTCGCGCGGTTTCTCCCCGGCGTGCGCACCGTGACGTACTTCACAGCGGGCTCGGTGGGCATGCGCTACTCCCACTTCCTGCTCTACGACTCGCTGGCGGCCCTCGCCTCGGCGCCGCTCTTCGTGTTGCTGGGCTACTACTTCGGCTCGGACATCGAATCGCTGCTCACCCGCATCGCGGCCGGAGAGCGCAAGGTGATTGGCGTGCTGTTGGCGCTGGTGCTGGCGAGCGTGCTCTTCAACCGCTGGCGGGCGCGCCGCAAGGCGAAGAAGGACAGCGCGGAAGCGGCGAACAACCAGCTCGTCGCGCAGGCCACCATCGAGCCCCTCGCGACGCAGGTCGAAGCGTCGCCCTCGAGGCAGCAGCTCCCCTGAGCTGGTCTCGAGGGGGTCAGCGCGCGTGTTCGAGATACGCGCGAATCGCCTCGTGCAGCGGTGAAGGCGCGTCTTCCACCTCGACCCGCTCGGTCACCTTCGAGGCGAACACCACGCGCGGTCTCCACGCCATGGCGAGCGGCTGCATTACGGCAGCTCCTTCTTCTCGTACTTGCTGAGCAGGTCATCGACCGCTTCACGCAGGTACTCGCTCTGGGCGATGCGCGTACGGCGCGAGAGCTCGCGGAGCGCGTCGACCTTCTGCTGCTCCACCAGCACGTGGGTGCTCACCACCTCGGTCTTCTCAGGCTCCACGTGGGTGGAAGTGTGGCTCTGCACACCGGTCTCCAACGTCCGTCCCAGCATCGTCGTGTCTTGCATTCGAGTTCTCCCTCAGGCGCTACAGGTCGCTACCAACCTGCAGCCCGAAGAAGACCGTCGCTTCGCCAACACGTCAAAAAAACAGCCCTGGATGCCGGGGCATCCAGAGCTGAAGTGGCCAAGGTCGGACTCGAACCGACTACCTGCGGATTATGAGACCGCCGCTCTAACCAGCTGAGCTACTTGGCCGTGAAGGGGCGCGCCTTACATGGGGTC
>JBKJSE010000367.1:0-3789 GCA_046595925.1 Archangium sp. | reverse complement strand
CCGCCCAGCACGACGACCTCGACGAACTCGGCGATCATGAACATGCCGAACTGCATGCCGGAGTACTCGAGGAAGTAGCCGACGATCTCCGACTCACCTTCGGGCGAGTCGAACGGCGCCCGCTTGGTCTCGGCGAAGGCGGCCGCGAAGAAGAGCAGGAAGCCCAGCGGCTGAATGAAGATGCCCCAGGCCGGCAGGCCCAGGTCGAACGAGCCGACGCGGGTCGACCAGAGGTACTGCATCTGCATCTCCGACATGCCGTCGGGACCGGCGAGCTTCACCGTCGAGAACGCGATCATCATGCCCACGAGCGACAGGCCGAGCGCGACCTCGTAGCTGATCATCTGAGAGGCAGCGCGCACGCCACCGAGCAGCGCGAACTTGTTGTTCGAGGCCCAGCCGGCCAGCGATGTGCCGTACACGGCGAGCGACGCGATGGCGAAGAGGTAGAGCAACCCGAAGTCCAGGTTGGTCGAGACCATCATCACCGGGTTGTCGAAGATCTTCAGCGTCGGGCCCGCGGGCACCACCGCGAAGAGCGCGAACACCGGGGCGAAGGCGAGCATGGGCCCGAGCGCAAAGAGCACCTTGCTGGCGTGCTTGGGCCGGAAGGCCTCCTTGGTGAGCATCTTGAAGACGTCGGTGATGATGTGGGGGATGCCGGCCAGTGACGCATTGGGGAGGCCGGGGAAACGCGCGCGGTTGGGGCCCACGCGATCCTGCATGAAGGCCGACCACTTGCGCTCGGCGAGCGTGAGCAGCGTGGCGAACACCATGACGATCATCAGCATGAGGATCGCGATGTTGGTCAGCGACGAGAGGCCGGTGACGCCGTGCTTGACGCCGAAGTCCTCCAGCCCGCCGCCGACGGTGTACGCAAGACCCATGAGGGCGAAGAAGCCGCCGAAGATGAGGCCCAAGGAAACGAAGACGACGCCAAGGCGCATGATCAGGTACCCGGGGGAAGCGTGAGACCGCGGAGGTTCGGAACGCCCTGCTCACGCCAGCCCGGCGGACGGCCATCGGCCGAGGCTGCCATGGTGCTGATGCCGGGGCGCTTCTGGTTCATCGGAGCCTTCTTGTCCCACTCGAAGGTGGCGAGCTCAGGTACGCCGGGCGCGAGCTGCTTGAAGATGTCGCGCGAGGAGCTGGCCTTCAGCTCGAGACCGAGCTGACGGGAGAGATCGACGGCCCACTTCCAGTGCGGCTGCGAGTCACCCTTGGGCGGGTACGCGCGGCGGAAGCGCTGGATGATGCCGTCGCCCTGCATGAACGTGCCTTCGTCTTCGACGTGCACGGCGGCCGCGAGCACCACGTGGGCTGCTTCGACGACCTTCGACTCGTTGGTGGCCGAGACGACGAACAGCTCGAGCTTCTGCGCCCGGGCCGCGAACACTTCGTCTTCTTCAGGCACTTCGTGACCCAGGCCGAACAGCGCCTTCACGGTGCCGGTGTCGATGGCCTTGGTGAGCTCGGTGAACGGCTTGAGCTCGAGACCGTAGGCCTTCGCGATGACCTCGAGGCCCTTCCGGTTCGGGTTCTTGTCGGCGGTGAGCAAGAAGTGATCGGCCTCGCCGTTGGGGCGGCCCGACACGTACACCGACTTCACCTTGAGCACGTCGCGCGCGAAGGCGAGGCCTGCGAGCAGGTCTTCGATCGACGCGACGGGGGAAGCCATGAAGGCCACCTTGCCGGCGTGTGCTTTGAGCTTCTCGACCGCGACGCGCAGCGCTTCGATCGCCGTGACGTCCTTCACCTCGGCGCCACGGCCCAGGCCGTTCTGCTGCACGCGGTGCTTGTTGAGCCCCTTGTACGAGAGGCGGCCCTTGTCACACATCCAGCTCTTGTTGATCTGCTCGTTCTCCCGCGGGCGGAAGCGGTACGTGTCCTGGCCCATGAAGTCGGCGTAGATCGAACAGCCACGCGAACACCCCGTGCACACCGAAGGCGAGGCCGAGAGGAACCACGCGCGCGCGCGGAAGCGGAAGTCGGTGTTGAGCAGCGCGCCGACCGGGCAGATGTCGACGATGTTGCCCGAGTAGTTCGAGTCGAGCTTTCCGTAGGCGGGCGAGATGTCGACCACCTCGTGCGAGCCGCGGCCGAACACGCCGAGCTGCGGCGCCTTGGCGACTTCGTCCATGAAGCGCACGCAGCGGGTGCAGAGCACGCAGCGCTCCTGGTCGAGCACCACCAGGTCACTGAGCTTCTTGCGCTTGTTGCGCAGCACCTTGGCGCCCTCGAGCCGCGAGGGCTCGAAGTCGTAGCGCATGTAGTAGTCCTGCAGCTTGCACTCACCGGCCTGGTCGCAGATCGAGCAGTCGACGGGGTGGTTGAGGAGCAGGAACTCCATCACCATCTTCTGCTGCGAGCGCACCTTCTCGGTGTCGGTCTTGATGACCGCGCCTTCCGAGATGCCGGTCTGGCAGGCGGGCACCAGCTTGCCCGGAGGGGCCGCCGACGACTCGACCATGCACATGCGGCAGTTGGCCGCGATGCTCAGGCGAGGGTGGTAGCAGTAGTAGGGAATGTCGACGCCGACCGACTTGGCGGCCTCGATCATGTTGGTGCCGGGCTTGGCGACCACTTCTTTGCCGTCGATGACCAGCGTCACGAAGCCGGGGTTCTTCGGAGGCGGCGGGCCGGGGGGCGGCGCAGCAGGCTTCGGGGCTTCGACCTTCTTTTCGTCGCTCACTGCTCGACCTCTCCGCCGATCATGTTGATCGTGTCAAAGGTGGGAACCAGATCAGCCAGCATGCGGCCTTCGCACAGGCGGCCCAGGCCCGAGAGGATCTGGTAGCCGGGCGCGCGCACGTGGCACTTGTAGGGGCGGCCTGAACCATCGCTGCGCAGGTACCAGCCGAGCTCGCCGTTGGGCGATTCGGTGCAGTGGTAGACCTCGCCGGGCGGCACGGGCACGCCTTCCATCACCAGCTTAAAGTGCGCGATCACGCCTTCGATCGAGCTGTAGACGTTTTCCTTGGGCGGCAGCGCGATGCGCCAGTCGTCGATCATCACCGGGCCTTCGGGCATCTGCGCGAAGCACTGTTTGATCATCTTGAGCGACTGGGGGATCTCCAACATGCGCATGTAGTAGCGGTCGAAGTTGTCGCCGTTGTTCCCCGTGGGCACGGTGAAGTCGAGCTTGTCGTAGGCCCAGTACGGCTGCGCCTTGCGCACGTCGTAGTTCACGCCGCAGGCGCGCAGCGCGGGGCCGGTGAAGCCGAAGTCGAGCGCGTCATCAGCGGTGATGACGCCGGTGCCCTTGGTGCGGTCGGTGAAGATGCGGTTGCGCGAGAGGAGCGTGTCCATCTCGGAGGCCACCTCTTCGATCTTGACGATGCTCTTCAAGACCTTCTCGACCCAACCGTCGGGCAGGTCGCGGTTCAAGCCGCCGATGCGGCCGTAGCTGGTGGTCAGCCGCGCGCCCGTCAGCTCGGTGACTCGATCGGTGATGAGCTCACGCGCTTCCATCGCGTAGAGGAACGCAGAGAAGCCGCCCAGCTCGAGGGCGAGGGCGCCCGCGGTGGTGAGGTGGCTGGCGATGCGGTGCAGCTCGGCGCCGATCACGCGAATGTATTTGGCGCGCTCGGGGATATCGATGCCCATCAGGGTCTCGACGGCCGAGAGGTAACCGAAGTTGTTCTGGAGCGCGGCGACGTAGTCGAGGCGATCGGTGTACGGCAGCACCTGCGTCCAGGTGACGTTCTCGCAGCTCTTCTGGAAGCCGCGGTGGAGGAAGCCGATCTCGGTGTCCATCTTCACGATGGTCTCGCCGTCGAGCTCGATGCG
>JBKJSE010000030.1:0-6064 GCA_046595925.1 Archangium sp. | reverse complement strand
TCCCGAGCAGGGGACCGGCTTCGCCGGCGATTTCGTCCGAAGGAACAGACCCACCGTTCGCATCGAGCGCAGTCGAGATGCCACCTCTGCCCCGCGCGGCAGGTGACCCCTCGACTTCGCTCGGGGGGAACGGTGCTGTTCCTTAGGAGCGAAGTCGAGGGGTGACCTGCCGCGCGAGGCAGAATTACTCCCTCGACTCCGCTCGGGAGGACCGGTGTGTTCCTTCGGTCGAAATCGCCAGCGAAGCTGGTTCCTTGCTCGGTCGGGGGGAACGGTGCTGTTCCTGAGGAGCTCGGGGGAGCGGCGTCGGGCCCACCCGCTCGCCGTTTCAGAAGTCGTACCGGATCGCGCCCGTGACGCCGTAGACGTTGGCCGCGTAGGAATACCCGGGCTGGCTGTCGACCGCGGCCTTCTTCGCCTCACGCGGCAAGATGAACTGAGCCTGGGCCGCGAGATCGATCTGCACGGGGTGCTGAAAGATTTCCAGCGGGTCGGCGAAGTTGAACCCGATGCCGCCGGTGAGCCCGATGGCCGTGTTGTCCATCAGGTTGGTGCCCTGGGTGTCCTGCTTCGGCACCGGCGTCGGCCGCAAGAACGCACCCAGGCGCGCCGCGAAACGTTCGGAGACCCGGTATTCCGCGCCCCCACGAACGCCGAGCGTGTCGGTGAAGCCGGGCCGCTGCCGGGCCGAGGTCACGTCGAGCGCCGAACCCAGCCCCAACGCGTCGAGCGTGGGGCCAGAGAGATCGATCGTGATGCCCACGTACGGAGAAGGCGCCGAGGACCAGTTCTGCCACTCGCCATCCAGGGTGAACGTCAGGTTCTCGGTCGCATCGAAGGCCGCCCCGAAGTTGAGCGTGTGCGGCGTGAAGTGCGCGACGCCGTTGACCGTGAAGGCGAGCGTCGCGATGCCCTCGAGGTCGACCTTCGCGGGGATGACGTAGATGAGCTTCATCTCGTACTTGAACGTGACGCCCAGCCGCAGCCGCTTGATGGGCGTGACCGCGATGGAGAACACCGGCGCCACGCGCGTGCCGAGGTACGCGTTGATGTCACCGCCATTGACCTGCCGGCTGAAGAGATCGACCGAGACGTTCGCCCCGCTGCCGACGAGATCGGCCAGCGCCTGAATGCCCAGGCCAATCTTGAACCACTCGACGATCTTGATGCCTGCGCCGAGGTGAAGAATCAGGCGCTCAGGGTTCGCGTGGTACCGGTACCAGTACGGCGACTGCGCAGACGGCGCGTTGACCCGCAACAGCACGGCGGTGGGCAGGTACACGCCCAGCCCCAGCGCGAGGTGGTTCTTCACCTTGCCGCCCAGGGGGAACAGCAGGCCCACCGAGGTGCCCACCGAATCAGGCGCGGTGGCGTTGCTCAGGTCGAGCGGCTTGGCGAGGTCCTTTGACTGAACGTCAGCGACCATCCGGTAGAACTGAAAGTTGAAGCCGAAGTTGACGTCCTTGCGGTCGACCAGCAGCGCCGGGTTGTAGAAGACGGCCGTGTAGTCGCTCGCCTCGGCCGTCATCGCGCCGCCCATCGCGGCGGCGCGGGGGCCGTAGCCGTACGTGTTGAAGACGTCGGCTCGAGCCAGGAGCGGAGTCAGAGCCAACAGCACGACAAAGCGTGACAGCAGCGACATCTCCACTCCCCTGACTGGCTGTTTCATTGGTCACTCGCCTCGGCCGACGCGCCGCTTCGCTCTGCGTCGTCTCGCGCAGCCTTCGGCCGCTAGCGGCTCGTTTCCCGCATCAATCTTCTGCGAAGGGCTGAATGGCCTGAGCTGCTGCCAGCTCTTGCCGCGCGTCGGAGAGCTCCGAGTTCGTCTCGCGAAGCCGGTCGGAAAGCACCTGCACGAAGCTCCACAGCAGCTTCACCGCGAGAATCGACTCACGCTTCATCAGGCCCATCAGATCGCCACGGCCGATGACCATGGTGCGGGTGGGCTCGATGGCGCGCACCGTCGCAGAGCGCGGCGCGTTGTCGATGAGACCCATCTCTCCGAAGTGCCCGCCTGCACGAAGCTCGGCGATCTCGACGCCGTTCTTCTCGACCGACACCCGGCCGCGAATCACGACGAACAGCTCTTCACCCGGCTGGCCTTCGGTGACGATCTCGCGGCCAGCGGGGAACGTGCGCGTGCTGGCCGTCGAGAGCACCGCCGTCTGCTCTTTGTAGGTGAGGTGGCGGAAGAGCGGGATCTTCTTGAGCGCTTCCATGCGGCTCTGCGCTTCAGCGACTTCTTCGGTGGCCGTCGCGGGGTCGCCCGAGCAGCCCACCACCACGGTGGTGATGTTGTCCTTGCCGCCGCGCTCGTTGGCGATGGCGATGAAACGCTCGGGCAGCTCGGCCAACGGCGCCGAAGCCACCACCGAGGCGACCTCGTCATCGTTCAAGTAGCCGTGCAGACCGTCGGAGCACAGCACGAAGATGTCGCCCGGAACCGCGTCGACGATCAGCGTGTCGACCTGCACCGATTCCTGAATTCCGACCGCGCGGGTGATCACGTTGCGGTACTGGCTGGTGGCGGCCTGTTCCTTGGTGATCGTACCGGCCTTCAGCTGCGCCGAGATCAACGTGTGGTCTTCGGTCAGGCGGTGGCACTGGCCATTGCGCACCAGGTACACCCGGCTGTCGCCGACGTGCCCGATGACGCCCTTGGTGCCGCCGATCGCCATGCACACGAACGTGGTGCCCATGCCGCGCTTCGAAGCGTCGGTGGTGGCGGTCTTGTAGATGTCGGCGCAGGCGCGCTGAACGGCCACTTCCACCAGGCTGGCGGCAGCGGCACGGTTGGCCTGGCTCGCGTCCTTCGCCAGGTCTTTCAGGATGCTGCGGTTGGTGATCAGGTGCTGCTTGACGACCTCGACCGCCCGCGCGCTCGCGACCTCACCTGCCGCGTGACCGCCCATGCCGTCGGCGACGATGTAGAGCCCCAGGCCGGGGTCCACCAACATCGCGTCTTCGTTGTGCTGGCGTTTGCGGCCAACGTCAGTCTTGCCGTGCGCTTCGGTGGTCAGCACCAGGATTCCCTAAAGAAAGAAGGCGTTTCACCTTAGGTAACACGTCTGTGGGGCTCAAGGTGAAACTCAACTTCGGGGATCACTCGGTGGCGCGACGCTGGAGCATCTCGAGAAAGCCCTGGGCCGTGTAGTAGGTCAGCTGGAGCGCCCCGATGCGCAGCACCAGGCCGTTGGTCAGCACCGACGGGGCCTTGGCCACGATCTTCCGCCCGGCGACCGTCGACCCGTTGCGCGACCCAGCGTCGACCAGCACCCAGGTCGCGTTCTCCTGCTCGATCCACGCGTGGAAGCGGGAGACCGAGGTGTCGTCGAGCACGATGTCGTTGTTCGCCGTGCGGCCGATGGTGATGCGCCGCTGAAAGGCGTTGTCCTTGGTTTTTTCGATCACCACGGCCATGGGGTCGCCGCCGCCAATCGAGGGGACCGACAAGCCCGACTGCGTGCGCAGCTGGTAGTCGTCGTCTTCGTCATCGAGGGTGTCTTCGGTCGGCGGCTCGTAGACGAGTACGGGCCGCCCCGCGAGGCGCGTGCGCACCTTGCCGGGATCATCGGTGAAGCGGTTGAACCAGAGCAGCAACGTCTCGACCATCGAGGGCGAGATTGTGCGATTGAACGCGGGTCAGACGCCAGTCTCTTGTTGCTCCAGGGCTTCCTGGCAGGCCCGAACGAGCGCTGGGCGCACGTCTTCCACGAAGGACATCTGGGTGACGGCCTGCAAATAGAACGGGGCCTGCCGCGAGAAGTAGACGGCGCGCGCCAGGTCGTCGAGCACCGCGCCGGTAAAGCCCAGCAGCGAGCTCGCTCTGGCGCGGATGAAATAGAGCGAGGCCTGGTCTCCGAAGCGGCGCAGGGCGTGGCTGATGCGCCGTTTCACGCCGAAGGTCATCAGCTCGAGGTTGAGCGGGCTCACGTCGTATTCCAGCGCCAACCACTCGCGCAGGTACGCCTCAGCGGCGGTGTTGGCGGGCGCGGCCTCGAGTTCTTCCAGCACCCGGCGCGGCTCTTCACGCACGCGGGACAGCAGCCCCAACCAGCGCGCTTCGCCCCCGCTGAACGAAGCCTCTTGAAAAGCCTCGAGCTGCAGCGGGGTGCCCTTGACGATGCCTTCCAGCAGGTCGACTTCCCGGCTGGGGGCTCGCTCGAGGATCTGGGGAGCAGGCCCGCCTTCCGAGGGCGTGGGGAGCGCGCGTTTCACCTTCGGGGCGGCGGGCAGTACGCCTTGAAACAGCGCGCTCCAGTCGAGCCAGCGCAAGGTCGGATAGCCGTGCGCCAGCCTGCGGCGGCGCGAGATGGCCACGCGGTGAACGGTGACCACGCCGGCGGCGTAAGCCACTGCCACTCCGCCGGTCAGATACAAACTCATGCGTCGGTGGGCGGCACTTCGGGCGGCGTGTTGCCGTCTTCGTCTTCATCGGGCGTGCTGGCGATGCGGTACTCGCCGCCGAGCCAGCGGCCCAGATCGATCGCCTTGCAGCGGCCGCTGCAGAACGGGAAACACGGGTTCTCTGCCCGGGGCAGCACCGCGCGCTTGCAGGAGGGACATTCCAGAGCCTTCGGATTCATCGCAGGAACTCGTAGCATGCCCGCCGTGCGCCGCGCCCTGCCCTTGCTCTTGATCCTGCTCGCCTGCCGCGGGTCCAACACGCGCAGGGTCGACGAGCCGCCCCCCCCGCCGCCCCCCACCTGTGGCGATGGAATCATTCAGGAAGGCGAAGACTGCGACGCCTCAGAAGCGGGCACCGCCACCTGCCAATCGCTGGGCTTCGATACGGGCCGGGTCGTCTGCGGCACCACCTGCAAATACGACACGACCTTGTGCGTGAAGCGCTGCGGCAATCGCGTGCTCGATCTGGGTGAAGCCTGCGACGGAACCCTCGGCCTGACGCCGTGCACGACCTGGGGCTTCAACGCCTGCACCCAGACCTGCACCATCGACGCGCGGCGCTGCGTGGCGCAACCCTTCGAGAACGGCCCCGAGATGGACATCGCCAAGGGCGGGCCTGCGGTGTTGGGCGATCTCGCTCCGAAGGGGCCGGGCGACCTGGTGATGGCCGTACCTGCCTTCGCGCGCGTGGAGCTGGTGCCGTGGAGCATGACGCAGGGCTTCGACCCGGTGGCCAGCCGCAAGCTCTCGTTCATGCGTTCACCGGTGCGCGCAGAGCTCATCGACGTGAACGCCGACGGCAACACCGACGTGGCCACCATCAACCAGGACGGCACCTTCGACCTGCTCGTCTACGGCGGCGCCACCTATTCGCTGCAGACCGTCGACGCCGGCTGCCCCGGAGCCACCTTTCTTCCCAGCAACGGCACGGCGAAGAGCAGCGTGGTGGCGGTCGGCTGCGGCGGCTACGCGGTGGTCAGCGCTTCGGGCGCGGCGCTCACCGCGACCCCCAATGCGTCAGCAGTGGCCAGCGGTCCGTTCGGGGTGATCTGGGCCGACGCCACTCCAGAAGTGCACCTGGCGGACGGCGGCGTGAGCGCCCTGCCCTCGGCCAGCGCCCAGCTTGGCAGCGCGGATCTCGACGGCGACGGTGACGAAGACCTGGTGGCCGTCACCAGCGCGGGCATCGAGCTGTTCGAGAACAGCGGCGTGGGCTTCGCGGCGCGCGCGACCTTCACTGCGACTGCTGCGGGCGAGCTGCGGGTGCTCGACCTCGATCAAGACGGCCTGTTCGATCTCTTCTGGACCACGGGCGACGATCTGGTGGTCCGCCGCAACCGTTCAGGCTGGGTCTTCACCGAGCACCGGGTGCCGGCCGGAATGGGCGTTCGCAAGTCGACCTCGTTAGGCGACGCCGACGGAGATCAGGACCTCGACTTCGCCGTGACCATCACCACCGGGGCCGACAGTACGAAGACCCGGCTTTTCCTGAACCGCATCCGTTGACGTGGTGTGGGGTTGTTGGTACTTGCGGCGCGGGTTCGCCGACCTAGCTCAGTTGGCAGAGCAACTGATTCGTAATCAGTAGGTCGCCGGTTCAATTCCGGCGGTCGGCTCAAGGTGAAAATCAGGCCTCGGATCTTCGCGGATCCGGGGC
>JBKJSE010000296.1:0-3236 GCA_046595925.1 Archangium sp. | reverse complement strand
TTCCTTAGGAGCGAAGTCGAGGGGTCACCTGCCGCGCGGCGCAGAGGTGGCATCTCGACTGCGCTCGATGCGAACGGTGGGTCTGTTCCTTCGGACGAAATCGCCGGCGAGGCCGGTTTCGCTCGTATTGTCGAAGCCTTCTTCAACACCCTCCCCGCCCTATTCAAAAACCAGCCACCCGAACCGCGGCAGGGCGTGAAAGTCCCCGATGAACAGGGGCGAGAACGACTGCCCCTCGATGTTGGTGCGCCGCGCGAGGTGCTCGAGCCGGTACGCATTGAACCGCCACCGATCGCCCTTCACCGGCGGCACGTGCGGCACCGCGGTCAGGGTCGCGATCGGAATCTGCATCTCGGCCGTCCAGTACTCATCGGTGTCCGAGTCATCATCGAGGGTGCCCTTCACGAACACCGCCGTCTTCATGCCCGACTCCCACTTCATCGCAGCGGGAAGATCACTGCGCCGCGCCACGAAGCTCGCGTCGAAGTTCACGTTGTGCGGTGAGACCTGCAGCTCGTTGTAGGTCTTGCCGTCGGCGTCGGCGTCGAGGAACACCTCGACCACGTCCTCGTTGTAAATCGAGTCATCCTTGTTCCGCAGCGAGCCCCACACATCGGGGTCCTCAGCGCGGAACGCGACGTAGAGAAAAGCGTCGTCGTAGACCATGCGGAACGTGGTCTTCCGACTGATGGGGCCACCATCGAAGCTGCGCGTGAGCGGCTGCTCCTTGGCCGTCGCCCACACCGCGTCGTCCAACTTCCCGTCGATCACCGGCGCCTTGGCCGCGCGCACCATCGCGTACTCCGGCAAGACCGCCTGCGCCGGGCCCTCGAGCTTCGGCCCGAGCACCCGGCCATCACCATCTGAGAGCGCGGCTGAATCGATCGGCAACCGGCCCGAGTCGCTCCAGAACCCGAGGAACAATCGCAGCGAGCCCTGCACGGCAGGCATCTGCAACCCGTGCACGTCTTCGATGATCTTCCCGCGAGGCCAGGTGCCCAGCGGGGCAGCCCCGCTCTGGAGCTCGTGATCGAGATTGCCCACCTGCTGCCGGGTCGTCTCGTCCATCACGTGCATGAAGAACCGCCACTGCCCATTCACCGCACCATCGGCGCGGAAGTAGTGCCGCAGCTGCACCTGATCGCCGGCCTTGGGGCGCGCCGGCTCGACGATCGACCCCAGGTAGGTGACCGCCCCGCCCGCCCACGTGGCGCCGCTCGCGTGCGTGAAGGAGGCCGGGGCCGCATCGAGCACCCTCACCTGCCCTCCTTGCGCCGGCGCGGGCGCTGGGCCCCTCGGCGCCTTCAGTTTCGGGCCCGCCTGCTCGTCACGACAGCCCGCGAGGGCCAGCACCACCACCAGGGACAATCGAATCAAGCGCATCGCGGCGCGGACACTACGCCTCCGCCACGAGACCGTCCCCCAAGAAAGGCCAAGTCATTCCCGTGACTTGAGGGCGGCATCGTCCGTGCTTTGGGCCACCCCGCCATGCGCATCGAACTCATCTGGAAAGATCAGGCGACCACCGTCGACCTCGCCGATGGCCTCGCGACGGTGGGTGGCAGCCCCGATGACGGCATCAGCATCGAAGGTCTCCCGCATGGCCTGCTGGCGCTCCGGCTTCAGGGCGCGCACCTCAGCGTGACCGCGCAACGTTCGGTGCGGGTGGGCGACGCGCTCTTCCCCGCCCGGGTCGCGCGGCTGCTGATCGAAGGTGAAGATCTCAAGCTGCCCAACGACGTGGTGATTCGCCGGGTGGTCGATCAGAAGAAGCGCGATTCGCGAAGGCTGATGGCCACCGCCTTCGTCGCGCAGGAACTTCTCTGTGGCGAGCTTCACGCTGAAGACACGCGCGCCGCGACCTTCACCTGCGTCACCGGCCTCGATGCGGGCCGCGTCTTTCCAATTCCCTTCGACGACAACATCATCGGCCGCGCCGACGACGCGACGGTTCGCATTCGAGACCGCGCGGTGAGCCGGCAGCACGTGCGGCTGGTGCGAGACGGCCGCGACTACAAGCTGAGCCTCGTCTCGTCATCGATGAACGGCGTGTACGTGAACGGGCTGCTCCTCAAGCGCGACACCGTGCTCGTGACGGGCGACGTGGTGGAGGTCGGCCAGACCATTCTGCGCTTCGACACCTCAGAGCGTGCGCCCGAAGAACGCACGGTGGTCGCCGCCGCAGAAGAGCTGCTGCCCGCGCCCATCGCGGTGCCGCAGGCCGCTGAACCGGCGCCACAGCTCGAGCTGCCCCCCGCGCCTCAACGAAGACTGAGCGTAGAGACCGTCTTGATGAGCGCCGGTATCGCGCTCACCGTTCTGGGCGTGCTGGCTGCGGGCTGGGTGCTGCGATGAATCAGAACGAGTTGCCGATGGTGAACTCGAACTGAATCGGCAAATCGCCCGGGCGCGGCGTGAGGGGAATGCCCCACTCGAAGCGCAGGGGACCAATCGGCGAGAACCAGCGGATACCGAAGCCCACCGAGTACAGCAGGCCCAGGGGCAGGTTCATGCCCTTGAGCGCGGCGTCCTTACTCACGTCGAAGAAGTTCGAGTCGCGGCCGAACGCGTTACCAGCGTCGAAGAAGAGCACGCCACGAATGCCGACCTTCTCGAGCAGCGGAATCTCGAGCTCGGCGTTGAAGATGACCTGCTTGTTGCCACCGACACGCAAGGTCGAGACAGCCCCTTCAGGAGCACCCGACGAGTTGATGAGCTCGGACGGCGCGACCTGGCGCAGCGGGTACCCGCGGATGGTGTTGATGCCACCCAGGAAATAGAGCTCGCTGATGGGCAGCTGGCGGTCGGCGTCGTTCGGGTAGTGCTCCTGCACGTAGCCGAACTGCAGGTTCATCTTGAACACCGAGCCGAGCGGCAACGGGAAGTACACGCGCTGGTAGGCCGTGAAGCGGTTGAAGTTGTACTGCTTGTTCGGGTCCGCCGTGTTGAGGAAGGACGGCGCAGTCTCGACGGACGCAAAGGACAAGAAGCCTGACGAGGCGAAGAGCCGGTTGTTGCGCTTGTCCCACGTCCACGAGGCGCGCACGGCGCTGGTGGTGCCGCTGCGGTACTGGCCTGCGAGCGGGGCGACGGCCGCCGTGCTGCCGCTCTGCACGTTGACGTTCTCGTAGGTGTACCCGAGGTTGACGCTCATCTCGTCGGCGATGACGTAGTAGCCGAGGCTGGCCGTGCCGCCGAACGCGTCGCGAACGAAGCCGAAGTAGTCGAGCTGCGTG
>JBKJSE010000277.1:0-30983 GCA_046595925.1 Archangium sp. | reverse complement strand
GCCCCACCGTTCGCATCGAGCGCAGTCGAGATGCCACCTCTGCGCCGCGCGGCAGGTGACCCCTCGACTTCGCTCGGGGGGAACGGTGGGTTCTCAATTCCCATGTCGGCCAAATCGTCGGGGTCACTTCCCCAACGTCTGCGCGATCGCCTGCAGCGCCGAGGGGCCCGCGCCACGCGGAAAATTCTCGGTGCGGCTGCCAGCCAGCACCTCCACACAAGCGTGGACGGACTGCGCCAGCCCATCGAGGTCGTACCCACCTTCGAGCATCAGCACGAGCTTGCCGCCACACACCTCGTTCGCGAGCGACTTCACCGCGCTGCACATCGCGGCGAAACCGCGCTCGGTGACGTTCATGCCCCCGAGGGGATCAGCCCGGTGCGGATCGAACCCGGCCGATACCAGGATGACGTCAGGCCGGTACTGCAGCGCCCTGGGCAGGAACACCTCGTGAAACACCGCTCCGTAGTCCGCATCGCCCTGGCCACCGGGCAACGCCACGTTCACCGTGAACCCCGCGCCTTCACCTTCACCGGTTTCACTCGGCGCGCCGCTGCCTGGATAAAACGGAAACTGGTGGCTCGAGCAGAACAACACGTCCCGCCGTGCATAGAACGACGACTGCGTTCCATTGCCGTGGTGCACATCCCAATCGAGCACGAGCACGCGCTGGGCTCCGGCGGCGAGCGCTGCTTCGGCTGCCACGGCGACGTTGTTGAACAGGCAGAACCCCATCGCGTTCGCAGCGACCGCGTGATGGCCGGGCGGGCGCACGAGCGCGAAGCCGTTGTCGACCTCGCCCTTCATCACGTCGAGCACGAGCTGCGCTCCGGCACCCGCGGCGAGCAGGGCCGCTTCGGTACTTCCCGCACTCATCGCGGTGTCGGGATCGAGCTGCGCCTCCTGGCCCGCCAGCGAGAGCACCCGATCGACGTGCGCTGGCTCATGCACCCGCAGCAGTTCTTCCCGCGTCGCGCGTCGCGGCTGAGCCTGCTGCACGAAGGCGATGGGCGCGGCCTGCAGCACCTGGTGAATCGCGCGCAACCGGCCCGGTGACTCCGGGTGCATCGGCCCTGCGACGTGCTTCAAGTAAGCCGGGTCGGTCAAAAGGCGCGTCACTTGAGGCAGACCTCTGCCACGCCTTCGACCGACAGAAAGAGCTGCACTTCTTCGAGGCTCACCGAACGTTGTTCGACGGGGCGATCGAACCGCAGCTCCTTCAACATCACCTCGGTGCCGAGGCTGCGCGCGCGTTCGTGGAGCCGGGTCACCAGGGCTGCACGACGCAGCTCTGGGTCTGCGATGACGAAGACCGGTAGATCAGTGCGCACCTCGAGCGGGGGTTTCTGCTTCCTGCCTTCCACCACCAGCGCCCGGAGCAACCCATCGACCTGAGCCAGCTTCTGCGCGCGCTCCCAGAACGGGGTCTCTTTCGCGAAGGGCACGGTGAGGAACGCATGAAGCCGCGACTCGAGGTCGGCGGCCTTTCCCGCAGCGGACGGAAGATCGAAGTCGGTGATGGTGAGCCGCGCGCCCAACGGGGGAAGCAGCTCCTCGAGCCGGGTCACGGACCGTCTGAGCAGCGGAAGCGCGGTCGAGGCCGAGTCTGTCTCCACCGAGACGGACAAATGAAACAGCGCCTGCTCGGGGCGCTCGCTGAGGCTGACCGTGGGAGTGGCCGTCTGCGCGCGGTGATCGCCGTAGGATTTGCTCATCATCTGCACACCGCCCGAGGTCAGGAGTTGAAGAGGCTCCAGCCACCCGAGATGGTTCGAGTGACCGTGTCGATGGCGCCACCGGTGGTGAAGATGTGGTTGGTGCCCTTGAGCCGCAGGTGCTGGTAGCTGTTCTTCCTGATGCCGTTGAGCGCGGTCCCGTTGATGCGATCGAAGAACACCTCGCGCAGCTTGCCGTCAGCGGTGATCACCAGCACCGGTCGCTGGTCTTTGACCCAACGTCGCCAGGCGTCGGCCAGCGGGAGGTTCGTCACGGAAGGCAGCTCTGAACGGCTGAGCACGAAGTCGAGGATCGCCTTCTTGGGCAGCGGCACGTACCGGGCGTAGACGTTCTCGTCGGTGAGCAGCCGCATCCACCCCCAGTACGAGAAGAGCTTCGAGCGCAGCTTCTCTTCGTACGGCAGGCGGGCGGCGAGCACGCGGTCGAGCAGCGGGGTCAGCGCGTTGTCCTGCGGCAACTGAGCGCGCATGCGCTCCCGGGTGCCTTGCCGTGGGGCGTCGGCGTCTCGTTTCGGCTCGGTGACGTACATCTCTGGTTCGAGCAGCAGCAGCCCCTTGACCAGGTCCTTCTGAGCGTCGGCGGTGAAGATGGCGTTGACCGCTCCGCCGCACAGACCCGCGATGACGACCCCGTCGAGGCCGTGTCGTTCGCAGAGCGCCCGCACCAGCTGGCTGCTGATGGTGGTGAAGGTGCCCGAGGTGACGATGGGGAAGAACTGCTGCGTGTGCGCAGGAAGAGGCCCCGGCGCGTCGCCCAGGCCGGGAAGGTCGTAGCGGAAGCACGGCACGCCCTGGGCTGCGAGCGCGTCGCTCACCTGCGTGGCCAGACCTCCGTGGCCGTCGCGCGGCACGTAGCCGAAGTTGACCCAGAGCAAACCGACCTGGGTGGTGCGGGCGGCCCCGGTGTGCACGGTGCCCACGCAGCGGCCGGCCTCGAGGTCGAGCACGTCGAGCTCGCGCCCTCGACCGTGTCCGGACGGAGCGGTGGGGGACGGGGCGGCTTCGACTTCGGGCGAGACCGACCAGCCATCACTCCAGACGTGCAGGCGCTCGAGGGTCTGCGTGAAGAGCGTTTCCAGGCCCGCGACGAGGTGCGGGCTCTGCAGCCAGAACGCCGGCTTGGGAATGCGCACCGACGTGTAGAAGTCGCCGTTGGGGAGCGTCGCTGCCGCACGGCCATCGAGGTGCGTGACGTGCCATTCGCCTGCCAGGCGCTCGGGAGCGGTGAAGACGAAAGCCTCTGCGCTGTGCCACAGGCCCTTCGACCACAGGTAGCCTTCGGCTTCGACGAAGTGGCCCGCCTCGAGCTCGCGCACGTATTCCTCGCGCGTCTTTCGCTGGCCGCCGAACTCCATGTAGTCCGCCGCGAGCTTGCGCCGCAGCATGTCCATCAGCATCGGCTTACCGCCCGCCGGTGGATCCCACGCGATGAACGCGTCAGCGCCGTGTGAATCGAAGACACGCTGCGCGAGCAGCGCACCCAGGCGCAGGCCCAGCACCACCACGCGGCCGCGCCGTTGACCCTTCGCGTGCGCGGTGACGGCGGCGAGATCCTCTTGCCAGCCGGTGAAGGTCTGCTGCCGGAAGTCCCCGGTGCTCTCGCCGACGCCCCGGTAGTCGAAGCGGTAGACGTCGTAGCCGTTGAGCGAAAGCTGGCGAGCCCAACGCACCCAGGTGAGGTAGCCGTGAGAACGTTCGAGCGTCATGGGGCCTGCCAGCACCACGGTCGCCCGGCAGCGCTGGCCTGAGGCCGCGTGGTGCACGACGCAGAGCGACTCGCCCTGGTGCTGCAGATAGAAGGGGCGCTCTGTGCCGGGGAGCGCATCGCCGGGTACCCAGGTCTTCACGTGGACGATCTACCGGATCAGGCATGGCAGCGTCATCTGGGGGGCGGCGAACAAGTGTGCTTCGTCGAAAGCCCCGACGATGAGAGGCTGGCCGGCCCATGACGTTCTCAGCCAAAGTCCTCGAGCAGAACCGCGACGCAGAAGTGAGCCGCATCTCTGAGTGGATGAAGGCGCAGGTGATGGGCTCGCTCAAGAAGCGCGGCGTGGTGGTCGGCCTGTCAGGTGGCATCGACAGCTCGGTGTGCGCGGCGCTCGCGGTCAAGGCGCTGGGCAAAGACCGCGTGTTCGGCATCTTCATGCCCGAGAAGCACTCGGCCGATGAGTCGCTCGAGCTGGGCCAGGTGTTGGCGAGCTCGCTGGGCATCGAAGCGGTGACCGAGAACATCGCCGCCGCGCTCGAAGGAACGGGCTGCTACGTGCGCCAGGAACAGGCCTGCCAGATGGTGTTCCCCGAGTACGGAGCGGGGTGGAAGTGCAAGATCACGCTGCCGTCGATCCTCGAGTCGGAGCGGCTCAACGTCTTCCAGCTCACGGTGCAATCGCCGTCGGGTGAAACGAAGACTTCCCGCATGCCCCTGCAGGCCTATTTGCAAATCGTCGCCGCCACGAACTTCAAGCAGCGCGTGCGCAAGATGGTCGAGTACTACCATTCGGATCGCCTCAACTACGCCGTCATCGGCACGCCGAACCGGCTCGAGTACGACCAGGGGTTCTTCGTGAAGCAGGGCGACGGCGCCGCCGACATCAAGCCCATCGCGCATCTCTACAAGACGCAGGTCTACGCGCTGGCCGAGACGCTGGGCGTGCCTGAAGAGATTCGCAGGCGGCCCCCGACCACCGACACGTACTCGATGCCGCAGACGCAGGAAGAGTTCTACTTCGCGCTGCCCTACGACCGAATGGACCTGTGTCTGTACGCGGTCAATCACCAGGTGCCCGCCGCCGAGGTCGCGAGCGCCGTGGGCCTCGAGGCTGCGCAGGTCGAGCGCGTCTTCAAAGACATCGCCGCCAAACGAAGGGCCACGCGCTATGGCCACCTTCCTCCGGTGTTGATTGAGCCCATCTTCAACGAAACCATCTCGCTGTGACCTTCCTCTAGAGGAACTCCCGTGACCACCTTCGCCCCTGCACCTGCGCTGCATCTGGCCGCCACTCCGCTGCTGCACGACTACCTGGAAGGCGCGGCCCGCCGCCTGGGCAGCAAGGTCGCCCTGGTGTGCAAGGGCGCTCGTTTCACCTGGGCCGAGCTCGATTCACAGGCCAATGCGTTGGCCCACTCGCTGACCAGGCTCGGCGTGGAGCGCGGCGATCGCGTGGTCATCTTCGGCGACAACACGGTCGAGACCGTCGTGTCGTTCTGGGCGATTCTCAAGGCGAACGCGGTCGTCAGCGTGGTCAACCCGCTGACCAAGGCAGACAAGCTCGCCTACTACCTGAACGACTGCAGGGCGAAGGTGCTGATCAGCGACATGCACTTGAGCGCCGTCTTCAACCAGAGCGCTCCGCTGTCACCGCACCTCACCCACGTCATCGTCAGCGGGGCCTTCGACGCCGAGCGCCTTCCCGCGGTGAAGAACGCCTTGCCCTGGGTTCAGGTGCTCGAGCGCGTGGGGCCCAACGTTCCCCCCGGCCGGCGCTGCATCGACGTCGATCTCGCCGCCATCATCTACACCTCGGGCAGCACCGGAGACCCCAAGGGCGTGATGTTGACGCACCGGAACATGCTCACCGCGGCCACTTCGATCTCGACCTACCTCGAGCTGGTGGAAGACGACGTGGTGCTCGGGGTGTTGCCGCTGGCGTTCGACTACGGGCTGTACCAGCTCATCATGACCACCCGCCTGGGCGCACGGCTGGTGCTCGAGCGCAGCTTCGCTTTCCCAGCCCAGGTCTTGAAGGTGATGGCCGACGAGAAGGTCACCGGCTTTCCTGGCGTGCCGACCCTCTTCGCGGTGCTCGCCGAGATGAAGAGCCTGAAGGACTTCGAGCTCTCGTCGATCAAGTTCGTGACGAACACGGCGGCGGCGTTGCCGGTCAAACACATCACCATGCTGCGTGAGCTGTTCCCCACCGCGCGGATCTATTCGATGTACGGATTGACCGAGTGCAAACGCTGCACGTACCTGCCCCCGGCAGATCTCGAGCGCAAGCCGACCAGCGTGGGCATCGCCATTCCCAACACCGAGCTGTGGCTGGTCGATGCAGATGGCAACAAGGTCGGCCCCAATACGGTGGGCCAGCTCGTCATTCGCGGCGCGACGGTGATGAAGGGCTATTGGGAAAAGCCCGAGGCCACCGCCGAGAAGTTGAAGCCCGGGCCCGTGCCAGGTGAGCAGGTGCTCTACACCGGAGACCTCTGCAGGCTCGACGACGAGGGCTATCTGTATTTCGTCGGCCGCATGGACGACATCATCAAGTCACGCGGTGAGAAGGTCGCGCCCAAGGAAGTCGAGACGGCGTTGATGAACATCGCCGGCGTGAAAGAGGCGGCGGTCATCGGCGTGGCTGACGAGATCCTCGGCCAGGCCGTGAAGGCCTTCGTGGTGCTCGAGCAGGGCGTCTCGTTCACCGAAAAAGACCTCACCCGCGAATGCCAGAAGCGCCTGGAGAACTTCATGGTGCCGAAGTTCATCGAGTTCCTCTCCGAGTTGCCGAAGACCACCACGGGCAAAATCAAGAAGACGGGGCTGTCCTGAGCGACGCCCAGCCAGACGTTCGCGCCGTGTTCGAGCGCGGTACCCATTCGTTCATGGGCCTCGAGCTGCTCGTGGCCCCCGGCGCGCTCATACCCCGTGCAGAGACCGAGCTGCTCGGGGGCGAGGCGGTGCGGCTGCTTCTCGCGCTGGGCCACGCAAGCTCGGTCATCGACGTCTGCTGCGGCTCGGGCAACCTGGGCTGCGCGGCGGCGGTGCGCGTGCCGGGCGCGACCGTGTACTCGACTGATTTGACGGCCAGCTGCGCCGAGCTGACGCGCAAGAACGTGGCGCACCTCGGGTTGACCGGGCGCGTGCACGTCTTCCAGGGCGATCTCTTCGAGCCCCTCAAGCCTTCACTGCCCGTGGGCGGCGTCGACATGATCATCTGCAACCCGCCCTACATCTCGACCGGAAAGCTCGAGAGCGATGGCGCGGCCCTGCTCGAGCACGAGCCTCGCGAGGCCTTCGAAGGCGGGCCGTATGGGCTCGCCATTCATCAGCGCGTCATCAAAGAAGCCCCCGCGCTGCTCAAGTCAGGCGGTCACCTGCTCTTCGAATTTGGCCTGGGCCAGGAACGGCAGATGAAGGCGCTGTTCGATCGCTCGAGGGCGTACACAGATGTTCGTTTCGTCACCAACGCCACCGGGGCTGCTCGCGTGGTCGTCGCCGTCAAGCCGTAGCCACCAATCAGGGGGGAAGCACCGTGGAACTCAGGGAGCAGGTTCGTCAGTTCATCATCTCGAATTTTTACGTCTCAGATCCGGCGGCGCTGGCCGATGACGCGTCGTTGCTCGACGCAGGCATCGTCGACTCGACCGGCGTGCTGGAAATCATCACCTTCATCGAGACCACCTTCAGCCTCGCCGTGGAAGATCAGGAGATGCTTCCCGAGAACCTCGACGCCGTGTCGAACATCGTGAAGTTCGTGCAGAAGAAGACCGGGAAGTAGCCCGTGTGCGGCATCGCCGGCATCGTCAGTCTGGGTGAGGGGGCCGCTCCCCCCTCGCGTGAGCGGCTCGCGCGCATGGCGGGGGCGATGGAGCACCGCGGCCCCGACGAGTTCGGCGTGTATCGCGACGCGCGCGCCGGGCTGGCGCACAGCCGCTTGTCGATCATCGACATCTCGAGCGGGCAGCAGCCGCTCTCCAACGAAGACGGCACGCTGTGGATCTCGTTCAACGGAGAGATCTTCAACTACGTCGAGCTGCGCGCCGAGCTCGAGCAGCTCGGGCATCGTTTCCGCACCCGAAGCGACACCGAGGTCATCGTGCACGCGTGGGAAGCGTGGGGTGAGGCGGCCTTCGAGAAGATGAATGGCCAGTGGGCCGTGGCCTTGTGGGACTCGAAGTCGCAGACGCTGGTGCTCTGCCGCGATCGCGTCGGCGTGCGGCCTCTGTATTTCGCCGAGCACGCAGGTCAGCTGCTCTTCGCCAGCGAGGTCAAGGCGCTCTTCGCCGGCGCACCTTCGTTTCCCCGCGAGCTCGACCCCGTCGGTCTCGACGAGACGTTCACGTTCTGGACGGTGGTGCCGCCGCAGACGGTCTTCAAGGGCGTCACCGAGCTCGAGCCAGGCCACGCCCGGGTCTGGCGACGCGGTGCCTTCGTGCACGACGTCGCGTATTGGAAGCCGCGCTACCCCGAAGGCCCGGCTCATCTCTTTCAGGGCACGCTGCAGGACGCCACCGAAGCGCTCTCGTTCGCGCTCGAAGAGGCCACCCGGCTTCGAATGGTGCGGGCTGACGTGCCGGTGGGCAGCTACCTCTCGGGCGGCCTCGACAGCTCGGTCATCGCGGCGCTCGCCCAGCGCGCCAAGCCCTCTGGCTTTCGCACTTTCTCGCTGCGCTTCGCCGACGCCGAATACGACGAGACGCCGTATCAGCGGGCGATGGTCGAGCGGCTCGGCACCGAGCACTCCGAAGTCCTGGTCAGCCGCAAGCAGATCGCCGACGTCTTTCCTGCCGTGGTGCGCTTCACCGAGCGGCCGATTCTGCGAACCGCGCCGGCGCCGCTCTTTCTTCTCTCGAAGCTCGTGCACGACAGCGGCATCAAGGTGGTGCTGACGGGAGAAGGCGCTGACGAGATGTTCGCGGGCTACGACTCGTTCCGCGAAGCGAAGGTGCGCCGCTTCTGGGCGGCAAACCCGAAGTCATCGTGGCGCCCGCGGCTGCTCGAGCGGCTCTACCCCTGGCTGCTGCGTTCTCCCGTTTCACAGCAGGCCATGACCAGGCAGTTCTTCGGCCGTGGCCTCGAGAACGCGCGCCAGCCGGGCTTCGGCCACGAGCCTCGCTGGAGCGGCGCTTGCGCCCTCAAGCGCCTGTTTGCCCCCGCCCTCAAGGACGCGCTCCAGGGGCATGACTCGGTCGCGCGGCTGCTCTCGAACCTCCCGCCCGAGTTTCCCCGGTGGTCTTTCCTGGCGCAGGATCAGTACCTCGAGGTGCGCACGCTGCTCTCGGGCTACCTGATGTCGAGCCAGGGCGACCGCATGCTGATGGGCAACAGCGTGGAGGGCCGGTTTCCCTTCCTCGATCGCAACGTCATCGCGCTGGCCAACTCGCTGCCGGCGTCGTTCAAGCTCAAGGTGCTCGACGAGAAGCACGTGCTCAAGCGCGTCGCCAAAGACCTGGTCACGCCTGAGATTCTCTCGCGGCCCAAGCAGCCGTACCGCGCGCCTGATGCCCTCTCGTTCATCGGCGCCGATCGCCCCGGCTGGGTCGATGAGCTCATGAGTGAGCAGGCGCTGAAGACGTCGGGCCTGTTCGAGCCTCGCGCGGTGACCGCCTTGTGGAACAAGGCGCTGGCGCGGAACGACGGTCAGTTCTCCAACGCCGACAACATGGCGGTGGTGGGCATTCTGTCGTCGCAGTTGGTGCATCGAGAGTTGGTGCTCGCGGCGCCGTCGACGAAGGAGCCTGTGCTCAAGACGTGCGTCGAGAAGTGACCCGAAGTCAGCGCACGATGCGCCGGTAGCGCGCTTCGATGAACGTCATCAACCCGTAGGCCACCGTGCCCGCGGCGACGATGCCCAGCAACACGTCGCCGTGCCACTGCGTGCCGATGACCTTGAGCGCCTGGCCCATGTCCTTCACTTCGCGCGCGCTCACGTTGCGTGCCGCGCGAATGAGGAACCACCCGACGATCCAGAAGGTGACGCCTCTCGCGCTGAAAGCGAAGCGGCCAATCAGGCCCACCCAGGCTCGCATCGGGGGGCTCATCGCGGCCATGTCGAGATCCTTCTCGAAGCCCCGCGACCAGGCCCGGTAGAACTGCTCGAACCCCACGCCGATGACGATCGCCCCCGCGATGGCGACGGCGTACACGCCCATCGGCTCGACCAGCGCGCGCGCCACCCACGAGCGCACCGAGCCGCCTTGCACGGTGATGGCGAACCCCGCGGTGGTCGCCGCGAGCCCGAGATGGAGCAGGCCGCTGATGAGGAAGCCCAGTCGCGTCAACAGAGCCCCCAGCCCGCTGCCCAGGTGATCGAGATCTTTGATCGCCTGCACCGCGCGCCAGATCGCGAACGCGAACAACCCGAGCGCGAGCACGAGCAGGAGTGGCTTGCCCGCCTGGAAGCGGCCCACCTCTGCGACCGCGCCGCGCGGGTCGGTGGTCCTGCCGCCTGAGCCCATCGCGGCCAGCACGGCGAGCGCGCCCACCATGACGTAGAGCGCTCCCCGCGCAGCGAGGCCGACCCGCGCGATGGGGACGATCAACGAGCGGGTCTTCATGGTGCTCTCAAGGTGGCTGGCGAGCGTGGTCATGCCGAGCGTCTTTTCACAAGCTTGCTCGGCGCCCGCTCGCGCGAGGTGTGCGGCCCGAGAGGGTTGGCCGAAATGGAAATTGAGAACCCCACCGGTCCCCCCGAGCGCAGTCGAGGGGTCACTGCCCGCTCGAAGCAGAGGTACTCCCTCGACTCCGCTCGGGAGGAACGGTGTTGGCTCGTATCGTCGAAGCCTTCTTCAACACCCTCTTCGGGAGGGTTGGGGTGAGGGCTTCGATTGTTTCCTGCAACTTGTGGCGCGGCGGCGCAGGCGAGAGCGATCGTCATTTCGCGTAACGAGGTATGTCCCTCTCATGTCCGTCGGAAGCTCGGTATTCCTGAAGCGGTCGATGCTGCCCACGGCTGCGCGTTGGGCCGCGGCGATCCGTGAAGCCGGGTTGCTGCTGAAGCTCGATGAGCACTTCGACCTGGCGACCTTCGAGGGTTTTCTTCCCTGCGAGTACGACGGCGTGACCGCGGGCTTCGAGTACACCTTCCATGCGGCCGACCTCGCCCCTCTCTCGAAGAAGGATCGGGAGCAGGTCGGCGATCGCGACATGGAGATCGTCTTCGCCACCAAGAGCCGCATGCGAGACCTCGCGTGCGCGATCGCAGCGGGAGGCGTGCTCGCTCACCTCGCCGACGGCGTGCACTTCGATCACGAAGCAGGGGTGTTGAGCCGCGGCCCTGAGGCGCTGGAGTCAGCGCGTGCGCAGGTGCTCGAGCTTCGCGCAGAGCTCGAGCGCGAAACGCAGGCAACTCCAGAAGGAGGCGACTTCAGGCCGGCTGACCTTTCGACCTCGACGCCCGCCGACGTCGACCTCGAAGCCACCGTCGTTTTCCGCGGAGGCACGCTGCTCACGCTCGAGACCCGCGAGCAGCCGCCGCGCCGGTTCAACTTGAACCTGGTCACCGAGGATCTGCCGAAAGCAGATCACGTGCGCATCGTGGGCTTGTGGGAGTGCCGGGGTCGTCCTTCGAGCGTGCGTCGTTTTTCGATCAAAGGGTCGGGCTTCTTCCAGAAGGCCCAGCAGCGCGCGTTCGACGCGTGGGGCCGCCTGCAGCTCGAGGCCGGGCAGGGCGACCTGAAGAAGTGGGTGGCCAGGCTGGGCCAGGTGGAGGCCGCCACGAAGATGCTCCTGGCGGGTGGCGTTGCTTCGGTGCCTTTTCTGCTCGAAGCAGCGCGCGATACGAAGCTGCCGCTCCCGACCCGTCAGCTGGCGGTGGGCGTGCTCGGTGCGCTGGGCCGCCAGGCCGAGTCGGCGGTACCCGAGCTCGAGGCGCTCAGAGCCCGCGCCGACCTCGCCAGCGCGGTCGAGCGCTCGTTGCAGCAGATCCTCAAGAAATCTTGATGCGCCAGGTGCCATTCCCCTCCGGCACCGACTCGAACTTCACGCCGAGAAACCGGGGAATGAGCTCGAACTGCGTGCGCGTGTGTTCCGTCGGCTCGACGGTGCGGAAGGTGCCCCCACCGGCAAGCGCCATCGGAATCAGCAGTTGATCCGCCAGGTGGAGCCCGACCGGCGCATCGGTGCGCAGCTCGCGCCTCACCTCACCGCACGCGCGCCGGGCGACCTTCTCGGCCGTGATGTTGCGCGCACCGAGGCCGACGAACACGCCCGTCACGTGCTCGTGCTCGAGCGTGAGCACCAACGCATTGCCCGGCCCCGGTGAACTCACCTCTTCCACCCTCAGCTGTTCGTCGGAAAATCCCAGCTCCTCGCGCACGACTGCCAGCTCACGATGCGCCACCTTGAGAGGAACGGCCGAGACCATGGCCACCGCCTCGCGGCTGAGCAGCTTTCCGCGACCCATCAACTCGAGGGGCGCGAGCGGCCCTGGGGTCACCTTCAGCTCGAGCCGGCCGCCACCTGCCGGCTCGAAGCCCGCACGCAGGAGCTTGACCTCGACCTTCGCGCCCATCTTCGAGAGCACCGGCAAGAAGCTGCGCGCGAGAAATTCGTACGGCGGTGCGAGACCGTTGTGGGTTCCTCCTTCGATGGTGAGCGTGGTCACTCCATTGGCGCGCAGCAGCCCCGGCAAGACCGACTGCAGCACCAGCGTCGTGCTGCCTGCCGAGGCGATCGAGAACTCGTGCTGGCCCGCGACCAGCGCAGTCGGCCGGAACACCAGCTCCGAAGCACCGAGCGCCGCACCCTCGACCTCCGCGCGCCCAATGGCGGCCGCTGCCTGCACGCAGGTGAGGTGCTGACGCAGCAAGCCCGGCTTCGGCCGGCGCCCGCGAATGTTCACGATGCGAAAAGGCGTCTGCGTCACGAGGGAGAGACCCAGCGCGGTGCGCAGCACCTGGCCTCCCCCTTCACCCGCTGAACCATCGATGAGCAGCATGTCGTTCACCCCTTGACGCAGACGACCTGGCGAAGCGTGTGCACGATGTCCACCAGGTCAGCCTGTGCAGCCATCACGGCTTCGATCGGCTTGTACGCCGCCGGCGTCTCGTCGAGCACGCCCGCATCCTTCCGGCACTCGATGCCCTTCGTGGCCTCCTCATGCTGCGCGACCGTGAACTGCGCACGTGCCGCGGTGCGCGAGAGCACGCGGCCCGCGCCGTGACTGCAGCTCTCGAAGCTCTCTGCGTTGCCCTTGCCGCGCACGATGTACGAGCGGGCGCCCATGCTGCCCGGGATGATGCCGAGCTGCCCCTTGCCCGCGCGCACTGCGCCCTTCCGGGTGATCAAGACATCCGCGCCGAAGTGGTGTTCGCGTGCGACGTAGTTGTGGTGGCAGTCGACGACCAGCTCGGTCGCCGAGAACGGAGGAATGACGCGCGTGCTGATGGCTGCCTCGACGACCGCGGCCATCATGAGGCGGCGATTCTCGGCGGCGTACTCCTGCGCCAGGCTCACCGCCTCGAGGTACTCGGCGAAGAGCGTGGTGCCTTCTTCGAGGTAGGCGAGATCTTCGTCGGGCAGGTTGCGAGCGTGCACCCGCATGTCCTCGCGCGCCGCTTCGATGAAGAGCGTGCCGAAGCGGTTGCCCAGCCCTCGCGAGCCGCTGTGCAGCATGAACCAGACGCGGTCGTGCTCGTCGAGACACACTTCGATGAAGTGGTTGCCGGTGCCCAGGGTGCCGAGCTGGCTGGCCGGGTCCTTGCTCACCAGCGAAGGGCGCGCCGCCAACAGCTTCTCGTAGCGCGGAGCAAAACGCGCCCAGCTCTCCTGCTGCGCCGCCGGGACCTTGCTGAACGAGCCACGGCCGACCGGCACGCGCATCTCGATCGCCTTGCGCAGGCCCTTGAGTGAGGTCGGCAGCTGGCTCGCTGTCAGGCTCGTGCGCACCGCGCTCATGCCGCAGCCGATGTCCACGCCAACGGCCGCCGGAATGACCGCGCCCAGCGTCGGCACCACGCTGCCCACCGTCGCGCCGATGCCCACGTGAACGTCGGGCATGGCCGCGACCCAGCCGTGAACGATCGGCAGGCAGGCCGTTCGGCGCAGCTGCTCCCAGGCCCGCTCATCCACCGGTACGCCGCGCGTCCAGGCCTTCAGCGGCGCGCCGTTCGGGTTCTCCATCACCTCATGCGTCGAAAGGTTCGTTTCCATGCAGACCCCCTGAGCAGCTGGCGTGCCACACCTGACGTCGGGGGGCTCGCTCGGAAGCTTCGTGGAAAGCCTATCCTGTGGGCTCAACTACGAGATGATGGGCGCATGTCTGCGCGTGCGAAGCCGCTCGTCGTCATCGGAATGCTGGGCCCTACGCTCGACAACGGCGACGGCACCCGGCGGTGGACGCGCTGGCGCCCCACGGTCGCGCTTTGTCAGGACCCCACGCAGGTCATCAGCCGCTTCGAGCTGTTGTTCGACCCGAAGTTCACCACGCTGGCCGAAGTGGTGAGCGCCGACGTGCGCCAGGTCTCCCCTGAGACCGAGGTCCGCATGACGCGGCTCGCGCTGAAGGACCCGTGGGACTTCGAAGAGGTCTACGGCGCCTTGCACGAGTTCGCGCGCGGCTACCGGTTTCAGCCCGAGCGCGAGGACTATCTCGTGCACATCACCACCGGCACGCACGTGGTGCAGATCTGCCTCTTCCTGCTCGCCGAATCACGCCACCTGCCCGCGCGGCTGATTCAAACCGGCCCGCCCACCAAACGTTTCCCCGGGCCCGAGGGCACCCGAACCGTCATCGATCTCGACCTCAGCCGCTACGACCGCCTCGCTTCGCGCTTCAGCGCGGAACGCACCGAGGCGCTGTCGTTCTTGAAGCAGGGCATCGCCACGAAGAACGCCGCCTACAACGCGCTGATGGCCGAGATGGAGCACGTCGCTCTGCGCACGCGCGCACCGATGTTGCTGCTCGGGCCGACGGGCGCAGGCAAGTCACAACTGGCGACCCGGCTGCATCAGCTCAAGCGCGCGCGGAACCTGGTGGAAGGCGAGCTGGTGCACGTGAACTGCGCGACGCTGCGCGGCGATCACGCGATGGCCACGCTCTTCGGCCACACCCGCGGCGCGTTCACGGGGGCGGCGCAGGCCCGAGAAGGGCTGTTGCGCCGGGCGCACCAGGGCGTGCTGTTCCTCGACGAGGTTGGAGAGCTCGGCCTCGACGAGCAGGCGATGCTGCTGCGCGCGCTGGAAGAGAAGGTGTTCTTTCCGGTCGGCGCCGATCACGAGGTGCGCAGCGACTTCGTGTTGATCGCGGGCACCAATCGCGACCTGGTCAGCGCGGTGGGGGAGGGCACGTTCCGCGCGGATCTCCTGGCGCGCATCAATCTGTGGACCTTCGAGCTGCCCGGGCTCGCTGCGCGCCGCGAGGATCTCGCCCCCAACCTCGACTACGAAACCGACCGCGCGGGGCAGGCGGTGGGCACGCACGTGACCTGGGCCCGCGAAGCCCGGGAGCGCTACCTCGCGTTCGGCACTTCGGCCGAGGCGAGCTGGGCGGGCAACTTCCGCGATCTGAGCGCTTCGGTGACGCGGCTGGTGACGCTGGCCGATGGTGGGCGCATCACCCCGGCCCTGGTGGAAACGGAGCTGGGCCGGCTCCGCGCGTCGTGGCGCCCTCCGGCCAAAGGAGATGGCCTCGAACGCGTGATGGACCCCTCTCAGCTCGATGACTTCGACCGGGTGCAGCTCGCCGAGGTGGTGCGGGTGTGCGCTCAGTCGCGCTCCCTGTCGGATGCGGGACGCCAGCTGTTCGCTCGTTCGAGAGCAAAAAAGCGGTCGGCCAACGACGCAGATCGGCTCAGGAAGTACCTGGCCCGGTTCAGCCTGACCTTCGACGCACTACGCGTTTCTTGAAGCGGTCCCCCCGCGCTGCCACAGTGCCCGCCCTCGTGGCTGCACGCTCCCAAAGACCCGGTTTGACTGGCGCCATCATCATCGTGCTGCTGGTCGCCTTGTGCGTGCTGGTCGCGGTGCTCTTCGTGGTCGTGCCCAGCCAGGCAGACACCTATCTGACCGACACGCTCTGGGAGCGCGGCAAGGCGGTCGCCAAAGAGATCGAACGCAAGGTGCCCATCGTCGCGCGCGACGGCATGGACACCGCAGCGTCTGACGAGGTGAACAACATCGTCGGTGGTGAACGCGCGATTCGAAACGTCTGGGTCCTGGCCTGTTCAGGTCAGTGTCTGCCCGAAGACGTGATGGCCCAGAGCGCCGACACCGCGCTGCACACCACGCAGACCGTGCTCAAGCAGTTCAACGAGCAGGAACAGCACGTTCAGATTCAGCTCGAGTCGGGCGAGCTGCTGGTCGCAGACCCGGTGCAGCTCAAGGGCGGCCTCAAGGGCTTCGTGCTCGTCTCGCTCGATCGCGCGCGGATCGACGAGGGGTTGTCGAGCCTTCGCAAGACCCTGCTCATCGCGTTGATCGTCAGCGTGCTGATCTTCATGGCGCTCGTCGGCGTGCTCTCTCGGCTGTTGATCATCGCGCCGCTGGCCACCATGCGGGCGATGGCGATGCGCCTCGCGGAAGCCGATCTCTCCGGCCGCGTGGAAGGTGCGCCCACCCGCGAGCTCGATGAATTGGCCGAGTCGCTCAACAGCATCGGCCAGGGCTTGCGCGACACGCTGGGCCGGGTGCGCGGCGTGGCCGAGAGCGTGGCGCAGGTGATCGATCAAATCTCCCGCAGCGCGTCGACCACCACGAGCGGTGCCTCCACGGTGCTCACGCGCGTGGAAGAGACGTCGAGCGCGATGGTCGAGATGCTCTCGAGCCTCAAGGGCATCGCCGAGAACGTCGAAGTGCTCTACCAGTCGGCGGAAGAGTCGAGCTCCAGCATCATGGAGATGTCGACCACCAACGACGAAGTCGCGGCCAACGTGCAGAAGATGGCGGCGTCGGTGGAAGAGACGACCTCGGCCATAGAGCAGACGACGTACTCGATCAAGGAAGTCGCGCGGAACGTCGAAGACCTGCTCAAGAACACCGAGACCACCTCGTCGTCGATTCGCGAGATGGACATCGCCATCGGCCAGGTCGAGACCAACGCCTACGAGACGGCGCGCTTGTCCGAGCAGGTGTCGAAAGACGCCGAGACCGGCATGGAATCGATTCAGAAGACGATCGTCGGCATCGATCGCATCAAGGAGTCCAGCAAGACCGCCTCGAGCGTGATCGAGCAGCTCGGCCGGCGCATCGGCGAAATCGGCAACATCGTCGACGTGATCGACGACGTGGCCGAGCAGACGAACCTGCTCGCGCTCAACGCCGCCATCATCGCCGCGCAGGCGGGTGATCACGGTAAGGGCTTCGCGGTCGTCGCCGATGAGATCAAGGATCTCTCGGAGCGCACCGCCGCCTCGACGAAAGAGATCGCCGAGCTCATCCGCGCGGTGCAGTCAGAGTCACGCAACGCGGCGACTGCCATGAACACCGGCGTGCGCTCGGTCGAAGAGGGCGTGGTGCTCGGCCGTGAAGCCGAAGGCGCGCTGCGGAAGATTCAGGAGTCCGCGAAGAACTCGACGCAGATGGTCAAGGCCATCGCGCGCGCGACGGTCGAGCAGGCGCGCGGCAGCAAAGACGTCACCGCGGCCGTCGAGCGGGTGCGCGACACCATCGAGCAGATCAACAAGGCGACCAACGAGCAGGCGCGTGGCTCGGAGCAGGTGATGAAGGTGGCCGAGCAGATGAAGCTGCTGACGCAGCACGTGAAGCGCTCGGTCGAAGAGCAGAGCCACGGCGGCAAGCAGATCAGCCGGAGCATCGAGAACATCAACGAGATGGTGACGCACCTGAACCGCGCGCAGAAAGAGCAGACGCGCGGAACCGAGCAGGTGCTCAAGGCGATCGAGACGATTCGCGCGGTGGCCGATCAGCAGAACCGGTCGGTCATTCAGCTCGAAGAAGCGATCGAGACGCTGCGCAACCAGGCCGACGTGCTCAGAGGCGAAGTCCGCCGCTTCCGGGTCTGAGCGATAAACGAAAGCGGGTTGGCCGAAATAGGAATTGAGAACCCCACCGGTCACCCCGAGCCCAGTCGAGGGGGCACTTGCCTCGACTCCGCTCCTCAAGGAACAGCACCGTTCCCCCCGAGCGAAGTCGAGGGGTCACCTGCCGCGCGGCGCAGAGGTGGCATCTCGACTGCGCTCGATGCGAACGGTGGGTCGCCGGTCCCCTGCTCGGGAGGACCGGTTTGGTTTGGTGTCTTCCTTCGGATGAAATCGCCGGCCAAGCCAGTCGCGCTGCATGTGACCCTGAAGGGTGCGTGAGGGCCTCACTCACCAAGCCGCTCCAGGACCCACTGATTCCCGCCCAGCGCGAACACCCGACTCACATGCCCCTCGACGCCTGCGCGCCATCGCACCAGCGCTGAACCCATCGCCGCTGAATCGCCCTGCGCCCGCGCGATACACGCGACCAAGAGCTCGCAGTACCAATCGGTCGACTGGTTCGCTTTCACCTCGGTCAAACACGCCTGGGCAAACACTGCATCGCCTTCCAGCGCAGCCAGACACCCGACCTGGTTGAACACGTCGGTGCGAAGCCACTCCGGAGACTCCTCATCGAGCCGCTCGGTCATCGACTTGAGCCTCGGCCGCGCCACCTCGACCTGACCCGCATCGAGACACGCGAGCACCCACCCCAGCTCGATCGCCTCGACCTCGCCCTCGTCCGGAAGGAGCGGCTGCACCGCCCGCCAATCGAGCACCTCACTGACCCGCTTGCCCTTCATGATCCCCTGCAGCGCCGCCGCGTTGACCCAGTGCGCGAACACCGACCGAGGCTGCAGCATCTGCTCGAGGTCCGTCCCGCTCTCTGGTCTGCGCGGCAACAACGCGCCCGGCAACAGCGCGGTCACCAGCGTGAAGCCGCCCATCACCAGGAAGATGCCCAGCGGGCTGGCCAACGACTCAGCGCCGCGCGCCCGCCACTGCATGAACGCACCGAGCGTCACCATCGCAGACATCAGCGGCCCCGCCATCGCCACCACGCGCAGCCGCGGACCCAACCGGTCTGCGCCCCGAGGCAGTGAATTGACGCTGCCGCCGAGATCGCCGCCGCCGCGCAGCACCAGCCTGGGTCCGGTGAAGTCGAAGGTGACCGGGCCGAACCGCACCTTGCGCACCTCGAAGTTCTGCCAGCGGGCCGCCGCCCAGTGCGCCAGCTCATGGAGCACCATGTGCGCGAGCCACGCGGCCAGCGAGGCGAGGGTGACCGTGACGGTGGCACGGCCCACCAGCTCGAAGCCGCGATCGCGACCCAACACATACAGCCGCGAGAGCACCGCACCCGCCGTCACCACCATCAACATTCTGCGGAAGCGCGGGTGCATGGGCCGTGGCTCATGAGCATCCTGCACCCGGCTTCATGGCGCGGCCGGAGTTTTTCACTTAGTGAAGGGCCCATGTCTTCGTCGGTGCCGGCCCCCCAGATGACCCGCAAACAATGGGGGATCGTGCTGCTCATCGGCGCGGTGCAGTTCGTGAACATTCTCGATTTCGTGATCGTGATGCCGCTGGGGCCCGACTTCGCGACGGCGCTCGGCATTCCCGAATCGCACCTGGGCTACGTGGGCGGCGCGTACACGGCGTCGGCCTGCATCTCTGGGCTCATCGGAAGCCTGTTTCTGGATCGCTTCGATCGACGGAAGGCGCTCGCGGTGTCGATGCTCGGCCTGGTGGTCGGCACGGCCTCGGCTTCGTTCGCGGTCGATCTCCCCACGCTGTTGATGGCGCGCGTGGTGGCGGGCGCTTTCGGTGGGCCGGCGACGTCGATCGCCTTCAGCATCATCTCTGACGCGATCCCCGCTTCCTTGAGGGGCAGGGCGATGGGCACTGTGATGGGCGCGTTCTCGATCGCCTCGGTGCTCGGAGTGCCGACCGGCCTGTGGCTCGCTGAGGCGTTCAACTGGCAGGCGCCGTTCATCGGTGTCGCCGCGGTGGGCCTGGTGGTCGCCGCTGCTGCGATCTTCGCGCTGCCTCCGATGACGGGCCACCTGGGCGGAGAGAAGAAGAAGGTCGACGTGCTGACCATGCTCGCAGACCCGCTCGTGCAGATGAGCTTCCTGATGACGGCCATCGTGATGATGGCGGGGTTCGTGATCATCCCCAACATCGCAGCCTACCTGCAGCTCAACCTGGGCTTTCCGCGCAGCGCGCTCAAGTACGCGTACGGCGTCGGCGGCGTGGCCAGCCTGCTCGCCACGCAGCTGGGCGGCCGGGCGGTGGATCGCTACGGCAGCTTCCGGGTGGGCACGGTGGGCGCGCTGATGGTGATAGGCGTGGTGTTCGGCTTCTTCTACCTGCCGCACGAACGCGGGCTGCCGATGTGGGTCGTGCTGCTGGTCTTCATCTGCTTCATGGTCTCGAACGGCCTGCGCAACGTCTCGTACAACACGCTGACCACCAAGGTGCCGGCGCCTGAAGTGCGCGCGCGGTTTCAGTCACTGCAGTCGGCGACGCAGCACGGCGCGTCGGCGTTGGCGGCGATGTTGTCGGCGCAGATCCTCACCACGGTCGACTGGACGCCCGTGGGAAGCTCGGTGGTCTCACACAGGCTCGGGGGCATGGACACCGTTTCGCTGGTGAGCATCACGCTGAGCCTGATCATCCCCGTGCTGCTCTTCCTGGTGGAGCGGGGCGTCAAGGAGAGGTCTGCCTCTCCCCTGGGTCCCGTCACCAGGGAACAGCCAGACCGTTCTTGAAGGCGGTGCCCCAGGTGGTGGGGCGCAGCGGCATGTTGATGCCACAGCCCGGCGCCGTCTCTTCGATCAGGTTCGGCGGGCAGCGCTGGTGGAAGGTCCACGCGAGGTGCGGCACTTCGGCGGCACGCGCACGCTCCATCAACTGGACCGTGTCGGCGATGGTCATGAAGCCCGAGGCAGGGCCGAACTCACCGATGATCACCGGCAGGGTCCGCGCCGGGTTCTCGAAGAGCGCCGCGAACTCGCTGGGCGGATCGTAGACGTGCGTCTCGTAGATCACGTTCGTGCCGCCACCGGCCGTGATGGGGTGCGTGACGTAGTAGTCGAGCACGCGCGACCAGGCGCGGGTTCCCTGCACGGCGACGAGGTGGTGAGGGCCGTTGCCTTCGACGTCGCGAATCGCCTGCACCGTCGAGTTCATCGCCGCCCACACCTGGGCATCCTGCGCGCCGCTGAAGTTCGACTGCGGCTCGTTGACGAGGCCGAAGAGCACGCGCGGTTCATCGCGAAACTCGGCGGCCAGCACGCGCCAGGCGGCGGTGGTGCTCGCCGTGGGCCAGCCGACGCTGGTGAAGGTCGGGTCGATCCACAACGAGAGCATCACGTAGACGCCAGGCTTGGTCAGCGCGTGCGCGACGATCTGCTTGATGTTGGCGAGGTAGGCGACGTCGGTGGTGAACGACTCCCAGTTCACGCGGCCGCCGGGGGTGGCGTAGCTCTCGAGATCGAGGCGGATGAAGTTCGCGTCCCAATCGTCGACCAGCATGTCCATGCGGCGGTTCACCTCGGCGACGCTGGGCGCTCCGTGCGTGCAGGCGTCGCAGCCGCGCGTGTCATGCAGGTTCGCGCCGCGGCCGTGCCAGCGGTTTCCATTGGGCAGGAGGATTCGGTTGCCCTGGGTGCGCAGCCAGAGGTCAGGCGTCTGAGTGCCGGTGCCTCCGCCCGTACCGCCATCAGTGGCGGCTCCGGCGTCAACGCCGGCGTCGACCTCGACGACGACCGCTCCCCCCGCGTCGACTTCTTCGGAAGACATTCCGGCGTCGACTTCGACTTCGACCGCTCCGGTGCCACCGCCGGTCGAGCCGGCGACCACTTCGATGACGCCGTTGCCGACATGGTTCTCTTCGATGACCGTCTTGCCGCCGGTCGCTTCTTCAGGAATGCCTTCGACGTTCACCGCGACCGGCTCTCCCGTCACGTCTGGTTCGATGTCCTGCGCCACTCCGGGCGCGCAGTTCAGGAGGAGTACGGCGAGGAGCATCGTCGCGCTGTGCTGTAGTTTTTTCACGATGGCGGAAGTACCAAAGCGCCCGCATCGAGCGCGTCAGGCGAACGACGCGGCACCGCTGTGGGTTTCTTGCGCCGATTCTCCGAGCGAAATCGTTGATTCTTCGCTCGGCGCTCGAGGCGACTTCATCGATCGGTTTGGGGTTCATGTGGGCTTCGCGGGAAAGGGACATCGCCGCTCTGTTGATCGAGCGCCTTCCGGTGGGCTACAGGCGCACACCATGAAGAATCGTCTTCTCGCTCTTGCTGTCGCCGCCCTGCTCGCCGCTCCCACCGCCTTCGCTCAAGAAGAGGTGCAGGACGTCGCGGGCCCCAAGTCCGCCGCGGGCGGTGAGGACTCGTCGGGTGGCCGCCGCAAGCCGATCACGCGCGATGACCGCACCCAGGCGCTGAAGGCCGAAGAAGAGAAGAAGAAGCGCGAGGAAGAAGAGAAGAAGCGCGCCGAAGCCGAACGGAAGCTCGCCGAGGCCGAGGCCAAGATGCGCGTCGCCGAAGAGGCCACCGCGAAGATGAAGGCCGACAACGAGTCGAAGGAAAAGGCCGCCGCCGAAGCGAAGAAGGCGAAGGAAGCCCAGGACCTGGTCGACAAGAAGAAGAACCAGGAGGCCGAGGCCAAGCGGCTCGCCGAAGAAGACAAGAAGCACAAGGAAGAGGAAAAGAAGCTCGCCGAGGAAAAGAAGAAGCTCGACGCCGAAGAGAAGAAGCGCCTCGCCGAAGAGGAGAAGACCAGGAAGGCCGAGGACAAGAAGCTCGCCGAGGAACAGAAGAAGGAAGAGGCCCTCGAGAAGCAGAAGAAGGCCGCCGAAGAGCGCGAGGCTTCGCTCACCAAGCAGAAAGAAGAGCTCGCGGCGAAGAAGGCCGAGCTCGAAGAGAAGAAGAAGACCGCCGACGAAGAGAAGGCGAAGAAGGCCGAAGAGCAGAAGCTCGCCGCCGAAGACAAGAAGAAGGCCCAGGAAGAGGCCAGGGCGAAGAAAGACGCTGAGCTCGCCGAGAAGAAGGCCAAAGCCGACGAAGAGAAGAAGGCGAAGGACGCCGAGCTCGCCGAGAAGAAGGCGAAGGCCGAAGACGAGCGCAAGGCGAAGGCCGACGAAAAGCAGCGCCTCGCCGACGAAGCGCGCGCGAAGAAGGACTCCGAGTTCGCCGCGAAGAAGGCCGCCGCCGACGAAGAGAAGCGCCGCAAGGAAGACGAGAAGAAGAACGCCGAAGAGGCCAGGCGCCTCGAGGCCGACTCCAAGCGCCTCGACGAGCAGCAGAAGAAGGAAGCCGCTCGCCTCGCCGCCGACGCCGCGAAGAGTCCCCCGCAGGAGACCTCGAGCCGCCGCGTGGTGAAGCCGGGCGAAACGCCCCCGCCTGCCCAGCAGCAGCCCGTGGCGACCAACACCGGTGCGCAGCCGGTGGGTACGGGCACCACGGCCACCGCGACCTCGGCCAATTCTTACCTGGGCGGCAAGGGGTCGATGGGCGGCCTCATTCCCGCGGCCACCGTCGAAGAGGCGAAGAAAGACCCCCGCTTCGCTGCCGCCGCGATGGTGGAAGACGCGCGCGTGAAGGTCGTCGCGGTCGCCGACAAGTACCCGTACTACGGCATCTCGAACAACGGCTGCACCTCGGGCCGCAGCTTCGTGACCGCCGAGCTCGTCTCGCCCTTCGACGGCTTGTCGTCGGGTGTGCCGGTGGTGCTGCGCATCGAAGATCCGAACCTCGGCCCTGCCCGCGCGGGCAGCTACCTGGCCTTCTCGGGGCTGCGCCGCGCCGGCAAGGCACCTGACGGAACGTTCGTGTACTGCGGCAAGGGCACTGCATTCCCTGTTCGCCGCTGAGGTTGGGAATCAGCTACAAGTCGACGGGCGATGTTCAACCTCGGCTCCGGCGAAATTGCGCTGATCGCGGTAGCGGCCCTGCTCATCCTCGGGCCGAGCCGACTGCCTGAGCTTGCCCGGGGCATCGGCAAGTTCATGCGCGAGTTCCGCCGCCAGACCGATGAAGTGCGCGGCGTGGTCGAGCGTGAGTTCTACAAGATGGACGCCGAGATCGAGGAGCCGCAGCTTCAGATTCGCCCCGCGACCGACTCCATCTCTCACAAGGATCAAGACCTGCTCCCCGTGCCGGAAGATCACGGCGCCTCGCAGCTGACTGCGGGCATGCCGCCTTCCCCTGTGGCGCCTGCTCCCGAGACGCCCGTGCAGGTTCCCGAAGTGACCCCGCCCGTCGACACGACGCCCAAGAGCTGACCTGTGGTCGACGCCGAAGCACCCCCCCAGGACGAGTTCCGCATGAGCCTGATGGAGCACCTGGGCGAGCTGCGCAAGCGGCTCATGCGGGTGACCATCGCGGTGCTGGTCCTCGGCAGCGCCTCGCTCATCTTCGCCCGCGAGGTGTACGGCCTGCTGATGCGCCCGGTGCTGTTGGCGCTCCCCAGCGACTCGGCCGCGCTCGTCTACACGTCGGCGATCGAAGAGATCAATGTGCTGATGAAGATCGGCCTCTACGCCGGCATCTTCATGAGCACGCCTGTGCTGCTCTGGCAGATCTGGGGCTTCGTCGCACCGGGCCTGTACGCCAACGAGCGCAAGCTGGCCGCGCCCTTCATCATCTTCGGCACGCTGGCGTTCCTCGCGGGCGCCACGTTCTGTTACCTCGTGCTGCTGCCGCAGATGTTCACCTTCCTGCTCCAGAAGGAAGACGCCACCGCCATCACGGCGCGCATGTCATCGGCCCGGCTGCATGAAGAAGACGCCGTGCGCTACCTGCGCCTGGGTGACTTCCAACGCGCCGGGGCCTGGTCTCGCGCCGCGCTGGGCGACCTGCAGGCACCCGGTGAAGGCCAGACCGAGCAGGGCCGGTTCGGGCTCACGCTGCTTCCCAAGGCCAGCGTCGACGTGCAGGCGAGGCTCGAGGGCTTGGGGCGGTTGATCGACGCGCTCGCCGTCGCGCAGGGCCCGTCGGCTTCTGTGATGTTGATCTCTGCCACCGACAAACGCGGCGACGCCGTGAAGGCCTGGTCTGAAGGCAACTTCAGCGCGGCCACCGCGCGTCTCGACGAGGCGGCGCAGGTGTTGATGGGCGTGGTTCCCGAAAAGTCGGGCGAGGTCGCCGCCTTGTGGGAACTCGAGAAGCTGCTGGGCGTCGCCCAGGCCCGCACCGAGTCGCTCAATTGGACCAAGCCCATGCTCTCGATGAACGAGCAGCTGACCCTGGTGCTCGTGCTCGAGCTGGCCTTCGGGGTCATCTTCGAGCTGCCGCTGGTGATGGCGGTGTTGGGCCTGACCGGCCTGGTCAGCTCGAAGTTCCTCTTCAAGTACCAGCGGCATGCCTTCGTGGTGTGCCTGATCGTCGCCGCTCTGATCACCCCGACCGGCGACGCAGTGAACCTGGCGCTGATGGCTGGCCCCATGCTGCTTTGCTACGAGCTGGGCGTGGTGCTGGTGTGGCTGGTGGAGAAACGCCGCGCCCGCTCCGAGGCGATCGTTCCCCCCACGCAATAGCCTTTCAAGACCCGCGTAATGGGCCCTGTACGAGGGGCGCACAGCACACCGTGCACCTTCACCAGGTGGGTCATCGGGCCCCCAAAAGGACAATTTATGTTTGCGAATCAACGTCGCGGCACCGCGGGTCTGGGCTCTCTTGCTGGCGTGGCCGCTGTTCTGGTCGCGTGGCTCATCGGCACCGGCGTGATGCTCAAGACCTATCGAGAGGGCGGCGCCTCGCTGCTCCCCGCCAACGGCACCTGCCAGGTGGTCTGCAACGGCGTGCACGGCAAGGGCTGAAGAGCCGACCGGAATAAGAATTTTCGCGGTGCTGTTCTGGCCGTCAGCTTCAACTCTGAGCGGGTGAGGGGAGAAGGATACTCCCAGGAATTTCCAAGCTTCAGTGCGGGGGTGGTCCTCGCCCTTGGAAAACGAATTGCACCCTCCGTTTCCCTTCGCCCGTTCAGAGCCGCAGGTCTTCGAAAAGAGGCAGGTCCCCATGAGCGCACGAGGCCCAGGAGCCTCCTGCGCTCATTCTTTTTTGCGGGGTCCGAGGCCGGCCTTTTCACGCGCCGCCAGGAGCTTCGCGACGTCGCCCGGCGGCAGCGGTTCGACCTGACCCAACTGGCGGGCCGCGGTGAGAATCTTCGCGTAGTGCTCGACGAGCTCCATGCGCAGGAGCGCCTGGTTCAGATCCGCTCCCAGCGTCAGCGCGCCATTGCCGGCCAGCAGCATCGCGTCGGCCTGCGAGGCCGCGGCCTCGACGCCCTTGACCGCTTCAGGCGTCTTGGGCATCGCGCGCGGCACGGTGGGAATGCGATCGCCCAGCGAGACCACGAGCTCCGGCATGGCGACCGGGCCCAGCTCGAGCCCGACCAGGCCGAACGCCGTGGCACAGGGCGGGTGCGCGTGCAGCACCACCTCAATCTCAGGCCGGGCGCGATACGCCGCGAGGTGCAGCTCGAGCTCTGAGAAGGGCTTCTTGCGCCCTTCGAGGACCTTGCCGTCCAGGTCGACGATGATCAACGAGCCGTCGTCGACGTCGAGCTTGGAATACGCGGTGGGGGTGATCAGCAGGCGCTTGCCCGTCAATCGAAGGGAAATGTTGCCGTCGTGGTTGGCGACCCACCCCATCTGATGCAGTCGCCGCGAGGTGGCGACCAGCTCTGAACGGACCTTCGGAAGCGGTGCGACGGGCATGAGCGTTACGCCGACTTCGGCACGTCGACGGCATCGACCACGCCGACGATCAGCGCACGGATGGGAGCGGTCTTGTCTTGCAGAATCTGGCGCACGCCGCCGCCTTCGTTCATCACCAGCACCAGGTCGCCCTTGCCGGCAGACGAGATGTTGTCGATGGCGAGGTAGCTCTTGCCCAGCGGCTTCTGGTGCTCGTCGAGCGGCTGCACCACGAGGATCTTCCGCCCCACGAACACCGGCAGCTTCTCGGTGGCGACCACGGTGCCGAGGACTTTACAAAGATTCATAGGAGCGAACCGTCAGCAGCGGAACGCTGCGCGAGACAGACGGGAGCGCAGCGGAGGGCTGGCCGAGGTGAGCGGAAAAGATTCATGTATCGACCTCGTCGACCAGGCCGACGACGGCGGCATCGACGGGAACGAAGGTGGGGTCGCAGGCGAGGGCGGCTTCGCGGCTGCCTTCGAGCATCACCAGCGTGCCGGGGCTCGACGAGACGAGATCGACGGCGACCTCGACCGGGCCCGAGGGCTTGTCGTGGTGATCGACCGGCTGCACCACCACAAAACGAGCGCCTTCGAGGCCGCTGATGCGGCGGGTTGCGACGACCGTTCCGATGACCCGACCCAGATACATGCGAGAGGGAGAATCGGCCGGAACGCCGACCGATGCAAACGAATCCTACGGAGCGATCGCCACGCCCACCTTGAAGGGCAGCTCGACCTGGGTTTCCGCATCTGAGCCCGGGAAGACGATGCGTTTGCCGGTGCTCATCATGCACTGGCCCCAGTCGGTGATCTCGTGCTTCTTCGGTTCGATCTCGGCCGACTTCACCGCGCCCGACGGGCCCACGTTGAGGATCACCGTGACGTTGCCGACCGAGAGGTTCGGGTTTCTGCGCAGCGCCGTGTCGATGCACGTCTGGAAGGCCTTCGACTTGTCGGCCACCACCTTGCCCACCGCTTCCGCTGAGAGGCCCGAGGTGTTCACCGCTGAGCCCGTCTCCTGCCCGCCCCCGCGAATCTTCGGCACGCGGGTCTTGCGATCGTCCTCCCCGTAGAAGGCGGCGAGGTTGGGATCTTGAACCTTCGGCTTGACCACCTCGGGCTCTTCGACCACGCCGGGCTTCACGCTGGCCTTCGCTTTGGCGGCCAGGGCGAGCGCCTCGCGCTCCTGCCGCTGCTTCTCGGCTTCGACCTTGCGCTTCTTCGCGTCGCCGGTGAGCAGGTCCTTGAGGCCGGCCGCGCCGCCAGCCGAGAAGAAGCTCTCCTGCACCTCTTCACCGTTCTCGTTGGTGCGGGTGACCGTGGGCAGCGTGACGATCTCGAAGGTGTTGAGCACGTAGATCAACACCAGCGGCGCGATGACGAAGGCCACCACGAAGAGGGCGATCTTCCACGGCGGGTTGCGCTTGTTCACGCCGGCCTGGGCGATGAAGAACCGCGTCGCTTCACCCGGCGGGGGCGCGTCTTTGCCGTCGTTGCCGCTGAGCGCCGCGAAGGGGTCGACCGGCGCGTTGGCCGCCTGCAGTTGTGCGAGATCGCCCGAAGGCTCGTCTTGTTGCGCGGCGCGCGGCACGTCGTTGAGCCCGCTGACGTCACCAAAGAGATCGTTGAGCGGCTCGTTGCTGCGCTGCGCGACCACGGCACCGGCGCCGCTCTGGGCGGTGGGCCTGGTGTGCTCGGGCGAGGGCACTTCGTTGGAGAGCGCCACGTCGCGTTGCATGGCCGGCACCGACTTCGTCGGGGGCCTTGGCGGGGGCGGCGGCGCAGACGGCGCGGTGGACCCGGCGAACACCGGGCTGACCTCGGGCACGTCAGAGGCGCGCTTCCAGTCGCCCATGCCCGCTTTCCACAAATAGGTGCGCAGGGTCACTTCACCCGCGCCCACCCGGCGTTGCAGCTCGCCTAAGTCGAAGGGGCCCTGCTGCTTGCCCCCCAACATGGCGAACCACTGCGCGGTGGTGTCGAGCGGGGGCATGGCCCGGGTCGATTCTTCTTCCCAGGGGCTGCGCTGTGCCGGCGCGACCCCCCCGGTGGCACCCTGGGGAGCGGGAACTTTCACCTGCGGCGGTGCGGCCACGGGCGCCGTCACCGCGACGGAGATGAGGTTCTGGCACTGTTTGCAGCGGATCTTGACGGACGCCTTCCCCACGACCTTGTCGTCGGAGATGACGTAGCGCTTACCGCATTTGTCGCAGGTGACGTTCACAGGTGACTGCCGGCCCTTTAACTGGGGGCGCGGCAAGGCCGGCACCCGTTCGATATGAAACCGCTTCGACACTAGCCGGTGAAGCGTTGACTTGGAAACACAGCACCACTAAGCGCGCCGCCCATGCCCGCTAAGGATCTCGGCAACAAGCACGTCTGCTTCAAGTGCGCTGCGAAGTTCTACGATTTGAAGAAGCCCGACCCGATCTGCCCGAAATGCGGGGCTGACCAGCGAGAGGCGACCGCCAAGCCTGAAGGTCGACGGAGCCGGCTGTCTGCGGTGCCCAAGATCATCGAGGCGGTCGAGCCCGCTGAGAAGGAAGAGACCGACGAGGTCGAAGACGCCGAGGAAGAGGTCGAAGAAGAAGAGCCCTGAGGTCGGCTTTTTCCGTCGGTTCGCACTTCAACGCCGCGCTCCGTCATCGAGACGGGCGCGGCGTGGTCTTTACCGGCCTGCAGTGAGCTCGCGGATCGTCTTGACGATCTGCGCCCAGGCAGCGTCGCCGAGCTGCTGCTCACCCTGAGGCTTTTCAGACTGCGGTAGCGGGCGTGGTGGCTTGGTGCGTCCCATGGGGTTCCTCGTCTTTCTGAGCAAGGCCTTCCTCAGCAATGTGCTTGCCAACCGGTCTGGACATTCAACGACCGAGCGGGCCATTCGATTTCCCCTCGGGTTTCGGTGGGTCACAACGGCCACGGTGGTGTCGTTGGGCAGCCACAAGTCTGACGCGGGTGTCAGGGCTCGACGTCTTCGCGGCAGGCCTTCGCGTAAGTCGTGGATCAACCAACTCGTTTCAGCTATGGCCCTTCTCGTCTTTGTCTTTCACGTTGGAGGAAGTTTTGCGGGACAAACTGCTGGCTCTCGCGGCGCTGCAGAAGGTTGACCTCGACATTGCGGCTCTGAAAAAGAACGCCGAGGTCTTCCCACGCGAGATGTCAGAGCTGGAAAAGCAACTGAATGCGGCAAAAGCCTCGGTCGACGCCGAGCGCACGAAGCTCGAACAATTCGAGACTCAGCGCCGCACGCTCGAGCAAACCATCACGGACGACAAGGACAAGGTCCGCAAGTGGGAGGGCCGGCTGACCGAACAGCGGTCGACGCGTGAATACTCCGCGCTCGCTCGCGAAATCGACATCGCCAAGAAGGGTCAGCTCACCATGGCCGAAGAGGTCCAGGAACTGGGCCGTCAGGCCATCGTGCAGCGTGAAGTGGTGAAGTCGAAGGAAGCCGAGTTCACGGTCAAGACCAGGGCGCTCGTCGATCGCATCGCGGTGCTCCAGGGCAAGCTCGGTGAGATCGAGGCCCAGGTGAAGATCGCCGACGGCAAGCGCGCCGAGGCCGCCAAGAGCGTCGACGACAAGCTGCTGCGTCAGTACGACGTGGTTCGCAAGAAGCGCATGCCGGCGATGGTTCCCGTCAACCACCCTGGCACCTGCTCGGGCTGCCGCATGAACATCCCCGCCCAGCGCTTCAACACACTGGTCGCTTCACGCGGCATCGACACCTGCCCGTCGTGCACGCGCATCATCTACGCCGCCGAGACGCTCGAAGCGCCGCCGCTGTCGTAATCGCTGTGGCCTCCCGCCGATAGGGTGCGGAGGCAAAGGGAAGCATGGCCACGAAGAGCTCCAGGTCGATGATGGGTCGTGCCCTGCAGGCGGCCGTGTTGCGCTTCATCGCCCGTGAAGAGCCTTTGGTGGCCACGCTCGGCGCGTTCCCCGATCTCGATCGCACCAAGCTGCAGCGCACGCTCGAGAAGGCGGCGATGTTGCTCGAGGGCAAGGTCGGCGACGACGTCGAGGCGGCCCCCGTCTACATCCGCCTGCGGCTCTATTCCGACGGCGCGGCGCGCGGGAACCCGGGGCCTGCCGGTGCCGGAGCGGTGCTGGTCGAGCCTTCGGGGCAGGTGGTCGATCGCCTCGGCAAGTTCCTGGGTCACCAGACCAACAACTACGCGGAGTACCAGGGGCTGCTGCTCGGGCTCAAGCGGGCGCGCGAGCTGGGGGTGCGTGAGGTCGAGGTGTTCGCCGACTCAGAGCTGATGATTCGCCAGCTCGGAGGGCGCTACCAGGTGAAGTCGCCTTCGTTGCGGCCGCTCTACGAAGAAGCGCTCAAGGTGCTCAACGAGTTCGAGCGCGTGAAGCTCGTGCACGTGCCGCGCGAAATGAACCGCGCCGCCGACGAGATGTCGAACAAGGCCATCGAAGAACGCATGTGACGGGTCGTCAGCCACCGCTGCGCCTCTGCGTGTGCTACGCCTGAAAATGGTCGGAGCAGTCCGGGTGAACGCCGGTCAGTGCAGGACGGGCTGACGGGAGGAAAGTCCGGGCTCCAGAGGGCAGGGTGCTGGTTAACGGCCAGTCGGCGTGAGCTGCAGGAAAGTGCCACAGAAAATTACCGCCTGTCGGCAACGGCAGGTAAGGGTGAAAAGGTGCGGTAAGAGCGCACCGCGCTCCTGGTGACAGGGGCGGCAAGGCAAACCCCACTCGGAGCAAGAGCCAATAGGGGAGCGTTTCTTTTCCGAAAGGGATTGAGACAAGGGTTGCCCGCCCGACGCTCCCGGGTCTGCTCGCTAAAGAGTTGTACGAGGGCGTCGGCAACGACGACCCTGGATGAATGTTCATCGCCCGGGGCAACCCGGGAACAGAACCCGGCTTACAGGGCTGCTCCGACCGTTTTTC
>JBKJSE010000092.1:0-17703 GCA_046595925.1 Archangium sp. | reverse complement strand
CCGGTCTCCTCGCGCAGCCCCTTCACCATCTCGAAGCCCAGGCGCAGCACCGGCTGCAACGGCATGCGGCCCTCTTCAGGCATCGCGCACACGTCGCCCTCTTCGTCTTCGGGCATTTCCAGCGAACACGTCCAGTCCGATGCGTTGACGTCGACCGCGCGCACCTGAGCGCCATGCCGCCGCGCATCGTCGACCAGGGTGTGCGGCGCGTAGAAGCCCATCGGCTGCGCGTCGAGCAGCGCGGCGCAGAAGGCCGCCGGGTAGTACCGCTTGAGCCACGACGACGCGTAGGCGATCAACGCGAACGACGCAGAGTGACTCTCGGGAAAGCCGTAGTGCGAGAAGCCCTTGAAGCTGTCGAAGCAGCGGGTGGCGAAGTCGAGCGAGTAGCCCCGGCTCAGCGAGCCCGAGATGAAACGCTCGCGAAAGGGGGGCAGCAGCTCGTCGGCCCGCTTGTTCGTCAGCGCGCGCCGCAATCGATCCGACTCGCCGGCGGTGAACCCCGCGGCCACCATGGCCAGCTTCATCGCCTGCTCCTGAAAGAGCGGCACCCCCAGGGTCCGCGCGAGAATGTCGCGCACCTCGGGTGACGGGTAGGTCACCTGCTCCTCGCCATTTCTGCGCCGCAGAAAAGGGTGCACCATCTCGCCGACGATCGGCCCCGGGCGGATGATCGCGATCTCGATCACCAGGTCGTAGAAGCAGCGGGGCTTGAGCCGCGGCAGCATGTTCATCTGCGCCCGGCTCTCCACCTGGAAGGTACCGATGGAGTCGCCCTCGCAGAGCATGTCGTAGACGGCTTTGTCCTCCGCGGGGATGGTGGCCATCGTCCACACCCGGCCGGTGGTCTCTTCGATGAGCTTCAAACACCGGGAGATCACGGTGAGCATGCCCAACGCCAGCAGGTCGACCTTCAAGATGTTGAGCGCCGAGAGATCGTCCTTCTCCCACTGCACCACCGTGCGCTGCTCCATCGAGCCGTTCTCCACCGGCACCAGCGAGGTGAGATCGCCCTGGGTGATCACGAAGCCGCCCACGTGAATCGACAAATGCCGGGGCATGCCGATCAGCTGCCGCGCCAGCGCCACGGTCTGCTGCACCGCGAGGTCGGCCACCGACAGACCGGCCTGCTGCAGCTGCCGCTCGCCGACGTCTTCTCCGAAGTCGACCGCCTTGGCGAGCCGGTCCACCTGATCGAGCGAGAGCCCCAGCGCCTTGCCCACCTCGCGCGCCGCCATGCGCCCGCGAAAGCAGATGTGTTCGCACACCATCGCCGCGCGCTTCCGGCCGTGCTTCTCGTAGACGTACTGGAGCACCTCTTCGCGGCGCGCGTGCTCGAAGTCCACGTCGATGTCGGGCGGCTCGCGGCGCTCCATCGAGAGGAACCGCTCGAACAGCAACCCCATGCGCACCGGATCGATCGAGGTGATGCCCAGGGCGAAACACACCGCCGAGTTGGCCGCGCTCCCCCGCCCCTGACACAGAATGCCCCGCTCGCGCGCGAACCGGACGATGTCCCACAAAGACAGGAAGTAGCCGGGGTAGTCGAGCACCTCGATGAGGTGGAACTCTTTGGCGATCTGCCGGCGCACGTCGTCGGGCACGCCGGTGGGGTAACGCCCGCGCAGCCCTTCTTCGGTCAGCTGCACCAGGTACTTCATCGGCGTCAGCCCCGCCGGCAGCGTCTCTTCGCTGAACTGGTAGCGGAGTTGATCGAGCGAGAACTGGCACGCGTCCGACACCTCCAACGTGCGGCCGACCAGCTCGGGCATGTCTGAGAAGAGCGCCAGCATCTCGGCCGGAGACTTGAGGGTCCGCTCTGCGTTGGGGAAGAGCAGCGTGCCCGCCTTGCCCACCGTGGTGCCGCAGCGAATCGCGGTGAGCACGTCTTGGAGCGGCTGCCGTTCGCGGGTGTGCGTGTGCACCTCGTTGTGCGCGAGCACCGGCACCTCGAGCGCGGCGCCCCAGCGAAGAGCGCGATCGAGCTTCGCCTCGTCGTCGGCATCGAGGTGGCGGGAAGCGCCCACGTAGAACCGGCCGGGGAACGCCTCGGCCAGGGTGGGCAGCTGGGGCCACTCGCCTTCGGGCGGCCGCGCGAGCACGGCGATCAACCCGGCCGACTTCTCTGCCACCCGCTGCCAGTCGAGGCCCGCTTCGCCTTTCGGGTGCGCCAGCCGGCTCTCCGAGATGAGCGAGCTCAAGTGCGCGTAGCCCGCCGGGCTCTCGGCGTAGAGCACCAGACCGGGGCCGGGCAACCCGTTCCAGGTCAGCGTCATGGAAGAGGCGATGAGCAGCTTGAGCCCGCGCTCCTTCGCTTCGAGGTGCGCCTTCACCAGCCCGTAGAGCCCGTCGTCGTCGCAGATGGCGAGCGCAGAGAGGCCGAGCTCGGCGGCGCGGCACACGAGCTCCTCGGGGTGCGAGGCCCCCTTGAGAAAGCTGTAGTTCGATCGAACGAAGAGCTCGGCGTACATGGGTCAGTCGAAGACCCCCTGCGCGTAGAAAGCGCCGTCGGTGCCATCGCGGAACACCCAGAGCTGCCCCACGCCTTCGAGCTGCAGCCGGTAGTAGTCGCGAGAGAAAGGGTCGGGGCTCCACCACGAGCCCACCAGCCGCTCGGGGCCGGTGAGGGCTTCCACCTTTCGGCGGCGGCCCGCGAGCGTGACGGTGACGATCGCCCCTTCTGCCGAGAGCTCAGCGTTGAGCCGCGAGGGTGCTTTGAAGAGCCGCGGTGGTCTCGTCTCTTGAGTGGGGAGAGAGATGGTGCCGTGCTGTTCCTTCTTGGCCTTCCGCTTCGGCCACAAGCCCCCTCTCCCCGAGGGGGAGAGGGTTGGGGAAAGGGCAGTCGCAACCGTCGACCCCTCGAACGGAGCCACCTGAACCCACGCCTCTTCCGGTCGATGCGTCGCCAGAGGCGCAGCCGAGAACAACGCCTCTTCCCCCAGCGCCGACTGCAACCGCGACATCACCACCTCCAGCTCGACCTCCCCCGCCGGCGCATCGCCCAGCACCAGCTGCCGGCCATGATCCTCGCTCGCCTCATCCACCCTCAACGACAAGGTGGTGATGGGCTGGTTCACCGTCAGATCCGTCAGCCGGTGGCGAATCAGCTCGACCAGCAGCCGGCTCTCCGCAGAGGCGCGGGCGAGCACGAGCGGGACCGTCAGCGGAGCCCCCCCCCCCAGGCCCACCGCCACGGTCAACCGCACGGCCGCCCGCTGCCTCCCCTGCAATCGACCGCACAGCCGATCGACCAACATCTTCAAGGCGAACAACACCGGCTCGAGCGCTTCAGCCGGCCAGTCGAGCTGCACCTGTTCTTCCAGCACCTCGGGCAGCTCGTCCGCGAGGAAGCGCGAGTCGTCTTCACCTCGCGACAACCGCGCGGCCTGCAGCCCGATCGTCCCGAAGCGGCCCACCAACGCGCCCGAAGGCAACCCCGCAAGCTCACCGAGCGTGGAGAGCCCCAACGAACGAAACGGCCCCGCGGCGCCTTCACCCAGCCAGCCGTCTTCCAGGGCAAGCAGCGGCAGCTTCGCCACCTGCGCGCCCCCTCGCGGTGGCACCACGTTCACCGTGTCCATGGTCCACCGGCCCAGGGCCTGGGTGGAGAACCGCTCCGAGCCCACCACGCACCGCCCGCGCAACCCGAGCGTGCGGCACGCGCTCAACACCCGCTCGGCCCAGCGCGTCTCAGTGCCGCTCAGGGTCGCGGCCGAAGCATCGAGCCACAGCCCCTCGGGTGCATCGCGCTGAAACCCCGGCGAGAGCGGAAGCAGCGTCTCGCCCAGCGTCGCCAGGGCCTTCGCTTCCAGCTCGGGCTCGAAGCGCAGCCGCACCAGCGAAGGCTCGAGCGCCATGGCGGAGGCCACGGTCATGCCCGGGCGAACGCCCCGTTTGAGCGCCGCGCCGGAAGCAAAGCGCACGCGTTGGCTGCCCTTCTCATCGGCGTGCAACACCAGCGGGCGCCCGGCGAGCGAAGGCTGCTCGAGCACGCGCCGCTGCACGGGGAAACGGGGAAGGTAGAGGTAGCCCAGGCGCATGGGTCAGCTCCTCTTCAAGGGCAGCGTGAGGGGACTGTCTCGCCCAGGTCTTCCCCACGTCATGGGGTAGCCGTCGCGCAGCACGTTCTTCTTCGGCCGCTGCAGGGAGTCGATGGGCAGCACGGTGTGCACGTCAGGCGCGGGCCAGGGGCGTTCGAGCCAACGGCCTCGCAAGGGGCGTCCTCGGAGCACCGTGCGACGGCCATGAGGCGCGGAGATCTCGAAGTCGGGCGCCACGCTCGGCCCCTCACCCCAACCCTCACCCCAACCCGCAGGGAGCGGGCGTTCAGTGCGCACCACGTGCAGTGATCTCACCCCGCCCTTCGAGATCGACTGCGTCTGAAGCATCAACCGCACGAAGCCCTGCCCCTGCGCGGTCACCGAAGTCACCAGCACCAGCAACGCGCCCCCCGTGCGCGCCGCGTCGAGCAGCTTCTTCGCGTCGGTCATCGTCAGCTGCACGCCGGTGTGCGTGACGTCGAGCACCACGCAGGTGAACGCGCCGCTGCGCAGCAACTGCATCGCCGTCCACACCAGCTGGGTCGGCCTGGGCCGGGCGATCAACAGCCGCTCGAGGTTGACCCCCATCGCGGCGGCCGCGGGCGGGTACAGCTCGGAAGGCCCATCGACCCAGGCCGACAACCGCTTCTCGCGACCCGCCGCCGCGACCAGGCTCAAGGCCACGGTGGTGCGGCCCGAGGCCTCTTCGCCGCACAGCTCGACGCCCGAGCCGAGCCGGAAGGCGCCGAAGTCATCGAGCTCGGTGACGCCCGTGCGCAGGGCCATCACCAGCTCGCGCGGCTGCGCCTCGAGCTTGCGAATTTTCTCTCTGAGCTGCTCCACCACGGCTGTCGTCATGAGTGCCTCCGCACTGGATCCATCACTGAACGTGCGTGTAGTATCAAGAGGCACTGACAAGTGCGGGAAACCCCCGGCAAATCGGCCTCAGCGCGATCGGCAAAGGCCGAGCAGTGCAGCCTCCAGCGACACGGAATCAGAGTCGCCAGGACTCTCTGGTGACCTGCAGAGACTGGATCGCAGATGATCTGCACATGAAACGACTCACCCTGCTGTGCTGCCTGCTCACGCTGAGCGGTGCCGAGTGCCCCCAAGAGTTCGAGTTCGAGATCGTGGGACTGCCCGCCGCGGTGAAAGAAGGCGACGTGGTGCCGCCGCTGAGCATTCCGTACGTCTCGACCGACGTGACCCTGGTCTGCAGAGCGCCCGATCTGAAAGTTCCTGACCTGCCGCTCAATGGAACGGTGAAGAAGGTGTTGGTGGACGACGGCAGCGTGACCTTCGACGACATCAGCTTCCCGAGCACGGGCGTCTTCGCGTTGCGGGGCAAGGTGGGCGACAGCAAGGCGGGCGACGCGAAGTCGGGTCAGGTCGAGGTGACCACGCGCCACTTCGCCGAGGTGACCTGCCAGGAAGACGGCAGCGTGATCGGAGCCGCCTCGACGCAGACGCCCTTGCCGCAGATCATCGGCGAGGGCAGCTGCAAGCTCACCAGGGGCGGCGGAGACCCCGTGCCCGCGAACTTCGGCACGGTGCGCTGCGACTTCCTGGGCGTCAGCGCGAGCTGCACGGCGCCCAACGGCAACTGCTTCAATCGGGGCCCGATGGTGCGCATCCCCTTCGGAACCAGCGTGAGCGCGAGCTGGAGCGGCGGCACCGTTCCCGCCGGCAGCGCGACCGCGGTGCGGCCTGAAGCGATCGATGCGGGGCTTCCTCCGATGATCCAGGCGCGCTCGCAGCCGCTGCGCATTTCTTTTCAAGGCACAGGCGAAGGCACCGTTCGGCTCACGGTGGTGCAGCAGGCGAGCAGCACCGTGGCGATCGACTGTCTCGTGCCGGTGTCGGCGGGTGTGGTGGAAGCGCCTTCAAGCCTGCTCCAGCTGCTCGAGCGCGGGCGAGCCGACGTCATCCTGACAGTTGACGGTCGAATGAAGATGCCGAGCGACGACTTCGCCACGACGCTCGTGGTGCCCGGCCCCATTCCGAACGGGTACTTGACCGCGGTGCCGATCACGCTCGAGTAGCCCTTCACCTTTCTCAACAGCTGCTGCGAGCCGGCCCATTACGATGGCGGGCATGGGCGACACGCTGTCGGGCGAGACACACCTCAGCGAAGTCACCAAGTCGCAGGCGCTGACGGTGACCGGCGGCATGGCGCGCAACACCGTGCTCCCCCGGGTGGAATGGGAGGGCCCCTCGCCCAAGGTGAACCCCTCGCAGCGTCACCGCTTCGAAGAGCTGGGGCTGCTGGGTGAAGGCGGCATGGGCGAGGTGGTGCTCGCGAAGGATCACGACATCGAGCGCCAGGTCGCGCTCAAGCGCCTGCCTGAAAACTGCGACCTGGGCCGGGTGCTGCGCTTCGTGGAAGAGATCCGCACGGTGGGCCAGCTCGAGCACCCGAACATCGTGCCGGTGCACGACGTGGGGGTCGACGCCGCGGGCCGGTACTACTTCGTGATGAAGCACCTGCACGGAGAGACGCTCGAGTCGATCATCGGCCGGCTGCGTGACGGTGATGAAGCGGTGCACGCGCGCTTCACCATGCCGGTGCGCGTGCAGCTCATGGTCAGCGTGATGAACGCGCTCAGCTACGCCCACAAGCAGGGCTTCATTCACCGTGACTTGAAGCCGGCCAACATCATGATCGGGCCGTACGGTGAAGTGACGGTGATGGACTGGGGGCTGGCCAAGCGCATCCGCACGCCGGAGCGTTTGACTGGCGAGGTGATCAGTGGCCCGCGAGATCGCACGCCGCTGCAGACGCAGGTGGGCTCGATCATGGGCACCCCGCTCTACATGTCGCCCGAGCAGGCGCGCAGTGAGAACGATACCCTCGATGAACGCAGCGACATCTATGCGCTCTGCGTGGTGTTCCACGAGCTGCTTCATCTCGATCACTACCTGAAGGGCCGCGAAGACATCCAGTCCGTGCTGGAGGGCGTGAAGAAGGCGTCTCCGGTGCTGCACGTCGCGACGTTGAAGGGCCGCAAGTACCAGGTGCCCGCCGAGCTCGACTGGTTCCTGGAGAAGGGCTTTCGGAAAGAAGCCTCAGAGCGGTATGGGTCGGTCTCAGAGATGGCCGACGAGCTGCAGCGGATCATCCGCGGTGAATGCCGGGTGCAGTGCCAACGCACGTTCATCAAACGCATGCTGGGAGAAGCGTCGCGCTTCACCGATGAACGCCCCGCACTGATCATCATCGGGTCGGCGGCGGCGGGCTCGTTGTTCCTCGCCGCGATCGTCAAGTCGATCCTCGTCTTCATGTGAAGAGAGCTCCCTCTCCCCGAGGGGGAGAGGGTTGGGGAGAGGGCAGTCGGCCTCTTCGCCTCGTCTTCAGAGCCGGAAACAGAAGTCGCGAGCACCCTCGCGTTCAGCGTCCCAGCCGCATTCCGGGCAGAACAGAACCATGGACCCAAGCTGAGCCCACGTCACCGCGAGCGCAAGAGGAGCCAACGCTCAGTGTGATCAACTCAAGCAGTGACGCTCAATGCATCGTGCCAGTCACGCAGCGTCTGATCGCGATGGCTCGGCCCGCTGAAGCCGAACGGCAGCGCACCCATCACGACCCGCACCCGACGCGAGCCCGACGCCAACTCCGCCGTCGTGAGGGTCGGTCGCCCCTCGTCACCGAGCGACGGGTAGACCAGCACTGAGTCGACGAGTCGGGTCGCACCACAAGCCGCGTACGCGAGCGCCTGATGAAGGTCCGCGCGGTGGGCTGCTTGAATCTTTTCGCCCGCTCCGTACCAGCCGCGCCGCTGCACCTCAGACAGGTGCGGCTTGTACTTCGCGTCGAACCACACGGTCCGTTCGCTGCTCAGCATCGCGGCGTCAGGCTTCAGCTTGCGCATCGAGCCTGCGGCCCCCTTCCAGCGGAGGTGCACTTCGCGCGCGGTATCCCCACCAGAGCGCAGCCCAAGGCGGGGAGCGAGGTCGGCCACGAAACGCCGCACCCACGACTCCCACACCTCGTTGATCGCGACGTCCCACGACAGGCCGTCCAAAACGCGCGCCCCGCCAAGTCCTCGCTCCTCCGCGACCCACCCCATCGCCTCCACGGCCTCCAACAACACTGATGCGTCACGAGATCCCCGCTTCCATTCGGGCCGAGCAGAAGGGCCGGGGCCGACGATGCTGTCGATGCCCTCGATTCGGGCCACGAGTTCACGAGAGACGACCAGATCATCGGCTTGCTCCAACTCATGACGAAGCCGACCCGTCGTCCAACGGATGTTGGCAGCAAGCAGCGGGTCGAGCGACGGCTCGGGATAGGCGCAGGGAAACCGGGTCCACCGTCCCGCTGGTACGTTCTGACGTGTCCAGCGACCCCAATCGATTCGGCCGCGCGGGGTCTCACGCTCCTGCGCGATCTCGATGAAGGCCCGCTGTTCGCGTGCCAGCAACATCTCGATGCGGTGCAATACCGGCGCGGCAAGAATCCACGGCGGAACGTGCCGCGCCGAGCCCGGAACGAGCGCCCCGCCCCCCACCGAAGGGGGAACGCTGAAGCCGATTCGTCGATAGACCGCACCAAGGCTGGACCATTCGAAACGGGGCTCAATCAGGAGGCCCGCGACCGAACGTTGTGTGGTGCCGGAGACGAGCGCCACGGCACCAATTCGCGAAGCCGGGATCAGTTCGAGCCGCTGGTCTCTTCCCGGAACGAAGCGAACCTCGAGGTCCAGGCGGCGCAGCGCCGCTTCGTTCGCGCGCAGGAACGGGTCGACCCAGCCCTCGCCCTTCCCGCCCACATCCTCTGCGCACACCCCGATCGGGATTCCATGGTCCTTGCCGCGGAGAAGTGCCCGAGGCGGTCTCCTCTGGAGCACCAGTTGCCTGGGCTTAGCTGCTCTTTGCGTCGCCATCGGTAGTCACCAACCGAGCTTCGATGCGATCGACGAGCGCAGCGATCTCCCGATCGGCCGCACCACACAGCCGCTCTGAAAGGTAGTCGCGCAGGAGCGGCAAAAGTTCGTGCCGCATTCTCTCCCGAATTCGAGCCTGCTTTTCGCTCGGAGTTCCGGTCTCCAGGTAATCGAGAAAATAGGCGTGGCCCGGCAGCAACTTGAGTGTCTCATCATCGGCGTACTCCGCGAACACATCGAGACAGTCGCGAAAGCAACCGAGCGCGAGTTCGTCGTTTTGCGCGATGAGCGGTGCCTGATCTGGCCAGACAGTGAAGAACGAGAAGCGACGCCGAATCGCGACATCCATCTTCGCGATCGTGCGATCGGCCGTGTTGCGCGTGGCGAGAATCTTGAGTCGAGACGAGAGGCGAAACTTCGAGGGGTAGCCGGCGGGCGTGTGAGGCAAGTCGACGGACCGATCGGGTTCTCCGGGCTCGAAGAGATAGATCGATTCGCCGAGCACTCGCGCGAGGTCAGCGCGATTGATCTCATCAATCACGAGCACGTGATCCGTCTTCGACTCTTCGGCACGCGCGTTGGCACGGAGGAGATCACCCGGCTTGACCTCGAATGCCAGTCCCTCCTTCGTCGGCCGAGGGTAGAGGCCCACGACGAAGTCCTCGTACGTACGCGCGGGATGAAACTGAATCACCGTGGCATCGCTGCCTGCCAGACGCCGAGCAAGGCGCGTCTTACCCGTCCCTGGCGGCCCCTCGAGAACCACGAAGCGACGGTCTCTGAGGGCCGTCGCGACGGCCTTCTCGTTGACCGGCTCGAAGATCTTGCCCCGCAACTTCTCTTCCGTCTTCTCCCAGCGCTTCCGGGAGGCATCCTTGAGCGGAGTGCCGTGCTCGCGAAGAAAGAAGTCGAGGACATCTTCAAGCAAGGGCTGATCGTCGAGCGTGGTGATGGGGACTGCCGCGTAGATCAGCCCTTCGTACGATTTCCGGACCGCGTCGAGGTTGAGGCCCCACGATGCCCACTGTGCGTCTGCGATCTTGAACGTGAGGTCCAGCAGATCGGGCTTCACCCAGAGCTTGTTGGCGTGCAGCCGACCCATCGCGCGAAGGCGCCGCGCGTGACCTGGACGACCCAACAACTCTTGATCTGCACCGAAGCCCTCGGTGCCGACGACCAGCACGAGAAGGCTTCCCTTGTGACCCGGAAACCAAACGAAGGAGGTCCCCTGGTAGCCCTTACTCTGAGGGTTGGGGGCGGTGATGATGCCTGCGTACGAGGCGCTCTCTTCCGCCCGCTGCAGGTTGGCGCGCCACTGGTACTTCTCTTTGTGGTGGGCGGCTGAGTGCGCGCGCTCATCGTAGACACGATTGAGGAGCCCATCGATCTCCTCGCGGTCCCGACCCATGAGCACCGAATTGCGACCCGCCACCAACTCCTTGATCAGCTCATTCACCGCGGTCATGACGCCAGGCTCGAGCTTCAAGTCGCCCGATGCAAGCCTGCCGTCATGAGCGGTCAGGCAATTCACCGGGTGCGCGTCTCAGTCCCCATGATTTCCGGGAGCCACTTTCATCTGCACTTTCGTCGAGGCGGCCGCCTGCCCGAGCTCTGAAGGATCCGTTCGGATCACTTCACGAGGCCGGGTGGCGAGAGCTGCCCGGCCTTTTTCATTTCATGGCGATTGATGACGAATGGTGAGTCAGCGGGCCGTGATCCCGCGCAAGAGAGTTCGATCCTCTCCTGTCGCCCTCGATGTCGCCGGCGTAGCTCTGAGGGTCAGAGCGTCCGCCTGAAGAGCGGAAGAACTCGGTTCGATCCCGAGAGCCGGCATCTGTTTCCGTAGCTCAGTAGGACGAGAGCGCTTCGTTGCGGACGAAGAGGTCGGGGGTTCGATTCCCTCCGGGAACGCAGTGCTTCTGCTCGACCCTCACCCGCCTGCGTAGTCGGTCAGCGCCTTCAAGCCCTCGACAGACCCAGAGTGCGAAGGAACCATCGCCTTCACTTCCGCAGCCTCCGGCGCGAGCAGCTTGCCCAGCCGCTTGATCGACTCCACGTTCACCGCGCCGTCATCGGAGAACAACCACGGCGCCTTCCGCAGGCTGCCATCGGTATTGAACGTGAACGAGTCACCCACGTACAGCACGCCGCTGACCAGGTACGCCGCGCTGCCAGCCGTGTGACCGGGGATCACGAACGCGCGCACCTTCGTGTTGCCCACCTCGACGATCTCGCCGTCCTTGAGCCCACGCACGCCCGTCAGCGCGAACTGCTTCTGAATGCCCATCATCCCGGGCAGCGGGCCCTTCGTCGCTGCCGTGCCCTCGACGACGCCCTGCTCGCCGTCGCCGACGAACACCTGCGCGCCGGGGAACTGCTTGCAGCCGCCCGTGTGATCAGGGTGACCGTGCGTGAGGAAGATCGCCTTCACCGCGTCGACACCCAGGCCACGGCGCGTCAGCTCAGCCTTGATCGCGGCCGCGTCAGGCTCGTCAGCGCAGTCGATCAGCGCCAGCTCCTTCTCGCCGATCGGCACCAGGTACGCCGAGGTGTAGCCGTGGTTCACCCGCTTGGCCCCACCAGGGAGTTCCTGAAGATCGGGCATCTCTTTCAGACCAGAGAACACCGAACCCATCATGGCCCCGAAGGCCATCACCACCAGCGCGAGGAACCCACCGATCGCGATCAGCACCTTTTTCATGCGGTCATCACTAACACCCGACAGGGGGCACTTCGCCACCGAAAGACGAGGTCAGCCCGCCGCGAACTTGAGCAGCTCAGCGCCCTCGGCCACCTGATCACCCGCGGTGAACAGGTACTCCGAGACGGTGCCGTCGGAAGGCGCGGTGATGGTGTGCTCCATCTTCATCGCCTCCATCACCAGCAACGCCGTGCCCTTCTTCACCGCCACCCCGCTCTTCGTCAGCAGCGCGACGATCTTTCCCGGCATGGGCGCGACCAGCTTGCCGCCGTGCGAATCGTCTTCACCCGCATGCGTGAGGGGGTCGAACAGCTTGAGCTGCGTGACGAAGCCCGCGTGAAACACGTTGAGCGTCTCACCTTCGAACACCACCGTGCCGCGCACCGGCTGCTCACCGAGCATCAGCTGATAGTCCACCCCCACGTTCGAGACCGTGAGCCGCGTACCGTTGAACGCGTACCCCGCCCGCCCGTACGCGATCTGCACCTCATGAGAGCCGAGCCGCAGCCCGCGCACGAAGGTCTGATTCACGCGCCAACCGGTGCGTGACGACCAGGGGTCCGAACCCGCAAGGCGATCTTCGCGCGCCAGCACCGCAGCAGCCGCGAGCGCCAACACTGCATCGGGAACAGTCGACGTCTCGGGGAACAGCTCGGCGTGATTCTTGGCGATGAGCCCGGTGTCGAGATCGGCCGATGAGAACGCTTTCGACTCGACGAGCCGCTTCAGGAAACCGACGTTGGTGGAGAGCCCGACGATCTGCGTCTGCCCCAGCGCCTCCGACATGCGCGCGAGCGCCTGCTGGCGATCTTCACCCCAGACGATCAACTTCGCGATCATCGGATCGTAGAACGGCGTGATCGCGTCACCCGGCCGCACGCCCGAGTCCACGCGCACGGGGCCGTTCACGAACGACTGGTGCTCCGGGAAACGAAGATGCGCCAGCGTGCCGATGGCAGGCAGGAAGCCCTTCTCGGGGTTCTCCGCGTACACGCGCGCCTCGAGCGAGTGACCCTTGATGCTCAGCTCCGACTGCTTCTTCGGGAGCTTCTCGCCTGCCGCGACACGCAGCTGCCACTCCACGAGATCCAACCCCGTGATCGCCTCCGTCACCGGGTGCTCGACCTGAAGGCGGGTGTTCATCTCCATGAAATAGAACTGCTCACCCTCAGAGATGAACTCGACCGTACCCGCGCCCTCGTAACCAACCGCCTTCGCCGCGGCGACGGCGGCTTCGCCCATGGCAGCACGACGCGCGGCCGACAGGCCCGGAGCAGGCGCTTCTTCGAGCACCTTCTGATGCCGGCGCTGCACGGAGCAATCGCGCTCGAACAGGTACACGCACTCGCCGTGGCGATCCGCGAAGACCTGCACCTCGATGTGCCGCGGCCGAGTCAGGTACTTCTCGATCAACACCGCGTCGTCACCGAACGCGTTGATCGCCTCGCGCTTGCACGACTCGAGCGCCGCCGCGAAGTCTTCGCTCTTCTCGACCGCGCGCATGCCCTTGCCGCCACCACCCGCGCTCGCCTTGATCAGCACGGGGTAGCCGATGCGATCGGCTTCTTTCTGCAGCAGCGCAGGTGACTGATCAGCGCCGTGGTAGCCGGGAACAAGAGGCACCTTCGCCTTCTCCATGCGCGACTTCGCTTCCGACTTGAGGCCCATCGCCGAGATGGCCGACGCCGGTGGGCCGATGAAGGTGATGCCCGCCTTCACGCACGCTTCGGCGAAGTCCTCGTTCTCGGACAAGAAGCCGTAGCCGGGATGAATCGCCTGCGCGCCGGTGGCCTTCGCCGCCGCGAGGATCTTCTCCATCACCAGGTAGCTCTCTTTGGCGGCAGCGGGCCCCAGGTGCACGGCCTCGTCACACGACGCGACGTGCTTCGAGCCTGCGTCGGCGTCCGAATACACGGCGACCGTCTTGATGCCGAGGCGGCGTGCCGTCGAAGCGACACGGCAGGCGATCTCTCCACGATTTGCGATCAGGATTTTGGAGAACATTTCAAAGCCCCTGGGGGCGACGACGTTGGGAAAGGGACACAGTCACATCCGGAAGAGGCCGAACTTCGTCTCGGGAATCGGCGTGTTGAGCGTGGCCGACAGTCCCAACGCCAACGTCATGCGCGTGTCCGCGGGGTCGATGATGCCGTCGTCCCACAGCCGCGCGGTCGCGTAATACGGGTGACCTTGCGTCTCGTACTGGCTGCGGATCGGGCTCTTGAACGCGGCCTCTTCTTCGGGGCTCCACTTGCCGCCCTTGAGCTCGATCCCATCTCGCTTGACGGTGGCCAACACGCTTGCCGCCTGCTCGCCGCCCATCACGCTGATGCGCGCGTTGGGCCACATCCAGAGGAAGCGGGGGCTGTAGGCGCGGCCGCACATGCCGTAGTTCCCGGCGCCGAAGCTACCTCCGATGATCACGGTGAGCTTGGGCACCTTCGCGCACGACACCGCGGTCACCATCTTGGCGCCGTCCTTGGCGATGCCGCCGCTCTCGTACTTCTGCCCCACCATGAAGCCGGTGATGTTCTGCAGGAAGAGGAGCGGCGTGCCGCGCTGCGCGCAGAGCTCGATGAAGTGGGCGCCCTTGAGCGCCGACTCGGAGAAGAGGATGCCGTTGTTGGCGAGGATGCCCACCGGATGGCCGTGGATGTGGGCGAAGCCGGTCACGAGCGTCGCGCCGTAGAGCGCCTTGAACTCGTGGAAGTCGGAGCCATCCACCAGGCGCGCGATCACCTCGCGCACGTCGAAGGGCTGGCGCGGGTCCTTGGGGATGATGCCGTAGAGGTCGGAGGCGGGGTAGAGGGGGTCGGCGCTCGTCGCACCGGCGAAGGCCGGTGCCCAAGTATTGGGGCCCGGCCCAGCGCTGCGTTGCAGCGGCCGGGACGACGGGGGTGACGAATGCCTGATGATCTCGCGCGCGATCGCCAGGGCGTGGCGATCATCGTCCGCGAGATGATCGACCACACCCGACACGCGCGTATGGACGTCGCCGCCGCCCAACTCCTCGGCGGTGACGACTTCGCCCGTGGCCGCCTTCACCAGCGGCGGGCCGCCGAGGAAGATGGTCCCCTGGTTCTTCACGATGATCGACTCGTCGCACATCGCCGGCACGTAGGCGCCGCCCGCGGTGCACGAGCCCATCACCACCGCGACCTGCGCGATGCCCTGGGCGGAGAGGTTCGCCTGGTTGTAGAAGATGCGCCCGAAGTGCTCCCTGTCGGGGAACACCTCGTCCTGCAGCGGCAGGAAGGCGCCGCCCGAGTCGACCAGGTAGATGCACGGCAGGTGGTTCTGCGCCGCGATCTCCTGCGCGCGCAGGTGCTTCTTCACCGTCATCGGGTAGTAGGTGCCGCCCTTGACCGTGGCATCGTTGCACACCACGATGCAGTCGACGCCGCTCACCCGGCCGATGCCTGCGATCAGGCCGGCGCACGGCGCGTCGCCGGTTCCGTCCTTGTTGATGTACATGCCGTGCGCGGCCAGCGGCGCGATCTCGAGGAAAGGCGTGCCGGGGTCCAGCAGCATCTGGACGCGCTCGCGCGGCAGCAACTTGCCGCGCGCAACATGTCGCACGCGAGCAGTCTCGCCCCCGCCTTCGGCGGCCTTGGCCACCTGCGTGTTCAGGTCGTCGACCAGCGCCTGCATCGCTGCGGCGTTGGCCTGGAACTCGGCGGAGCGGGCGTTGAGTTGTGTCTCCAGGGCGGGCATGGATGTCTCTCTTTGGATGGCAGGCCCATCCTAGCGCGCATGGCCCCGCTTGGGCCCGCTTCGGCCCGCTTCGGCCCGGCAGCGGTGGGCAATGGAGACGTCACCGAGGTTGCAAATCGTGCCAGCTAGACTCTACGTTGTCATGGCCCACGCCCGCCTACCCGTAGCCGCCACCCCGATTGCGTTTGCACGTGCCATTGCCTCGGCCTACGAGCGCCGCGGCCTGAACCCGGCCGAGGCCCTGCGGACGGCACAGATCGCGCCAGCGAAGCTGCACATCGCCGATGCCCGCATCACCGCGCTGCAGATGGAAACCCTCTCCGGCGCGGCGATGCAGGAACTGGGCGACGAAGGACTGGGCGCGTTCTCGCGGCCGCTGCCCTGGGGCAGTTACGGCATGTTGGCGCGCGCCTCGCTCAGTTCGCCCGATCTCTGCGTTGCACTCAAGCGGTGGTGCCGGCACCACGCGTTGATCGCCGACGACATTTGCCTGAGCGTGGTGCAGCAGGCAGACACGGCCTCGATCATGATCGAGGAGGCACCGGCGATCGGCCAGCTCGGCGCGGCTGCGCGCGAGTTTTGCCTGGTCCACGTGCTGCGCAACATCCATGGCCTCGCGTCCTGGTACATCGACTCGCGAATTCCCTTGCAGGGCGCGCACTTTCCGTTCACACCCCCGCCACATGCCGATGCCTATGGCCACATGTTTCCGGGCGCCTTGCACTTCAACGCGGCGCAGGCGGGGATCCAGTTCGATGCCCGCTATCTCGCATTGCCCCTGCGCCGCGACGAAAAGGCGCTGCGCCAGATGTTGCAGCGCGCGCTGCCGCTCACGGTACTGCAGTACCGCCGCGACCGCCTGCTGGTCGAACAGGTGCGGCAAGCGCTCGCCACGAGCCCGCAGGATTCGCACAACGCCGAGGGCATTGCCGTGCTCCTGCACATGTCCACGCGCACCTTGCACCGCCAGCTCAAGGAAGAAGGCGCGAGCCTGCAGCAGCTCAAGGACGAGGTGCGTTGCGAGCGCGCACGTGACTTGCTCTATCGCACGGCGCGACCGATCAAGCAGGTCGCCGCCGCTGCGGGGTTCCGCAACGAGAAAAGCTTCATCCGCGCCTTCAAGGCATGGACGGGCACCAGCCCGGCGCAGTTCCGCCACGCGCGCTGACCTGCGGTATCCGATTCGCTTGCAGCGCCCGGCGTAGGCCGACGACTCCCCTACGTGCCCGATTCCTACAGGGTCCGGCCGAGCCGGCGCGCAGCATTGGATGCACGTGCCCTCCTTTCGATGGCACCCATCATCCGGAGAAGCCCATGAAGCTGGTTCTTGTTTGCGTCGCGGCCGCACTCTTCGCCGCACCCGCGTTCGCCGATGAGCTGGTGGCCAGCAACGGCAAGGACTCGGTCCGCCTCACCGACAAGCCCTGCACGAGCGAGAAGGTGCTGAATCAGCTCAAGCCCGGCTTTCGCACGATGATGAAGGACGCCAATGCCGTCGTCAGCGGCCAGCAGTTCCGGGCGTGCTGGGTGATCGAGGGCGAGTCCGCGCACCTGCTCTATGAAGACGGCGACCAGGGACTGATCCCTTGGGCCGACTTCAGGACGCCGCAATCGGCGTGATTGGCGGCGCTGCGGTCCACACATCAAACGCTTGCTGAGATCGACGCCGGTGGCCGCAGGGCCCCGGCGTTCTGTTCTTTACATCCCACGATGTAGGAGCCAGTCCTCAGCGGGACACACCCGTGCGACTAATTGCACGGAACCCTGGACCGCCGGTAACGCAATGGTCCATGCCTTGCATGGAGTGACGTTCTTTGCGCCGTACCTCGTGCTCACAATGCGGGCCCTTTGATGAATGAGGTACGAGATGTCCGACAAGCGCAAACGACGACAACTGACCTGGGTGCTCAGCAGCATGACGCTCGCGGCGCTCGCGGCATGCGGTGGTGGCGGCGGCGGTGGCACTGCCAGTGACAGCGGCAGTGCCAGCGGTACAACCACCTCGGTTGCGACCACGCCCGACACGTTCGCGGTATCGGTCCCCTCACCAGCAGCCCCGGCACCGACGACGCCGCCGAGCGACTCTTCGGCCCCGGTGCAACCCGGCGTCGTTGCGTCTTCGGCGCAGCCGGAGACAGTTGCGCTGCAGGCCCAGCCCGCCACCCCCGCTTCGCCGGCGGCTGTTTCCTGGGTGGCGCCCAGCCCACCCGCGAGCCCGACGGTGCCGGAGTACGCGACTGCATCAACGTCATCGGCGTCGGCGTGGGTGGCGCCCACGGCATCTGCCGCGGCCAATTACTCGTCCGGCGGCGGAGGGTCCGTGCTCGGCGACTGCCCCATGTTCCCGTCCAATGCGATCTTCAAC
>JBKJSE010000061.1:0-12048 GCA_046595925.1 Archangium sp. | reverse complement strand
GAGGGGTGACCTGCCGCGCGAGGCAGAAGTACTCCCTCGACTCCGCTCGGGAGGACCGGTGTGTTCCTTCGGTCGAAATCGCCAGCGAAGCTGGTTCCTTGCTCGGGGGGAACGGTGCGGTTCCTTAAGGAGCAGGGGACCGGCTTCGCAGGCGATTTCGTCCGAAGGAACAGACCCACCGTTCGCATCGAGCGCAGTCGAGATGCCACCTCTGCGCCGCGCGGCGGGTGGCGACCTATTTCACCAGTCTCCTCGGGAGAGGGTCGGGGTGGTCGGGGTGAGGGTCAAGTGTAAGGTACTATCGACATCACTTGATCTTCGGGAAGTACAAGCTGCTCTCGCTGCTCGGCCGCGGAGGAATGGGCGAGGTGTTTCTCGCGCGAGGCCCCCAACTCAAGCGACCCGTGGTGATCAAGCGGATCCTCTCGTCGATGCTCAGCGACGCCGACATGCTGCGCGCCTTCCTCGACGAGACGCGCATCGCCGCGCGCCTGCGCCACCCGAACATCGTCCGCATCGACGAGCTCGGAGAAGTCGAAGGTGAGTGGTTCGTGCGCATGGAATACGTCGAAGGCGCCGCGCTGTCCGAGGTGCTCAAGCGCGCCGCTCGCAAAGCAGAACACCTGCCCCTCGAGGCCGTGCTCTCGCTCGGAGCCTCGCTGGCGAGCGCGCTCGACTACGCGCACCACGCGACGGATCCCGAAGGCCGCGCGCTGCAGATCGTCCACCGCGACGTCACGCCGCAGAACATTCTGTTGGGCCGCGCCGGCGAGGTGAAGCTGATCGACTTCGGCGTCGCGCGCGCCGAACAACGCTTCCAGCGCACCACGCCGGGGTTGGTGAAGGGCAAGTTGCCGTACATGTCGCCAGAGCAGGCCGATGGCCGGCGCATCGATTCACGCACCGACATCTTCGCGCTGGGCGTGTGCATGTGGGAGTCGCTCACCGGCCGCCGGCTCTTCCGGGGTGCGTCGCAGGCCGAGACGATGGCGAAGATCTTCGCCTGCCAGGTCTCGCCGCCTTCGCTCTATCGCGCGGAAGTTCCGCCCGAGGTCGACGCGTTGATCCTCAAGGCGCTCTCGAAGGAAGCCAGTGGCCGCTTCAAGCGCGCGGCTGATCTCGGTGAAGCGATCGAGACCGTCGCCGAACAATACGCGCTGCCGTCGGGCGCGAAGGCCATCGCCGCGCTCACCCGGTCGTTGGTGCCTGAGTCCGGTCACGCCGAAGGGCTCGCGCCCGATGAAGAACCGACGGGCACCTTCGAGGGAGGGGCGGCCGACCTCGTCACGCGGCAAGAGCGCCCGGGCGCGAGGCCTCAGTGGAGCTCGTCGCAACAACTGACGCAGGTCGAAGAGGAGCCCTCGGCTGCGCCAGAAGAAGGCCAGGTGCCGTCAGACGAGCAGGGGTTGATCGGCCGCGCCGCAGAGCTGGCGGATCTCCACCAGTTGCTCGGCAGTGGTGAACGGCTCATCTCGTTGCTGGGGCCGGGCGGCGTGGGCAAGTCGCGGCTCGCGCGTGAAGCGGCGCGGCAGCAGGCTTCGACTTTTCGTGGCCGGGTCTGGGTCGCTGACCTGTCCGGTGCCCGCAGCGTCGAAGGGGTGTGCATCACCGTCTCCGAGGCGCTGGGCGTCGCGCTGCCGGCGGCGGGCTCTCCCGTCGAAGCGGTGGGCGTGCTCTTGACCGCGCGGCGTCAGTGCCTGCTGGTGCTCGACAACGTCGAACAGCTCGGCAGTGAGCTGGCGCCCGTGGTGCTCGCCTGGCACGCCGTCGCGAAAGACGCGCACTTCCTTCTGTGCTCGCGCGTCGCGCTCGGCGTCGAGGCAGAGAAGAAATACGAAGTCGGCCCGCTCCCCATCGACGGCGATGACGAGAGCGACGCGGTGCGCCTGTTCCTCGAGCGCGTGCGTGCCCTCAACCCGAACTTCCCCAGCGGTCGCTGGGCCCGCGACATGGTCAAAGCGCTGGTGCGCCGCCTCGACGGCATGCCGCTGGCCATCGAGCTCGCCGCTGCGCAGATGGCCGACGCGCCGTTGGACGCGCTGCGTGAAGCGGCCAGGCCGCAGTCGTCGAGCGGGAGCAGCCAGTTCCTGGCGATCGATCAAGCGTTCGAAGCGAGCTGGGGGCAGCTCAGTGATGAAGAGCGGGCGGCGCTCGCGCAGTGCACCGTCTTCTCGTCGGGCTTCTCGGCCGGCGCGGCGCTCGACGTGCTGCGGCTCCCGGGGCATCCGGGTGATGCGCATCGGGAAGCGGTGCTGCAGGTGCTGCATCGCCTTCGCAGCAGGTCGTTGCTGCGGGTGAGCTTTCCGCTCAAGTCTGATCAGGCGAGGTACGGAATGTACGAGTCGATTCGCGCGCGGGTGATCAACCGGCTGCCGCAGGAAGAGCTGCGCGCGCGGAAGCGTCATGCGACCTGGTACCTGCGCTTCGGTGAGACGCTGGGTCCCGCGGCAGAGAAGGGCGCGGCGGTGCTCGATCTGCTCGGCGCAGAACGCGACAACCTGATGAGCGCCTGGGAGTGGTGGCTCGCGCAAGGCGGAGACGGGGTCAAGCAAGCGCTGCGGGTGCTGCTGGGCCTCGACGCGTTGTTCCTGGTGCGCGGTCCGTATGGTGGGCATCTCTCGATGCTCGACGCGGTGCTGCAGAAATTGAGCGATCCGAACGAGCGCATTCCGGCGCTCGAGGCGCGCGCTCGGGTGCTGCTCTCGCGCGGGCGGCTCAAGGAAGCGGCCGCCGATCTCGAGGCGGTGCTCTCGCGCAAACTCCCCCCCGACATCGAGGGCCGTGCGCTCGCGTACCTGGGCTCGGTGCGCAAGCAGGAGGGCTCGTTGATCGACGCGCAGGCGTTGCTCGAGCGCGCGTTGACGTTGCTCAAGGAGACGAAGGACCTGCGCATGCAGGGGCGCGTCTTCGCCAATCTCGGCGCGGTCGCGCAGGAACAGGGCCGGCAGGACGACGCGGAAGATTTGTCGGCGGCCGCGCTCGAGCTGCATCGGCTCGCGCAGGACAGGCGCTTCGAAGGCGTGACGCTCAGTAACCTCGCGGTGCTGCAGCAGGCGAGGGGTCAGTGGGCCGCGGCGGAAGAGAGCTGCACCAAGGCGATCGCCGTGCACCGTGAGCTGGGCAACCGGCGCAGTGAGGGCATCGCGGTCACCAACCTCGCGGACCTCGAGCGCGATCGCGGCGTGAACGCGCGGGCGATGGCGCTCTACCGGCGCGCGGTCGGGGTGCATCGCGAGGTCGGCAACCGGCGCTTCGAGGCCATCTGTCTGCTCAATCAGGCGTTGCTGTTGATGGAGCAGCTGAACCTCGACCCGGCCGCCGAGTCACTCGATGAAGCGCTCGCGTTGTTTCACGTGGTCGGTGACAAGCGGCATGCGGGCCTGACGTTGGGGGCGCGCGGTGCGTTGCGTGCGCGAAAGGGTGAGCTGCGCGGGGCAGAAGCGGACTTTCGGGCGGCTCGCGAACTGCTGGGTGAGAAGGACCTCGCGTTTTCGTCGGCGGTCGAGGTGTATCGGGCGCAGGTCGACCTGTCGGAAGCGGAGCACCTCGAGGCGGCACGTCGTTCGCCGGAAGCGACGCGCAAGAGGCAGGTCGCGGCGGCGCGCATTGAAGCGACGGTCAGCCGGGGGCCGCAGGGCTCACTGGCTGAACGGTTCGAGCACGCGCGGATGGCGCTCAGAGTGCTGAAGGCCTGGACCGAAAAGTAACCGTCTCCCTCTCCCCAAGAGGCTGGTGAAATAGGTCCACCACCGGTCCCCTGCGCCTCAGGAACAGCACCGTTCCCCCCGAGCGAAGTCGAGGGGTCACCTGGCGCGCGGCGCAGAGGTGGCATCTCGACTGCGCTCGATGCGAACGGTGGGTCTGTTCCTTCGGACGAAATCGCCGGCTTGCGCTCGCTATTTCGATCAACCCTGCGAGCGGAGTCGAGGGAGTACTTTCTGCCTCGCGCGCCAAGTGACCCCTCGACTGGGCTCGGGGAGACCGGTGGGGTTCTCAATTCCTATTTCGGCCACCCTCTCGGAAGGACAGGTGTCTGCCCTCGTTCACCGTTTCGTCAGGGGGCGACGGCCTTCAGCACGCCGCCGCCTTCGGTACCCAACCAGACCTCGTTCGTCGACCGGCCACCCAGCGCCGTGCCCCTGCGTGACGCGCCCGGGTCGACCGGCGACCAGTTGATGCCATCGAACCGCAGCATGAAGCCCGCGCCCGTCGTGGTGAGGCCGGCCATGTAGAGGTTGTCGATCTTGTTCCCCCACATCGCCTCGGTCACGTCGATGCGCACGCCGCCGGTCTGCTCCTGGGCCAGCAGATCGCGCGTGTCGAAGTACACCCCGAACGTCGCGTCACCGAACGCGAAGGCCTCGCCTGCACCGGGGCTCCACACCGCCTGCCAGGGCGCTTGACCGACATCGCCCGTGACCTGCGCCCACGTACCTTGCGTCTTCTTCGAGGCGAGCAGCTGATCTCCGGCGATCCAGACCTCGCCCGCCGTGGGGCAGTGAATCGAAGTCAGCGGCCGGCCGAACGAGCCCATGGTGGTGAGCGAGGCCCCGTTGCCCTGATAAATGGTGCCGTCCTCGTTGGCGCCCCACAGCGCGCTGCCACACCACGCCAGGTCGAGCATGGGGCCCACGGGTGGATCTCCCACCGGGGGCGTCGGCACCGTCACCGTGCTCCAGCCGGTGCCATCCCACCGGAAGACCGACGTCTGCCCGCTGGCGATCACGTCGTTGGGGCCCCGCGCGACGACGGCGTGCAAGCGCTCGCCGGTGGGCATGGTGCCCAGCGCCTCGTAGCCCGCCGTGCCCTGGTGCATCACGGCGCCGCGCCGGGTGAGGCACCGCACGTCGGCGCACTCGTTGACCGCCGCGAACACGTCGGTGGTGGTGACCGCGAGATCCACCACGTCGCCCTGGAACCCGCGCGAGCGCTCGGTGAAGTCGGCCGTGCCGCTGTTCCACACCCAGACGGCCCCGAGGTCGCCCACCACGCGGCCCTGCGCCGACGCGGCACCGCCGCCGAACACCCCGCGCGGCACCTGCTGGCCCCGCATCGAGAACGACGTCCACGCGACCTCGTTCACACCGCCGTCGGTCGACTGCGCTTGAGCGCGCACCAGCATCACGCCCTTCGCAGGGGGCAACGGCTGGTTTCCCACGACGCGCGCGAGCCCGCCCACCACCACGCGCGAGTCGAACACCCCGACCGTGGTGGTGGAAGCCAGCGCGGGCGTGGCGGGCAGGCTCTCTGCGACCCAGCCGGCGCCCGTGAAGTGCCACAGCCGGTTTCCACCGACCGCCCACGCCTCGCCCGCGAAGCTGACCAACACCGCGGCGTCGAGCTTCACCGCCAGGCGCGTGTCGTAGAGCGAGTCCCACACCTTGCGCACGGGATCCCACTGGTAGATCGAGCCGAGATCGCCCACCACCGTGAAGCCACCCGCGCCGTCGCCGATGACCGCGATGAGCGCCTCGAACGACGGGTGGTACTCGGTCGTCCACACGCCGTTGCGGCGGATCACCACGTCGTTGCCGACGCCCACGCCCATGCCGTGCGTGCCGTCGAACCACAGCTGGGTCAGATCGCTTATCTGCGTCGCCTGAAATTCGCGCAGCACCGGCTGCATCGTGGCGCCCTTGAACTCCACCAACACGCCCGAGCCGCGATCGCTGCTCCCGATGGCGACGGCGTCGGTCAACGAGGTGCCGCCCACCGCCTTCAAGGTGAGCGAAGGCACCGAGAACACCCGCGTCCACGCGCCGATGGCGTCTTCCACCAGCACGGTGCCGTTGCTGCCCGCGTAGACGGTGCCCAGGCCCGCGGGGGCGAGCGAACCACCGCGCAGATCGTTGCCGGTGGGGAAGGGGTTCTCGTGCACGTACGTGCGCGGGCCGACGGTGCTGCCCCTCACGTTGACCTTCGCGGTGACCGACTGCATGCCGGAGCTCGCCGTGAGCGTGGCGACGCCGGGGTCGAGCCCGGTGACGAGCCCGCTCGCGTCGACCAGCGCCACCCGCATGGGCACCACGCGCCAGGTCACGGGCGATTCGATCGTCTCACCGGTGGGCGAGATCACCCGCGCGTTGAACTGCAGCGACTCGCCCACGCTGAGCGTGACCTCTTCGGGGTCCAGCTCGAGCCGCGCGATGTTCGGCTGCGCGGGGCTGGTCACCCAGAAGACGCCCAGCTTGTCGGTCTTCGCCTCGACGGCGGCGAAGGGCATCAGGTTCGTCTTGGCGCCGGGCAACGAGGCGTAGGCCTCAGCGCCGTTCTGCCGGCGCATGTCGTAGGTGCCGGGGTCGACGCCCGCGGGCACGCGATCGGGAACCCACGGCAGGTACAAGGTCAGGGGGCTCTTCGGCACCAGGCTCAGCGGCGAGAGCCGGTAGCCCTGACTGATCCGCTTGCGCATCGGCACTTCGGGAATGCCGGTCTCGAAGAGGGTCACGAAGATGCGCTGCTCTTCGGTGAAGGCGCCTGCGGGCACCGTGATGCCGTAGCCGTTGCGAACGAAGATGCCGCCGGCGGGGCCGACGACGATCTCGTTGTCATTGCCCCCGTCAGGGCCATCGATGGGCGGAGGGCAGGCGGCCAGCGCGAGCGCCAGCAAGGGCGACAACCGGGAGAAACGAACCATGATTTCCTCAGTGCTCCTTCGGCCTTACGGACGAAGGCGGACACTAACCACAATCACCGTGGAAATCTCCGCCTGGGGTTGATCGTTCAGGGTCCTGCGTTACCAACGAGACCACGTATGAGAACACTCCTTCTGGCAGCCCTCCTCAGCATCCCGCTTCCCGTCCTCGCTCAACTTCCCAGTCCCCAGGTGGTGGCCGTTCCTTCATTGGCGCCGTTGATCGACTCCGTGAAGGGCTCGGTGGTGAACATCGACGTCGCCAAGCGCGCGACCGCCGAGCAGCAGGAAATGATGGAGCGCTACTTCAAGGGCCGCCGCGGCCCCGGGCAGGAACAAGCGCCGCTCAGCCCCGGTACGGGCTCGGGTTTCCTCATCGATCCGCGTGGCCTGGTGCTCACCAACAACCACGTGGTCGATGGCGCGGTCACCTTGAAGGTGCGGCTCGACGACGGGCGATCGTTCGACGCCGAGGTGTTGGGGCGCGATCCGTTGACCGACGTCGCGTTGGTCAAGCTCAAGGGCAAGTTCGACCCGCTGCCTTCGGTGAAGCTCGGCGACTCGAGCTCGATGAAGGTGGGCGACTGGGTGGTGGCCATCGGCAACCCGTTCGGTCTCGCGCAGAGCGTCTCGGCGGGCATCATCTCGGCGCTCGATCGGCAGATCGGCGCGAGCCGCTACGATCAGTTCCTGCAGACCGACGCGGCGATCAACCCCGGCAACTCGGGTGGGCCGCTCTTCAACCTGCGGGGCGAGGTGATCGGCATGAACACCGCGATCATCGGCGGGCAGAACGGCGCGGGCACGGGCATCGGCTTCGCGGTGCCTTCGACCTTGCTCAAGGCCGTCTTGCCCCAGCTCGAGAAGACCGGCACGGTCACCCGCGGCTGGTTGGGCGTGGGCATTCAGGACGTCTCGCCGGCGCTCTCGAAGGCGCTGATGCTGCCCGCTCGCGACGGCGCGTTGATCACCGCGGTCAACGAAGGCAGCCCCGCGCAGAAGGCCGGCCTCAAGGAAGAAGACGTGGTGCTCGCGATCGACGGAGAGAAGGTCAACTCGTCGACCACGCTGACCCGCATCATCGCCCTCAAGCGCCCTGACGCGACCGTGGCGCTGTCCGTGATGCGCTCGGCCAAACCCGTCGAGGTGAAGGTGAAGCTGGGCGTGCGGCCCGATCTCGAGAACCTGGGCGAGCTCAAGAAGCCAGAGTCGGCCCCCAGCGATGCGCACCGCATCGGGCTCGCCTTCCAGGACATCGACCCCCGCATGGCCGAGGCCACCGGGCTGCCCAAGCAGGGCGCGCTGGTGATCGAGGTCTCGCCGGGTTCCGCGGCCGACGAGGCGGGGCTGCACCGGGGCATGGCGGTGGTCGAGCTCAACCGCAAGCCGGTGAAGAGCCGCGACGAGCTGATGGCGGCGCTCAAGACGCTCGCTCCGGGCGCCGTGGCGCTCTTCCGGGTGGCGTTGCCGGGTTCGGGAGGCAAGAGCCTCATCGCGCTCGAGGTGCCCTGAGTCAGGGCAGCCGAACGTACGGAACCAGGACGATAGGTGCGAGCGTGTCCGCTCCCGAGTGGGGCGCGCTTGCACCACCCTTGAAACCAAACACCCTCCCGCGTGTTTCCAAGTGGCGGAGGGCCTTGAAGCGGAAGGCTGGCCCCCCCTTTGCTTGATGCAGTGACAGGAGACGCGATGACCAACCAACCGAAGGACAACAAAGTCGTGGTGCTGGCGGATCGTACGAATCCTCAGACTGCACTTTTGCCCGTCACCCGGCTCATTTCGCGTCCTTCCGTGCGCATCGTGGACGGCCGGCTGGCCGCGGTGCTCGAGCTTTCGCGCTCCGCTGCGTGACATTTTCTGCAGAGTGACGTTTGGGGCCGCTCGCACTTGTTGCTGAGCGGCTTTTTTGTGTCTGCTGATGTGGGTCTGTGGCCACCAAAACATATGGTCACATGAGGTAGTGTCACGCTTGCTCGTGACCATGCCCACATGGTACGCGGATCGCGCTCCGAGGCCGATTTTCCGGCTCCGGCGCGATTTCCGTCAACCGGCTCACCCAGAGAAAAGGGCGCGAAAAACCCATGCGGATCAAGCGGCTCGACATCACCGGATTCAAGTCTTTCATGGACCGCGTCGTCATCAGCTTCGACGACGGCGTCACCGGCGTGGTGGGACCCAACGGCTGCGGCAAATCAAACGTCGTCGACGCGATCCGCTGGGTGATGGGCGAGCAGTCGGCCAAGAACCTGCGCGGCCGCGGCATGGAAGACGTCATCTTCAATGGCTCTGAGACGCACGCGCCGCTGTCGATGGCAGAGGTCACGCTGACCTTCAAGGTCGGGCCGGAAGACACCTTGCCCGAGACGCTCGCGGGTCTGCCGGAGGTCTCGGTGACGCGCCGCCTGTTCCGTTCGGGCGAGTCTGAGTACCAGATCAACAAGACCACCACGCGCCTGCTCGACATCACTGAGCTCTTCCTGGGCACCGGGGTCGGCACGCGCGCGTACTCGATCATCGAGCAGGGCCGCGTGGGGCAGATCGTCTCGTCGCGCCCCGAAGATCGCCGCTCGATCATCGAAGAGGCCGCCGGCGTCACCAAGTACAAGGCCCGCCGCCGCGCCGCCGAGCGGAAGATGGAATACACGCAGCAGAACCTGCTGCGCGTCAACGACGTCGTCTCCGAGCTGGAGAAGCGCCTCGACTCGCTCGAGCGCCAGGCCAAGAAGGCCGAGAAGTACAAGCGCCTCAAGAGCGAGATGCGTGAGATCGAGCTGCACCACAGCTCGCACCGCTGGCTCGAGCTGCAGGCCGCGCGCAAGCTGCTCGAGGCCCAGCTCAACGAGCTGACCACCGACGAGCGCGCCACCGCTGATCGCGTCAAGGCGTTGGAAGAAGACATCTCGCTGCGCCGCGTGTCGCTCGAGGGCGAGACCGCCGTGCTCGAGCAGCTCAGCGCCGATCTGTTCGCCATCGAGAGCCAGGTTCAGCTCGACGCGCAGAGCATCGCGCACTGGCAGGAAGATCTGTCCGCCACCACCGCGCGCGTCACGCAGGCCGAAGCCGAGCTCGCCGAGGTGCGCGAGAAGCAGGCGCTGGCCATCGCTGAGAAGAAAGAGGGGCTGGCCGAGCTGGAGCGCATGGGCGTCGCCAGCAAGGAAGACGAAGTCACGCTGACGGTGAAGGAAGAAGAGCTGCGCCGCGCCACCGAGCTGTTGGCCGACGTGGTCACCCGCCTCGAGCAGGACAAGCGCAGCCTCGTCGAGATCGCCACCCGCGTGGCCAACCACGAGTCGAAGCTGCAGGGTCTCGAGCAGCGCCGCACCGAGCTGACCGAGCGCCAGGCGCGGCTGACCGCCGAGGTCGAGGGGCTGCGCGCCGAAGAGGCCCAGCTCGACACCGCGCGCCGTGAAGTGCTCGAGCGCGTCGAGCAGACCCGCCAGCTGTCGATCGAGCTGACGCAGCGCCGCGGTGAAGAAGAAGCGACGCTGGTCGGCATTCGCGAAGCGTTCTCGGAGAACGAAGTGATGGTGGTGGGCGTGCGCGAGGAGTTGGCTGACAAGCGCAGCCGCCTCACCTCGCTGCAGGAGATCGCGAAGAACTACGACGGCTTCGATCGCGGGGTGCGCGCGGTGATGACGAAGGCAGGGGCTGACCCGCGGCAGGCGGGCGTGTTCGGCCTCGTCTCTGACGTGGTGTCGGCTTCTTCCGAGCACGAGCTGGCGGTCGAAGCGGCCCTCGGTGAGCGGCTGCAGCACGTGGTGGTCGAGACGCCAGAGCGCGCGTACGAGCTGCTGCAGTACCTGAAGGCGGGCCAGGAGGGCCGTTCGAGCTTCCTTGCCGTGCCGATGGATGCCGTCGAAGCGCTGCCTGCGCTCGAGCTGCCCGAGGTGCTGGGCATGGCGTTCTCGGTGGTGCAGGTGTCCGACGAGACGTTGCGGCCGCTGGTCGCTCAGCTGCTCTCGGGCGTCGCGCTGGTGGCCGATCTCGACGTGGCGCAGCGCTGCGCGGCGAGCCACCCGGCGTACACCTTCGTCACGCAAGACGGCGACGTGGTGCGCCCCGGCGGCGTGCTCACCGGCGGCGTGATGGAAGGCCCCGCGGTCGGCGTGCTGCAGAAGAAGCGCGAGATCGGCGACCTGACGGGCGACGTGGTGCGGCTCGAGGAGCGCTACAACGAGCTCATCACCCGGCACTACGCCCTGCAGAAGCAGATGGGCCAGTCAGAAGGCGTGCTCAAGGGCCTCGAGAAGAACAGCCACGTGGAAGAGGTGCAGCTGGCCGGCCACGAAAAAGATCTGCACTCGGCGGGCTCGGGCCTGGTGAAGCTGCGCGCGCGCATCGAAGGCGTGCAGGGTGAGATTGAGCAGCTCGAGTCGCAGAAGAGCAGCCTCGAGTTCGAGCTGGAGTCTTCGCGTGGCGAGGTGATGCACGGCCAGACCGATCGCCAGCTGCGTGACGATCGCGTGGGCCTGATGACTGGCGAGAAGGAGTCGCTCGAGACGAAGCTCTCGACGCTCTCGACCGAGGTCACCGAGCTCAAGGTGAAGTGCGCGTCGGTCACCGAGCGTGGTGAGGCGGCTCGCCTGCGTGTCGATTCGCTGGCGACGCAGGTGAAGGAACTGACCGAGCGCACCGAGCGGCTCTCGCAGAGCCTCGATGAAGGCAAGGCGCACCTCGTGATGCTCGAGGGCCGCATGGCCGAGACCGCCACCGAGCGGGGCGAGCGCCAGGAGCAGCACCGCGTGGCGAAGTTGGAGCTCGATGGGCGCCGCGCGGCGCACACCGAGAGGTCGACGAAGGTCATCGACGACGAGCAGGTGCTTCGTGAGCTGCGCGAGAAGATCGACGGGCTGACCCAGTCGGTCTCAGGGCTCTCGCTCAAGGGCAAGGAGCTGACCCTCGAGCTCGAGCACCTCGTCGGCACCGTCTCTGAACGTTTCCAGGTCAACCTCGTCGAGGCGCTGCACGAGTACCACCTCGCTCCGCAGCTGGGCGCCGAGGCGCAGGAGACGCTCAAGGATCTGCGCGGCCAGCTCGAGCGCATGGGTGAAGTGAACGTCACCGCGATCGAAGAGCACCAGGAGATCAAGGACAGGTTCGCCTTCCTCTCGAAGCAGAAGGCCGACCTCGAGGACTCGCTGCGTCAGCTGAGGGACGCGATCGAGAAGATCGACGAGACCAGCCGCCAGCGTTTCCAGGAGACGTTCGACGTGGTGAACGAGAAGTTCCAGGCGGTCTTCCCGCGCTTGTTCGGCGGCGGGCGCGCGTCGTTGATGATGATCCCCGCGGCTCCGGGTGAAGAGCCGGGCGTCGAGATCCTCGCGCAGCCCCCGGGCAAGAAGCTGCAGAGCGTCAACCTGTTCTCGGGTGGTGAGAAGGCGCTGACGGCCGTGGCGTTGATCTTCGCCATCTTC
>JBKJSE010000010.1:0-27225 GCA_046595925.1 Archangium sp. | reverse complement strand
GAACGGGTGGAGCAACGTCTGGTCGATGACACCCCGGACGCGCACCAGCTCGAGCGGCTCGACCTGCTCTCGCGCCTCATCGTCCACGCTGCGGGCGAGCCTCGGGCAGAGCTGCTGGCGCGGCGCGCCGAGCTGCACCGGGTGGCCGGCGATCTGCTTTCTGCCCGCGCCGATTTGCTCGAGGCCTCTGGGCTCGCGCCGCACCCCGTGCCGCTGCTGCGCGCGCTGGCCGAGCTCTCGCGTCAGTCGAACGACGAGGCCGCCGAGCTCTCCGCGCTCAAGCTGGTGCTCGAGCATGCCCGCGGCGACGAAGCGGTGGTCACCGACGCAGCCGAGCGCCTGGTCACCATCGCTCGCAACCGTGCTCACGCGCAGGACACGGCGCGCGCGCTGGAGGCCTTCGAGGCCCTGGTCACGCTGCCGCTCCCGGCCAACGAGCGCTTCGAAGCGCACTTCGGGCTGGCCCAGGTGGCGCGCACGGCGGGCAACATTCGCCGGGCAGAAGAGGCGCTCCTCGAGGCGTCCAGGCAGGGCCCGGTGCCGCGCCGGGTGGAAGCGTTGCTGGAGCGCGCTTCGTTGGAAGAGGGCCGCAGCGCGATGGAGGCCGCGGTCGATTCGTACGCGGCGGCCCTGGTGCTCGCTCCCCGGCACCCGAAGGCCACCGCCGGGCTGATCGTTGCGCTGCGCCGGGTGGAAGATTGGGCAGGGCTCGCCGAGGTGCTCACCGCAGAGGCCGCGCAGCTCTCCTCGCCGCAGGCGGTGGCCATGTGGACCGAGCTGTCGACCCTTCACCTCGACAAGCTCAACGCCCCGGGGCCCGGCGAAGCGGCGCTGCGGCGGGTGGTCGCGCTCGACGAGAAGAACGTGATCGCGCGCCGCCGCCTTGCCGGGCTTTTGGCCGCGCGAGGTGAGCGTGAAGAGGCGCTTAAGCTGCTGGAGGCCGCGGCTGAACACCTGGGGCCCGACGAAGGCGCGGCGACCCTTCGCGAAGCGTCCACGCTGGCGCGCGAGCTCGACGATCGCACTCTGGAGCTACGGCTGATGCGCAGCGCCCACGCGCTGGTGCCTGCCAGGGGCGAAGATCTCCAGCGCCTCGCCGAGTCGCTCTACCTGCAGGGCGCGGTGCGCGAGGCGCTCCCCCTGCAGCAGTCGCTGGCGGCTACGATCTCTTTCCACGACGCGCCCGACGTCGCCGAGCGCATCTGGCTGCGCCTGGCTGATCTAGGTGAGCAAATCGGTGACGAGGGCCTCGCCGAGTCGAGCCTTCGCCGGGTGGTGACCGAGCGTCCGCTCAACGGCCACGCGGTGGAGCGGCTGGCGGCGCTGGTGGGTTCACGCGATCCCAAAGCGGGCTTCGAGCTGCGCTCGCGCTGGGCGGAGACGCTCTCGAAGTCTTCGCGCACCGCCGAGCTGCTGCTCGAGCTGGCCCGCGAGGCGAACAAGGTGCACCGCGACGTGGAGAGCTCCACGCGCCTCTACGTGAAGGCTGCCGCGGCCGCTGAAGAGCCGCTGCCGGTGCGCCTCGAGTCAGCGCAGGTGCTGCGTGAAGCGGGTCGCACTGCCGAGCTGATGACCGAGCTGGCGGAGGTAGCCCAGCTCCAGCTCACGGCCGGTGACTTCGAGGGCGCGCTCACGGCCTGGGACGAAGAGGCGCGCCTCGCCGAAGGCAGCGGCCGCATCGACGACGCGCTGCGCACGCTCCTGGCGATGGCCGAGGTGTGCAGCGAAGAAGGGCTGCTCGCGGACGCGGCTCGTCACCTGGTGCGCCGGGCTGATCTGCTCGCGGAAGCAAAGCTGGATCTCTCTGGTGCAGCCCAGGCGCTCGATCGTGCGTGGGAGTACGCCCCTTCGCTTTCGCTGGCGCGACAGGGCCTCGCGCTCTCGCGGCGCCGCAGCGATCGCGAAGCCGAGATCGATTGGCTGGAGCGGGTGCTGGCGCTGCTCTCGGGTCTGGAGCAGGCGATCGCTTTCGTTCAGCTCGCGCGGCTTCACCTCGGGCTGCCGGCGGAGGGTGGTGGGGAGGTGGCCTCAGCGCCCCTGCTCGCGCCGGATCAGGCCGAAGCGGCCCTGCAGAAGGCGCTGGTGCTGGTGCCCACGCTCGCGGAAGCCGAGCAGATGCTGCTGGGCCTCTACGAGCGGCAGGATCGACTGGGCGACGTGGCTGGGTATTACGAGGCCGCAGCCACGCGCGCGACCGACCCCAAACAGCGCGCGGAGCTGCTCATTCGCGCAGCTCAGCTCTACAAGGACAAGGCGGGCCGCCCTCACGACGCCGCTGCTGCACTGCTGGCTGCGCGCTCGGCGAGCCCCGACGATCTCTCGCTGACCGCCCGCGTCGCCGACCTGCTGATCGAGCTGGGTCGCCGGCAAGACGCGGCCGACTTCGACGCGATCCTGATCGCCGCTGATCCCTTCCACAGCTCGTTCGATCGGCACACCGGGTTCCTCGAGGAGAGCGGCGACGATCTCTCGTTGGCCGGAGTGCTCTCGCTGCGCGCAGAGGCGACCCAGGGTGCCGATGCCGGACCGCTGTGGCTCAAGGCCGCCGCTGCCTTCCGTCGCGCAGGGGCAAAGGAGCGAGCCCACGTGTGCGAGGCCCAGGCCTTCGAGGCGGCACCTGCGAATCGCGAAGCCTTCCAGTCGCAGCTCGAGCGCGCCGAAGGCGAGCCGCGCCGCCAGGCCGAGCTGCTCGCCATTCGCGCGCGCGCGGTCCCCTCGGAGGCTCCGGAGCTCTTGCGTCAGAGGGCCCAGCTGCTCAGCAAGTCAGGCGAGGCGCTCTTCGCGGCCGCCGCCTGGGACGAGTACCTCGAGGCAAGCCCGGACGATCTGGTCGCGCTGGAGGCCCGTGGCACGCTGGCCGCCGAGGCCGGTGGTGCCCGCGCCGCGCAGCCCTTCGACCGCCGCCTGATGCAGCTTGCGGGTGACGCGCTGCCGGAAGTGACCCGCCTCTCGGTGTGGACGCGCCTGGGCCGGGCCGCGGTGGAGTCGCAGGCCTGGCACGACGCGGTGGACGCCTTCGAGGCTGCCTTCAACATCGATCCCACTTCGGAGCGGGGCAGAGAAGCGCTCTCGATGTTGAACGAGGCCTACGGCCGGCTGGGCGATACGGCCGGCCAGTACCGCACCACCATGCGCCTGGCCGCGCGCACCACCGGCGAAGAGGCCGAAGCGCTGCACCGCCGGGCGCTCACCCTCGAGGCTGCTCCGGAGAAGGCCATCGCCGCGCTGGAGTGGTTGCTCGAGCGTCACCCGGGCGACGTGGCGCTCTACGAGAAGGGGCTCGTCGCGTACCGCACGCTGGGGCGCCTGGGCGAGCAGGTCTCGCTTCACGAGCGCTTCGCCTCGGCGTCCGGTGGTTCGACCGCCGCCAAGGCGCTGCTCGCCGCCGCCACCCTGGTGGAGACGGAGCTGCACGAAGGGCAGCGCGCCTTCGATCTTCGCAAGGCCGCGTACGAGGCCGATCCGACCGATCTGGAGGCCGCGGAGGCGGTGCTGTCCGAGGCCCGCAGCCGGGGCGACGTCGATCGCCTCGAGCTGATGCTGGTGCGCATCTCGCTGGCCACCCAGGACGAAGGGCGCGCCGCGGAGCTCAAGCTGGAGCTGGCCACCTCGCTGGAATCGCGCAAGCAGTACGACGCCGCGCGCACGCCGCTGGAGTCGATCCGCCGCCTGGGTCCTGGCGCTCCTGGCTTCGCGCAGGCGCTGCAGGGCCTCGAGCGCATCGCCATCGCGCTGTCCGATACCGCCGCGCTCGCCGACATTCAGCTCGCCTCGGCTGAGCTGATGGGCGCGCAGGAGAGGGCGGCGCGACTGCTCGAGGCGGCCAGGAGCTTCCGAAAGGCCAAACAGCTCGATCGTGCCCTGCAGCTCACCCGCGAATCGCTGGGCGCCCGTCCCTCGAAGGCCGGCTTCACCTTGCTGGTCGAGCTGGCCACCGAAGACGGCCACCCCGACGAGCTGGCGCGCGCGCTCACGCAGCTGGCGGAGCAGGGCGAGGGTGTGGAGCGGGCCGTGCTGCTGCTGCAGGCGCTCGAGTCGTGGCGCAAGGCCGGTGAGCTCGCCGCCGCGAGGGAATTGCTGGAGCGCGTGCTCCGCGAAGCGCCGGGCATGCTGAGCGCGACCGAGGCGGGCCGCCGTTTCCTCGAGCTGGAGGCCCCCAGGCGCGCGCTGGAGGTGGCCTTCACGCCGGCCCTGCGCTCGGGACGGCTGGACGAGGCGCTCGCGCTGGCAGAGGCGGCGAAGGACGAGGCGAAGATTCGCGAAGTGCTGGCGGAGCAGGCCTTGCTCGCGCCGACATCGAGCGTCGCCGAGCGGTACCTGTCGATGCTGCGGGAGTCGAAGGACGTCGCGGCGCTGCGGGCCTTCGCGACGGCGGCTCAGGGCACGGCGCCCGAGCTGGCCACTGAGCTGCGCGTGGAGCTGGCGATCTCCTTCCGCCAGGTGGGCGAGGTCGAGGGCCTGGTCACCGCGGGCGCGACCGAGCTGCTGGCGGCTCGCGCGCTCGAGGTGAAGTCGACGGAAGTGCTGGTGGCGCTGCTTCCGTACCTGGGCTCGGTTGGAGCTGAGCGCCGCGAGCAGATCTTCGAGCAGATCGCGGTGCTGGTGCCTGCGCGCCGCGCTTCGATGATGCGAGAGCTGGCCACGCTGCGCACCGAGGCCCGCCGCTTCCAGGACGCGGTCGATACGCTGTCAGCGCTCGCCACGCTCGAGCAGCACCACGGCGCGCGAGGCGTGCTGCACATCGAGCGCGCCACCCTTCTCCTTCACCAGCTGGGGGAGAAAGAATTGGCGCAGGCCGCTTTCGAGCGCGCGCTGCTCGACGATCCCACGCAGCTGGCGGCGGTGCGCGAGCTGGTCGAGCTGTACAAGGACGGCGAGGCAGAGCGCTTCACCTCGATGGTCGAGCGGCTCGGCGAGATGGCGGGGCCGGAAGCCGTGGTGCGTTGGCGCGAGCCGCTGGCGCGTGGCTACGAGTCGCTGGGCCGGTTGAAGGAGGCCTACGCGTTGTTGGGGCAGCTCGACGAGACGCCCGATCTCATTCGCCGTCGCGTGAGCCTGGCGGAGCAGTTGGGCCTGGCCGGCGAGGCCTTCGCCCTGGCGGAGAAGGTGGCCGACACCCGCGCGGAGTTCGAGCGGATCCTCGAGGGGTACCTTCGCTCGGAGCTGGTGCCCTTTGCCGTTCGCCTCGCAGAGAAGCTGATCACCGACGGCCCGCTGCCCAACGCGCTGCTGCGCTTGCTGGCCGAGCGCCTGGCGCCCACGCAGCAAGGAGCTCCGCTCTCAGTCAAGGCGTGGCCTGCGCTGCTCAATGCCGACGTGACTGATGTCGATGGGTGGACGCTCTTTGGCGAAGCGCTGCGGTTGTGCGGACGCGAAGACGACGCGACCCTGGCCGATGGTTTTGGCGCTGCGCTGTCGTCGAGTGCGGGTGCGGCTCCGACGGTGCCGCTGCGGAAGCTCGCCTGGGAAAAAGGCACGGCTGTGGAGCCCGAGTCGGCCGCGGCTGTGACCGAAGAGACGATGCCTCGGTTGTCCTCCGCGATCTCCGAGACGCTGGCTGGGTTTGGCGCCGAGCGGCTGGGCGTGGCCCTCGATGTTCGAGGCGGAGTCGAGGCGTGGCTGTCGAACTCGAAGCTCATTCTGGGGGCTGGCGCGCTGACGGTGTTCGGCCAGGCAGAGCTGCCCGCGCTGGTGTCGATGGCGCTGGCGCTGGGCGAGTACGGCGTGGGCCTGCGCGAGCTGGATGAAGTGCCCGGCTACACCGAGGCTGCGGTGCGCGGGTTCGAGGCGTACCCGGCGTCGCTGGCGTTCTGCCGGGTGTTGGCGCAGCTCGACGATGCGACGCGCGGCTCCGATCCCGCGAAGGTCGACGTCGGCGCGGTGTTGCGGAAGAGCGAGGCGTTCAAGGCCGTGGCGCTCGCTGCGATCAAGGCGCTCTCCGGGGCTGGGGCGTGAAGACCGCAACTGCCTCCCTCTCCCCGAGGGGGAGAGGGTTGGGGAGAGGGCTAGCGCTCAGCTTGCTCATTCTGGGCTGTCCGGCGACACCTCCGCCTGGCGATCTGGCGATGGGGCAGTACGCGATCAGCGCCACTGGGGGAGTCCGCGGCTTTCTCTTCGATCCAGGTCCGTTGGAGGCCGACGGTGGCCGCAGCCCCGTGCCCGAGTGTCAGCGCGTCGAGGTGAGCGCTGATGACTTCTCCTTCAACGCCACGCTGACTCGCGAGAGCACCTCCGCGCGCGCCTTTGTCACGCTCAATGGGTACTCGCGCGAGGGCACGTTCGATGGCCAGGTGCTCACCAGCCAGGCTGAGGCGAACCGGGTCTTCGCCGCGTGCAGCAAGTGCTCGACCCGCGTGGTGGAGACGATCACCGTGGCGGTGATCAGCCGCTCGCAGAACGAAGCGGTGAGGGGCCAATGCCCCGAGGACGCGCTCGACGGCGGGGTGCCCGTGGATCCCGACGCGGGAATCGAGCGCCCGGGGCAAAACGAGCAGGGCTACGACGCGGTGCGGTTGTGCGGTGAGCTCACCACTGAGGTGGTGGCGCTCGGGTTGGTTGATGGCGGCGCGTGCGAGCCGGAGTGTGGTGGGTGCACCGTGCGGTATCAGCTTCGTGGCGACCGGCGATGATTTTGAAATACTGAAATGCCCTCTCCCCGACCCTCTCCCCCTCGGGGAGAGGGAGATAGGTCCTTGGTTATGAAGAAGAAGGCGGTGGTTCTCCTCTCTGGTGGTCTTGATTCCACCACCGTGCTGGGCATGGCGATGCGCGCCGGCTTTGAGCCCGTCTGCTTGTCCATCGACTACGGCCAACGCCATCTGATCGAGCTCGAGCGCGCGAAGGCCGTGGCAAAAGCACACGGCGTCACCGATCACCGGGTGGTGAAGCTCGATCTGCGTGCCATCGGGGGCTCCGCGCTGACCGCGGACATCGCCGTCCCCAAGCACGACGACGTCTCGCAGGTCAGCGCCAACATTCCCCCCACCTATGTGCCCGCGCGCAACACCATCTTCCTGGGGCTCGCGCTGGGTCTGGCTGAGGTCGTCGGCTCCACCGATCTCTTCATCGGCGTGAACGCAGTCGATTACTCCGGCTACCCCGACTGCCGCCCCGAGTTCGTGCGGGCGTTCGAACAGCTCGCCACCCTGGCGACCAGGGCGGGTGTGGAAGGCGCGCGCTTCACCATTCACGCGCCACTCTCCGGAATGACCAAGGCGGACATCGTTCGTGCAGGCGTGGCTGCCGGCGTCGACTATTCGCTCACGCACAGTTGTTACGATCCATCACCCGAGGGGCTGGCGTGTGGCCGCTGTGACTCGTGCTTGCTGAGGAAAAAGGGCTTCGAAGAAGCCGCAGTTCCCGACCCGACCCGCTACGTGGGACGCTGAAGGCCGATGACGCCCCTGCTGCTGACCCTCGCGCTGTGTGCCGCTCCCGAGCCGCTGGTTGAGGTCACCACCGTGGTGCCCGACGCGGTTGTCGACCTGCGCTACGCGACGAAGGACAACTTCATGAAGAAGGCGGTCTACCCGCCGAACGCGCGTTGCCTCCTGCTCGATCGCAGCGCCAGGCAGCTCAAGGCCGCCGCCGATCTGCTGCGCGAGAAGGGCTACCGGCTGCGGCTCTACGACTGCTACCGCCCGCACCACGTTCAGTTCGAGCTGTGGAAGGTGATGCCCGTGCCCGGTTACGTGGCCGAGCCGAAGAAGGGCAGCAACCACAACCGCGGCGGCGCGGTGGACCTGGGCCTGGTGACGCTGGACGGGAAGGACGTGGAGTTCCCCTCTGCGTACGATCACTTCGGCAAGGAGGCGCACCACAAGTACACGGACGGCACCAGGGCAGCCCTCGAGCACCGGGAGCTGCTGCGCACCACCATGGAGAGCGTCGGCTTCAAGAAGAACCCCATGGAGTGGTGGCACTACGACTTGCCCGACGCCTCCGCGTACCCCCTGCGCGACGAACCCTTCGTTGAGCCTGATGCAGGGAAATCCGCCCCGTAATTCAGAGCGAAATGTGCGCTGATCTGCAGCGTGGGTTGACACCGTTTCGCTGGAGTTGAGCGAAGGACCGGCCGATCATCCGTCATGCGTCCGATCTCCAGCACTCCTTCCGCCGCGACCCGCAGGGCCGAGACTTTGCTGAAGCGCATTGGCTTCAACGCCGGCAAGGTGGATGGCGTCGCCACGCCTGCGCTCACCAAGGCAGTCCTCGAGTTCCAGACGGCGTGGGGCCTGACTCCCAGTGGCGTGCTCGATGCGCCGACCACCGCCAAGCTCACCAAGACGGCCGAGCGGGTGAAGAAGCACGGCAAGGATCTCTTCGTCTCGGTGGGACAGAAGTCCAGGGACATTCAGGTGCTCGAGAAGCGCCTGGCTCGCCTCGGCTACAACCCTGGCCGCGCTGACGGGATCTTCGGCAAGGACACCGCGGAAGCCGTGAAGATGTTCCGCGCGGATCAAAGCGAGCTCCAGGACAGCTCGGGCGCGCTCAGCAGGAAGGCGCGGCAGTCACTGCGTCGCGAAGTCGGAGCGCTCTCTCACCCGCCCGAGCGTCGGAGGCTCGCCCCCTCCAAGGCGCAGTCGCGGCTCGATCGCACCACCGCGCAGAAGGCAGTGGCGGGCTTTGCAGAAGGTGCCCAGGGCGCTCACGTTTCGAACTTGCAGAAGCACCTGAAGGCGGCGGGCTTTGCTCCCAAGCACGGCGGCGGCCGCTTCGACGAGCGCACCACGGGCGCGCTGAAGGCGTTCCAGCGGAAGTCCAAACTGCAGCCCACCGGGGTGGCGAACGCGAAGACGTGGAAGGCGCTGCAGAAGAGCTACATCCTCACCAACTCGAAGGCGGCCCCGGCGCAGGCTCTCCATGAGCGCAGCGGCGCGGTGAAGGCCAGCGAGAAGCTGCTCAAGAAGCTCGGCTTCAACCCCGGGAAGCTCGACGGCCTGTTCGACCGCTCGACGCTCAAGGCGGTCAAGGCCTACGAGAAGTCGCAGGGCTCGAAGGTCGACGGCGTCATCGGCACCAACCAGCTCGCGCAGATGACGAAGCTGAGCAAGGGCGTCACGCTCGGCCAGCTGCACAAGATCATGCCGAGCCTGCCGATGTCGAAGGCGAAGGCGTACCTGCCGTTCCTGAACCGCGCGATGGCGGAAGCGAAGATCAACACCAAGCCGCGCAAGGCGATGTTCCTCGCGCAGCTCGCGCACGAGAGCGTGTCGTTGCGCTACTTCGAAGAGATCGCTTCGGGTGCTGCGTACGAAGGCCGCCGGGATCTCGGCAACATCCACCCCGGCGATGGTGTTCGCTACAAGGGCCGCGGCCCGATTCAGCTCACCGGTCGCAGCAACTACCGCGCTGCCGGTCGTGCGCTGGGCCTGCCGCTGGAGAGCAAGCCGAAGATGGCCGCGCAGCCGAGCGTGGGCTTCCGCACCGCGGCCTGGTTCTGGACCAGCCGGGGGCTCAACCGGTACGCCGATCAGGGCAACTTCCGTGAGGTCACCCGCCGCATCAACGGTGGCTTCAACGGCCTGTCGGATCGCCTCGCGTACTACCGCCGCGCGCTCGCCGCGCTGTAACGGAAACTGAAGCTCCCTCTCCCTTCGGGAGAGGGTCGAACCGTTCAACTCCTCGTAAGGACCGTTCACCCTCAGGCCGAGCCCAACGCGATTTTCCGAGACCACACTGAGAGGGAATGAAACGCCTCGCACTGCTGGCCCTGATCTTCTGCGTCGTCACCCTGATCCGCGTGCAGGCAACTCGAAGCGACGACGATGAGCGTCTCGCCTACCTCGCCGACCGAATCAAAAACGACGACTTCGGCACCGCCCCCGGGCATCCCTTCGATGGCGAGTGGAGGCTCACCACGCTCTCGATGGCTTCGGTCGCCGCGACGAACCTGGCCATTCGCCATCCCGAGACGCGAGCTGAACGAGCGCGCCAGGTCTCCGAGTGGGCCACCACGCTCACGTCCGCCGAAGTCCGCGCGTACGACACCACGCAGTGGGGCACCGACGCGTTCACCACGCTCGATCGCTCCGACGCGCACGCCGGCTACCTGGGCCACGTGGTACTCGCGCTCGACGCGGCCTGCCTGCTCGGAGGCCCTCGCGACGCCGCCCTGCACGAGCAACTGGTCAACGCCCTCGCGCGGAGAATTCGCGAATCACAAAGCGGTCTCATCGAGACCTATCCGGGCGAAATCTACGTGCCTGACAACCTGGTGGTGATCGCAGCGCTGGTGCAGTTCGACGCCTGCATCCACCAGTCCCGCCACGCCGAGCTCACGGCGCGCTGGATCGCCACGATGAAGTCGCGCTGGCTCGACCCCGCAAATGGACTGCTCGTCTTCGCACCCGGTCAACCCGCGCGAGGCAGCGGCGCTTCGTGGAACTCGTTCTACCTACCGCTCATCGACGAGCCCTTCGCGGCCGAACAATCCGAGCTCATGTGGCGCACCTTCGGGGACACCGCGCTGGGTGGCTGGCTCCATGGCCTCCGTGAGTGGCCGGTCGGAGAAGAACGGGCGGGTGACGTCGACTCCGGCCCGTTGGTGATGGGCGTGTCACCTTCAGCCACCGGCTTCGCGCTCGCCGACGCCACGCTCCGCGCAAGGCCAGCGCAGCAGGCGGGAATTCTGCGCACCGCTGAGCTCGTGGGCGTGACCTGGAATGGCCGCTATCTCTGCGCGCCCCTGGTGGGTGACGCGATCGTGCTCGCCTCCCGAACGATGACCCGGTGGGTTGGGGACTCCGCGCCGCGCGCGGCGGTCGTGAGTTGTCCCGGTAGATGAGCAAGTGGTGAGTGGACTTCATTTTCGGCTCTTTTGGAGCGTCAGCCGAGCGCGGCGACTCCGCGACCGGGCTCGACCTGGTGACCGCAGGCCCCCAGGGCTCGTTCGATCGCGCTCACCGTCGTGACCAGGTCGGCTCGCGAGACCGCGCCCATGTGGCCCACTCGGAAGTACCTCGGCTTGAGCGCGGGGTGCAGGCCTCCGGCGATGACGACCCCTTCAGCGGCGACCGCCTTCACCAACGCCGCGTCGACACCCGCCGGGTAATAGAGCGCCGAGAGCGTGTTCGCGCTCAGCTCGGTGCTCACGGGCAAGGACTTCAAGCCGAGCGCCTGCCAGGCCGCTCGCATCGCGGTCGCGAACTTCGCGTGCCGCTGCACCCGAGCGGTCATGCCTTCTTCGACGAGGTGACCCAGGCTCACGTCGAGCGCCATGATCAAGTTCACCGGAGGCGTCGCGAAGTACGACGGCTTCTCGGCCTCGTACGCCTCGTGGATCGGCAGCCACTCAGCGAAGTCGAGGTACATCGCCGCGACCGGCCTGGTGCGCGCCTTCCATGTCGCCATGGCTTTCGGGCTCGCCAGCAGCACCGCAAGCCCCGGGGGACAACCGAGCGCCTTCTGCGACGCCGTGAACGCGACGTCGACGCCCCACGCGTCCATCTCGAGCGCTTCACCGCCCACGCTGCACACGCCGTCGACCACCACCAACACGCCGTGCTTCTTCGCCGCGGCCGCGAGCTCTTTGACCGGCGCGAGCACCGCCGTCGACGTATCGACGTGGGTCACCGTCATCACCTTGAACCCGCCACTGGCGAGCGCCTTCTCGACGTCGGCGACGCTGGGCACCGAGCCCGGGTCAGCGCGCAGGTGCGTGACCGCCGCGCCATGCCGCTCGAGCATCGTGCCGATGCGATCCGAGAAGTAGCCGCTGTTGACGACCAGCGCCTCGTCACCGGGCTGAATCAGGTTCGCGACGGCCATTTCCATGGCGAGCGTGCCGCTGCCCGCCACCACGAACGGCTGGGCCGTGGGGGCCAGGAAGACCTCACGCAGCCGCTTGATCGCCCGCCCATAGGCCTTCATGAACACCGGGTCGAGGTGGCTGCGGGTCTTCTCACCCAGCGCGCGGAGGACAGCGGGCTCGAACTCGATGGGCCCTGGAATCATGAGGAGGTTTCGTTCGCTCATTCCCGGCGATGTAGCTGGTATGGCAGGCCCATGCATCCCCGTTGGACTCTCCGTACGAAGCCGCAGCGCGTGCAAGGTCTGCACTACGACGCCGGCTTTCTGTCTCGCGGCGACCGCGCCGAGATCGTCTCCTTCCTCTCCACCCTCCGGCCCATCTGGGAGAACCGCTACTCTGACTTCCGGCCGCTCCCCGAAGGGGAAGAACAACGCCGCCTGCTGCGACCGGTGTACTGGCTGGGCAATTGGCAGTTCGCCTGCCTCGACTACTACCGGCCGCCGATCGGCCTGCTCGATCGCTGCGTGCAAGCAGAGCCCTTTCCCGCGGTGCTGGCGAAGCTCGTGGCGAACATCGAGCAGCGCACGCGTCGCATGTTCCGCGGCGAAGACATGCCCGAGAAGTGGCACCTCAACACCTGCCTCGTGAACTTCTACGGAAACACGCTCGAGAACGGGAAGTGGGTCGACACCGCGCGCGTGGGTGAGCACAAAGACTTCGAGCCGGGCCCGGTGGCGTCGGTGTCGCTGGGAGAACGCGCGATGTTTCAGTTCGTGGCGAGCCGCAAGCCGGGCTCGCGCGACAGCGTGGTCGAGCAGCAGTGGCTCGATGACGGCAGCCTGCAGATCTTCGGAGGCGAGCAGTGGAAGAGCCGCACCTTCCACCGCGTGCAGCGCGTCGACACCAGGGGCGGTCACACGTTCGACATTCACGTGCCGGGGTTCCAGGCGCGCCGAATCAATTTCACGTTCCGGTACGTGCCTGATGAGCACGTGCAGCCATTTCGGGCGCTCTCTGCTTCAGCCCGGCGTGACGTCGAGGGCTCCATGCGTGAGCTGGCCAAAAACTCTTCCTTCTTCGCAGCAGCGTTGGCGCCATGAGCGCTCAACCGAAGCTGGGGTTCTTCGTGAAGCTGCTCGTGCTCGATCGCGAGGCCTCGGCGAAGTTCTACGAGCACCTGGGCTTCGTGCGCGTCGGCGCAGACGCCACCTTCATTCACGTGCGCTGGGAAGAGCGCGGCGACGTATTGCTGGTCAACGCCCCCACGGGCGTGCGCGTCGATGGCAAACGCGGCTGGGGCGTCTTGCTCTCGTTCACTTCGGAGACCGAGCTGAGCGCCATCGCTCAACGCGCGGCCACGCTCACGGCGCCGACCCACGGACCTGAGGTGAAGCCGTGGAACACGCGCGAGCTGGTGGTGACCGACCCCGATGGGTACCGCATCAACTTCGTGCAGCCCGCCTGAGCGTCAGTCCTTCAGCAGCCCCTGCACCAGCGACGGGATCTCGCAAGCTGCCGTCCGTGATCGACGCGTACGGGGAGAGGTAGAATTCCTTCACGCTCACCGAGCCGACCAGCTGCGGCTAAGCGATGCGCTCGACGACCTGCGCGGGGCTCAACGGACTGTCCAACTGCACCTTGAACGCCGGAAAAATTCCCACCTTCACTCCCCCCTGGAACTACAGATCGCACGCGCCGTTCTTCTTGTTCAGCTTCTCTGAATCGGAGTCACCCAGCGCGACGGCTTCGCTTTCCAGCATACGGAAGATCGCATTGGCTACAGGTTTCTCTTCGCGCTGGTTGTAGAGCCACACGCCGAAGTTCACGAGCTTGTCGCGAATGACCGAATGCGCCAGCGAGTGATCTCCCACGACGCCCGACTCGCACAACTGCTTGTAGAGCGCGCGTAAGGCGAGCAGCTCACGCCACTCCTCGAGCTGTGGCAGCTCTTTGTTGGCCACCTTGCGCGCCTCCATGCGGGTCATGCGCTCTTCCAGCTCGGCGGTGAGCACGTCTTTGCGCGCCTGCGCCGCTGACTGCACGAGGCTGGGCAGCTCACCCGGCAGACCGCTGAGCTTGCCGGGGAGCAGGGGGCCGAGCTCTTTTTCCACCAACTGGCGGACCTCTTCGACCGCGGCATCGGGCTCGCCACCACCGACGAGGGTCGCGCGCATGAACAGCTTCGAGCGCAGCTCCGTGCCGAGCGCGGCTTCCCACGCGCGCGCCACCTCGACGACCGAGCTCGCCGCAGGCGCCCCATGGCCCTTGAGCGCGAGCGTCAGAAACGTCGCGCGGCCGACGGCGTCGAGCGCTTCAGGCGGGGTGGGGAGCGCCTTCTGCGCCACGGTGCTCTTCCCCGTCTGCGCGGTGGCCTGCTTCACGAAACGAAGCGTCCACAATCGGCGCGGCGCGAGCAGCCACCAGAACCAGAGCCCTGCGTTGGTGGGCATCGGCTCGCCCAACATTCTTCCCGCGAGCGCGCCGAGCAGCGTGAGCGTGCTGCTGCCCGGCCATTTCCGATTCTCGGAGATCGCCTTGACCCGCTTCCAATCACCGCGCGCGGCGGCATCGGTGGAGAGCCACTCGGCGGCCACCACCCGCACCTGCGGCGGCGCCACGCGGGGGTCGAACATCAACACCGAGTCGAGCCACTCACGCGCCGGTTCGAGCCGGCCTTTCGTTGCTTCGAGCAGACCGAAGGCCACCACGCCCGAAGCCTGCAGCGCCTTCTTCGAGGCGCCGAGCCTGCGCTCGACCCACGCGACGGTGGAAGGCCACGGCGTGTCCTGCTGCGCGAGCGCCCAGGCCGCGATGAGTGCGGGGCCGCCCGGCTTGTCGCGCCGCCACTCGACGCGCGAGAGCCAGGCGGTGAAGTACGCCAGCCGCACGAAGCCCAGCGGCGCGAACACGCTGCGCGCGATCCACGCGGGGAAGAGAAGGTAGAACGCGCCCAGGCCCAGCGTGAGGAGCGCGCCGTTGCTCTCTTCCAGACCTCCGCCGATGAACGCCAACATCAGGCCACTGCCGATCAACTGAAAGACGATCGTGCCGGCGGCGCCGCTGTCCTGCCAGAAGGTCGAGCTGCCGCGCGAGATGGGCACGGCCGCTGCGGCCGGGGTGGTCTTGTTGGCCTGGCGATTCTGCGCCGTGTTGAGCAGGCGGAGCACCACCACGACGCCGGCGAAGAGAGCGGCCGCGGCGCCCATCAGCTGTCCCGTTCAGGCCCGTAGCCGAACACCACCGGAGCGCGCGCCCACTTCACCGAGTCCTTCGACTCCACGGGTTTGGGTACCGTGACGGACGTCGGCAACGACGCGAGCAGCTCGTGCACCAGCCGCCGTTTGGGATCTCGCAGCTCGGCCATCGCCGCGCGTACGGCTTCTTCGGTGCGCAGATGTTCACCGACCGGAGAGCGGTAGACCTTCGACTCCTTGAGCCCCAGCTGCAGCATCGAGAGCAGCTTGTTGCCCTCGCGCTCCAGCTCGGTGCGCGACGCGGTGGGCGAGACGCCCAGCACGTAGAACGGATTCTCAGCGATGCGCTCGAACAGTCCCTGCGCCACGGTCACCTCAAGCTGGAGTCATGACCGAGCTTGCGCACCTGCGCATCGGCCGGCATCAACCGCCACAGCTGCTCGGTGACACGTTTGATGGTGCTGCTGTCGCCGCGATCGATCGCCGAGCGGCCCTCGGCCACCAGCTTCTCTGCCCTGGGCAAGTCCGTCATCGACGACACGTCAGAGGCCGCGCTCTCGAACTGCCACTGCCACGCGTCGGGGTGTTTGTAATACGCCGCGGAACCCAGCTGCCGGACCTGGCGAATGCGCCGCTGCAGCTCGTGCACCTGCCGCGCGCGCCGCGCCTTTTCCACACCGGCGACGGCCTCGTCGAAGAGCCGCTGCTCCTGCGGTGACGCGAACTGCGCCACCCATCGTGAAGACCAGGACACGGCCTCGACGGCGTCTTCTTCCAGCTCGGGGAACTTGGAGTCACCCTCGAGCTGTTCCAGGTTCGCGTCGACCTCGAGCAGGCCGCGCTTCGCCTTTTGCCCCGCGTCCGCGTCACCACCCCGCGCGGCGGCGATGTCGCGCTCGACCTCGTGGAGCGACTGCTCGACGGTGCTGAGCTGCTCGATGCTGCGGGTCAGGCCGTGGCGGAACGCGGCGGTGCGCAGTTGGGCGAGGCGTTCACGCGTGGCGACCAGGCCGCCTTGCAGCGCTTCGGGCGTGGCGTCGGGCACCAGCAGCTGGGCGATCTCTTCGAACACCTGCCGCGTCGAGATGATCATCGCGCGCGCCGACAGCCGGCCGCCGCGGTCGAGCTCGAGCGTCAGCTCGACCTGGCTGGCCGCGGGCAGCGTGGCGTTGAGTTGATCGCCGCGAATCTGCAGCGCGCCGACGAGCCTGCACAGATGCGCTTGATCGTATTCACCCTGCACGATGGGAATGCGCAGCACGCTCTCGCGCTCGCCTTTCACCAGCGCCTCTACCGTCTCGTGACGGAAGCTGCGACGCGCGGGCAGGGGCGCACCACGCTCGAAGTAGGTGTTCACGCCGTCGCTGGCCATGGCCACGCCGATGGTGCGCGAGAGCGGTGGGTCGGTCAGCGTGACGCCCTGCACGATGCTGAACTTCGAAGGCTTGAGCGCGACCGGCTTGCCGTCAGCGCCTTTGCCTCGCAGGGTGAACTCGTTGGGGCGGCGCGGCTGCACGTCGACCGCGAGCACGAACGCACCTTCTTCATTGAGCGGCGCCTCGGCGCTCTTCCACCCGTCGTGGCGCTCGAGCTGAATGCTCACGGGCTTGGTGCCCGGCTCTTCCACCAGGCGGCCCACCACGTGCGGTGAGAGGTCGCTGGTCATCGCGGGGTACTGCAGCCAGATGCGGCGGCCCTGCTCCTCGACCTTCGGAGCGGGACGCGCGTCGAGGTTGGCCGACGCCGCGTAGAGCGCTGCGCCCTGCGCGACGAGGGTCATGGGGTCGAGCCCGTCGGCGAGCTTCACGCCGAAGAGATCGTGCAGGCGCTGCCGAAGCACCGGCATCACCGTGGGCCCGCCGACCAGCACCAGCCGGCTGAGCTGACCTGGGTCGAGGCCGTGGGTGCGCAGCAGCCGCACGCACACGCCGATGGAGCGATCGACCAGCGGCGTGCAGAGCCGCGTCACGTCGTCGCGGGTCAGCGTGAGGTCGACGTCGAGCACGTGTTCGCCCAGCTTGAGCGCGGGGATGAGCAGGTTCGCGCTGGTGGCGCGGGTCAGCTCGATCTTCACGTCTTCCACGCCGAGCTTGAGCTTGCGCAGCCCCGCGGCGAGCTCGGGGTCTGCGCGCAGCAGCAGCTTGCCGGTGTCGGCAGAGAGCTTCTCGAGCACGAAGTCGACCAGCGTGAAGTCGAAGTCGCGGCCGCCCAGGAAGTTGTCGCCGTCGTGGCCGATGACGCGGAGCAGACCGTCGCGCGTCTCCAACAACGAGGCGTCGAAGGTGCCGCCGCCGAGGTCGTAGACCATCCACGAGCCGGCGGCGTTGTCGGTGGTCCACCCGGCCGCGAGCGCGCTGGCGATGGGTTCTTGAATGAGCTCGACGCGCTCGAAGCCGGCGAGCCGCGCAGCCTCACTGGTGGCGGAAGACTGGGGCAGCTCGAAGAGGGCGGGCACCGAGATGACGGCGCGGGAAGGCACGACGCCGAACTGTTCCTGCACGTCGGCGCGCAGCGACTTGAGGACCTCGGCCGACAACTCTTCGGGCTTGAGCTTCTTCTTCGCCGCGGGGAACTCGAGCTCCTGGCCGGTGCCCATCAAACGCTTGAACTCACCGCGCGTGTTGTCGGGATCCGCGTCGAGCATGCGCCGCGCCTTGGCGCCCACCAGCGCGTTGCCCTTCGCGTCGAGGCGAATGATGGAAGGCGTCAGCGTGCCGCCCTGGGGGTTGCGCACCAGGTGCACCTGCGAGCCGTCGAACACGGCCGCCGCCGAGTTGGTGGTGCCTAAGTCGATGCCGAGAAAGAGGCTGCGGTCCGTCGTGCTCATGTGGTCGTGGATCACACCCGGGAGGGGCCCTGCGCGCACTAATATAAAGGGACGTACACCTTCCTACCCAGTCCATCGATGAACGGCCCACGCGCGCTTCGCCATCTGCCTGCGACCTGAGAGCGGAGCCGCGTTACGTTCCTGCGCATGAGCCTCCCGGACGCTGATCGCTCGCTGTTCCCCCCTGCCGGGGCTGAGCATCCGTTCACGTGGACCGACGCCAGCGTCAGGCTGACGCAGCTGGCCAGGCGGGTCGAGCGGGCGTGGGCGCACCCGCTCCCCGCTGTCACGCTCAAGAGCCTGCAAAGTTGGTTCAGGACGCAACACGTCTACGACTCCAATGCCATCGAAGGCAGCACGCTGACGTTGTCCGAGACTCAAGTCGTCATTGGCGATGGGCTCACGGTCGGTGGCCGGCCGCTGCGTGACCTCCTCGCGGCGAAGAACCTGGCCGACGCGCTCGACTGGGTTCACCTGATTGCTCGGCGCGACGAGCCCCTGTCGGAGCGGCTCATCCGCGAAGTCCACCAGCTCGTGACCCGCGGCGAGGATGATGTGTTGCCTGGTTCCTACCGGCGCGAAGGCAACGTGGTGTCTGGTGCGCGGCACCGCACCCCGAATCACGTCCATGTCGGGGACCTGATGGCGAAGCTGGGTGCCTTCCTTTCCAGCGACATGGATCCAGACCCCCTCATCGCTTCTGCCATCGCTCATGCGTGGCTGGTGGGTGTTCACCCTTTTCGTGATGGCAACGGACGCACCGCGCGACTGCTCTCCAACCTGGTGCTGCTGCGCCGCACGTATCCCATCGGCCTGTTGGGAGTCGAAAACCGCCCGAGGTATTACGAGACGCTCGATCACGCGCACTGCACCGGTGACTTGAGCGGTTTCATCGAGCTTTCTGCGGAGTGCGTTGAGGCGACCCTCGCTGAGTACGAACGGCTCAACGGAGCCATCGAAGTGCGCGAGCGCGCGGTTCATTACTTCGCCGAGCGGCTCAAGACACCCGACTCGAAGGGCGCCCAGGAGCTGCAAGCATGGCGAGACGCTTTGACCCACCTGTCGGCGGAACTCAACGACTGGGCGGAGCGGACGAATCGGCAGGCTGGAAGCCAACGGGTTCGAGTTGTTCGGCGCCCGGAGCAGGAGAACGACCTCACCGCCAAGCCCGGGTCCATCACGGTGGAGGTCGATTCGGCGCAGCAATTTTCCAGAGAGTTCTTCTCAGTTGCGCGCCGGGGCTCGTACGTCCTGTCGCTCGGCCTCGCTGAGGTGTCGGAGCTCGAACCAGCGGGGGCACGGGTGCTGATCAAGCCGACAGGAGCCTCCACGTCGCGCGAATGCACGTACTCAGAAGCGGCGAATGCGATCATGGAGGCCGTCCTGCGGGAGGCCCTCGGCGATGCGCCCCGAACCCCTTGAGCGATGAGCAGTGGCCTTCGACGTCGTTTCGGAAACCGGGGCTCCAGCTGACGCGATACACCTGCGGCCTTGATGAGTCAGCTCGATGTCGCCGTGGTGGGCACCGGAACCGTCGGCAGCGCCACGGCGCTCTTCCTCGCCCGCCAGTGTCACCGCGTCACGCTCTACGAGAAGGTCGCCGAGCCGCAGACGCTGGGCGCGGGCATCATGCTGCAGCCCAGCGGCATGGCGGTGCTGCGCGCGTTGGGCCTCGAGCAAGACGTGGTGCCTCGCGGCGATCGCATCGACCGGCTCTGGGTGCAGACCGCGGCGGGCCACAAGGTGATGGAGCTCGAGTACAGCCAGCTCCACGCTTCACTCTTCGGCGTGGGGCTGCATCGCGGCGTGTTGTTCGACGTGCTCTTCAAGGCCGCGCGCAAGGAGCACGGCGTGACGGTGTGCACCGGCATCGACGTGGAAGATCTCCACACCGCGCGTGATGGCCGGCAGTCGGTGATCGAACGAGGCACCCGCAAGCGTCACGGGCTGCACGATCTGGTGGTGGTGGCCAACGGCGCGCGAAGCTCGTTGCGCGACGACACCGCCTTCGTCAAGAGCGTCGAGCCGTACCCGTGGGGCGCGTTGTGGGCGATCGTGCCCGATCATGATCACCGCTTCACCGGCCGGTTGTTCCAAGTCGTGCGCGGCACGCAGCGGCTGATTGGTCTGCTTCCCACCGGCGTGGGGCCTCACGGTGGCCAGCGGCAAGTCAGCTTCTTCTTCAGCCTGCGCGCGGATCACCTCGAGGCGTTTCACGCAGGCGACTTCGAGGCGTGGAAGGCAGGCGTGCTGGCCGACGTCCCCGAATCGGCGCCGGTGCTCGACCAGCTCACCTCGCACGAGAGCCTGCTCTTCAGCAGCTACCACGACGTGGTGATGTGGCCGTGGAACACGGAGCGCGTGGTGTACTTAGGCGACGCGGCGCACGCGATGAGCCCGCAGCTGGGGCAGGGGTGCAACCTCGCGCTGCTCGACGCCTGGTACCTGGCCGAGTCGTTGCGTCACGCTGAGAGCGTGCCCGACGCGCTCTTTCACTACTCGCGCACGCGGCGCTGGCACCTGAGCTGGTACCAGTTCATCACCCGCTGGCTGACGCCGTTCTTCCAGTCGGATCACCGCTGGCTGCAGCCGCTGCGCGACGTGGGCATGACCTACGCCGCGAAGGTGCCGTGGGTGCGCAAGCAGATGGTGTCGGCGATGTGCGGCGTCTCGCGCGGGCCCTTCATGGACCTGCTCAAGCTGCCCGGCGAAACCTGACCTACGGAACGCAGCGGGCCACGCAGGCACCGCTGACGCATGAGCCCGAGGCGCAGTCTTCGCTCTTCTTGCACTGCTGCGCGGCGCTGAGCAGCGGGCCACACACGGCGCCGCCATCGGTGTTGGCCAGATCGCGGCACAGGCCCCAGCGGCAGGTGCGCGTCAACGAGCAGCTCTCCTGGGGCAGCGGCAACGCGGTGCAGGTCGAGCTCAAGCACAGCGAGCCCGCCTGACACACCTGCACCGAGTCGCAGCGGGTGCCGGCTTCAGCGCGGCGCTGGCAGCTGCGGCCTCCGTCGGCCTCGAGACAGGCGAGGTGCGCTTCACAGTCGAGGTGCGACTCGCAGCGTTCGCCTTCGGACTGTGGCGGGTTGCAGACGCCTGCGCTCTGCGAGGACGCTCCGACGCACACTTCGCCTGCGGGGCACTGCTGGGCCAGCGAGCAGAGCTCTCCGGACGAGAGCCGAAGGCGTACGCACACTGCGCGAATCGGGTCGCACACGAGGCTGGTCTGGCACTGGTCTTCTGCGCACGTGGCGCCTTCCTGCTTGCGCGCGAAGCAGACGCCCGCATCGCCGGCGCCTTCACAGAAGCCCGCCTCTGAGCACTGGCCTTCCACGCACGAGGTACCGGGCATCGGGAGCACGCGGCACTGCTGTGCGATGCAGCTCAGGCCCGCGAGGCAATGGGCGTCGACGTCACACGCGGTGCCGTTGGTGCCGAAGGGCGCGCACTGGCCAGCGCCTGGCTGGAACGGGGAGAGCTTGCAGTACAGGCCGCTGCGGCAATCACCGTCGGCCGAGCAGGGATCGTCGAGCAGCGCGCGGGGCTGGCAGGTGCGCGGGCACGACGAGCCGCGGCACACGCCGTCGGTGCACTCGGCAAACCCGTCGTAACAATCTTCGCCCAGCGGCACGCGAGGCAGCAGGAAACGGGTGCACGAGTCGGGGAGCGTTTCCCACTCGCCGCAGGCCTGTGTGGTGAACGCTTCGCCACACGCTTCGGCGCGCGCGGGCTCGTACTTGAGGGCGCCCGCGGCCACGTGGCTGGGCCAGGTCGTCGGCCCGCACCAGGTCGCTTCGAAGAAGCGCTGACACTCGACCGAGGCGCTCGCTTCGATGAGCCCACAGCGCGCCAGGTAATCGCACCGTCGCTGGTTGAGCACGCCGCACGCATCGGCAGCGAGGAGCCCCGCATCGACCGGCTGGCCGCCATCGCGGATCACCGGGATGCCGCTGTCGGACTTTCCCCCATCAAATGACGGAAACGAGGGCGCAAAAGAACACGCCGCGGAGAGGACGAGGCAGGACAGGAAAAATGTGGCTCTGAGAATGGGAGGCAGCTTCAAGACTCGTTTACAGCCCGCCGTCGGCCCTCTGCGAGCAACTCACGTTGCATCTGCCACCGAACCCAGCATCCGGCAAGGTGACGAACTCGCAGTCGTTCGACAGGCACTCCGCACCATAGCCGCACTCCTGGCCGACAGTCTTCCAGGCCACGCATCTGTCGTCAGAGGTACCTGAAAACGCACACGCATTTCCCGGAGCACAGCGATAGCCGGTGCGGTCGAACGAGCAGTCACCGCCTGCGTCGGGCAGCCCTTCGCAGCGCTGGGTGGTCACGTCGCAGAAGAGGCCGTCTTCGCAGTCATCGTAGTTGATGCAGCCTTGACGCAGCCCAGCCTTCACCAGGCAGGTGCCGGTGGTGAGGAGCGTGCTGCAGCGCAGGCTGGGCAGGCAGCTGCCGGGGCCGGTGCAGGTGCCGTTGAGCCCCGACTTGCGCTCGCAGGTGCCCGGGGGGCGAACGCCGTTCACGGGCGCGTCCTGCCTGCAGAAATATTCCTCTGTGCAGAACGGGAAGCTGCCGCGCACGGCGCAGGGCTGACCTGGGTCGGCCTGGCGGGCGATGCAGCGGTTCTCGACGCAGGAGCGCTGATCGCCACAGGCGTCGTAGCGCTGGCAGGCATCGCCGTCGTTCTTGCGGGGCTGGCAGACCGCGACGCCGCCATCGTCGAGATCGCAGCTGCCGTTGAAGGGATCGCAGCGGCGGGTGAAGCCGTCACACGGCTGGCCCGGCGCAGTCCAGGCCTCGCAGGTGTGCGGGCAGGTGCCGTCGTAGAGATCGCAGAAGCCCGAGCTGTTGCAGTCGGTCGGCGCGAGGCAGCCCGCGTCGGGTGGGGTCAGCCCGGTGAAGACGGTGGTGCAGGGCAGCGGCAGCTCTTCGCAGCTGTCGACGGCGTAGCCGTTCAGACACCGCAGCGCTTCGACCTCGAGGTACTGGCTGCGGAGCTCCTGCACGCCGCGCTGCAGCGCCGTTTGATCGCAGGTGGCGATGTTGGTGCGGGTCAGCAGGCAGCCGGCGAAACCCGATTGGCTCAAGCGGCCGCAGCGAAGATCGCGGCCACACTCGGCGCGCGCGCGCAGGGCGCACCAGGACTCGATGGGCGCTGCGAGAAAACCTGCGTCGGGAATGCCTGCGTCACGGGCCGGCCTGCCCGCGTCGGAAGCGCCGGCATCGGGTTGCCCCGCGTCGATCTCGGGCACACCGGAGTCGGGAGCGGGCGTGGGCGGGCAGCCTGCGACGAGCAACGCCATCACGCTGAGGAGCAGGGCCTGACGCACGCGCAGGAAGCTATCACCGCGAAAGAGGAATCAGACAAAGGTGGAGTTGATCGAAATAGGGAGCGCACACCGGTCATCCCGCGCAGGAGCGGAGCCGGACCGGTGGACTGGCTCATGTGGGATGAGGTGTGCTAGCGCCCGTTTCATGAAGAGCCTCCACTGGCTGGCGCTGGTCGTGCTGTCGGGTTGTGGCGTTCAAGAGGCCTTCGTCGACGAGGGCGAGCCGGTCGACTTCGAGTCCGTGGTCGACGCGCCGCTGCTGGGCGCCAATGGCAAAGATGCCGCCGATCGCTCGTGCCAGATCGTACTGCGCAGCCTCGAGCGTGGCGCCGCCTCGTGCACCAACGGCGTGTGCTGGTGGAGCTGGACGGGCCTCATCGACATCTCGAAGCAGGCCGAAGCGGAAGGTGCGCGCGCGAAGGTGCTCTTCAAGAACCTCGACGCCACGCCGTGGTCGAGCGTGTCCACCACGAAGACCACGGGCGCTCCGGCGGGCTTCACGCGGTACCGCTTTCGCCTGACCCGCGACACGTTGCGCGACGGCATGTCGGCGACGGCGTACGCGCGCGCGAATGTCTCGGTCGCGCCGTACCTGGTGACCACCACCGGCGCGCGGCTGTTCGATCACAACCGCGTCCCCGGTGAGCTCGACGCGTACGTGGTGAACCAGGCGGGCGGTTGGCGCGTGGCTCCTGATGCGCCGGTCTGCAATGGCGACGTGGTCGCTTCGCGCACGCTCGACTTCCAGAGCGGCTCCAGCCTCGAGCAGCGCGGCACGTTGGTGGCGGGTCAGCCGGTGACGCTGCACTACGCGCTCGATCGACTCACCACCTGCCGCGGCACGCACAACGGCTTCCCCTCGTGGGATCTGCAGGCCTCGGTGCGCTTCTTCCCCTCAGGCACGATGGCTGAGGGCACGGTGCGTGGTTTCGATGCGCCGAACGGTGTGCCTTCGAACTCCGGCGCGAAGAGCGTGCCGTTCGAGGTCAACATTCCTTCGGGCACCACCTCGATGGAGGTCTGGTTCCGCAACTCGAGTGGCGCGGGCATGAACTGCGAAGCGTGGGACTCGAACAACGGGAGCAACTACCGCTTTCCTGTTCTCGCTGCGGCGCCTGCGCGGGTGCAGTGGGTCGGCAACGCGGGCTCGAGCTTCACCAGGGCGTGTTCACGGCAGGACGGCGTGCCGGCTTCGACCACGCTCGACTCGTACGTGCAGCAGCGCGCGTGCATGTTCGTCGAGGTCGATGTGTACGTGCCGGGGTTGACCGATTCGGGTCAGACGCAGCCGGGCGCGGTGTTCGCGCAGTCGGAGCTCAAGCTCGATGGTGTCGCGATGGCGGGTGGCGAGCTCACGTTCGTGGGCCGGTTCGGCAACGACTATCGCTTCCACTTCGAGGTGCCGAAGAGCGAGCTGTACTACGGGCCGAAGTGGCAGAAGTTCGAGTACGGCTTCCGCTTCAGCACCGATGGTCGGGTGTGGTTGCGCGAGTCGACCCGGGCGGTCACGCGCGACGTCAGCTTCTGCAACCCGGCGTGGCCTGGCGGCTGCTGAGGCGGGTCGAAGGCAAACAGCCTTCAGGAGCGTGGGCGTTCGTTGATCTGAACGTTGCCCGTCGCGCGCAGGCCTCTCGGCTTCGCGCGAAGGCGTTCACGGGACCAATTCGGTGCGTTCGGTCGAGTGGGGGCGCCCTCGTACAGCGAAGCCGTACGGCGGCGACCTGAGTCGAAGCTTTGATCAATTGAGGGAAGCAAGAGGGCGCGCGCAGAGAGGCCTGTTCGAGTCGAGCGCGACAGCAGGCCAGGAAAGCCCGCCTTCCCCGGGGCCTTGGCCGTCGAACTACCGGCCCGGGTAATACTTCTCGAGGGTGGGCAAATAGAACGACTTCGCCGCCGAGCTCATCATCGCGCCAGCGATCACCTCGTGATGCCGTGACGACTTCGCCTCACCGACCTCGACCATCGCGCGAGTCGACCAGTGCCGCGCGAGGCTGAAAGAACATCGCTCATCGGGCTTGCCGATCGCGCCGAGCACCTTCGAATACCGAACGCTCCACGGAGCACGCAAGAGCGACTCGAGGCCCGCGTTGACCGCGACCACTTCGGTCATCGCCGAGCACCGCGTCACCTGATCACACGCGACCGCGCGAGTGAACGTCGCCTCACTCGCCATCGGGCTGAAGAACGCGGGAGCGGCAAACACCACGCGTCGCGCCCGCTCGACGGTCTCCTCATCGATGGGAGCCCAGCCCTCGGTGGACACGTTGTTCCTCTGCGCCCACTCCCACGCGCGCCACTCGATGGTGAGCAAGCGCAGCGCGGTGATCTGCCCGACCAGGTTCTCGACGGTGAAGGCCAGACGAGCCGCATTTCGAACTTCACCAGCGGCCTGCACCAGCTTCCCGCCCTTCAGCGCGCGGCGAAGATGAAGCCGTGCTGCGAGCGTGAGCCGATTGAACTCGGGCAGCGGAGCCTGCGCCGCGTTCGAGGTGGACGCCGCCGTGAGTGGACCCTTGCCCAAGGTCAGCTCCCAGCGATCGAAGTTCGCGAGCTTCGAGAAGAACGAGGTGTCGGCGCCGCTGAAGGTGGCGAGCTCCTTCTCGCTGACTTCCATGAAGCCACTCGAAGAGAACTTCTCTTCGAGGGTGAGCGAGAGCTTCATCGAGCCGGGCCACTTCTTCGGGCCCCGATCTTCCCAGCCCAGCACGCCATTGAGCAGCGGCCCCGCGTCGCGCTTCTTTCCCGCAGCGGGATGCTGGAAGACGGGCAGGGCGGCGAGCGCGCTCTGGTCGGCGCAGAACGACTCGACCCGGTTCGCTGCTGCGAGCTCATGGGCTCGCACCGCGTCGAGCCACCGTTCACGTCGCACCCGGAACGCAGGGCCTGCATCAGCGAGCGAGAGGTCGAAACACTTCTGCACCTTCGTCGAGAGCGCTGCATCGGGCACCTTGGGCAAGGCGTCCAGACAGCTCGCAGCGGCGGGGGTCAGATCGAGCAACGTCTCTGCGGGCATGCGCGGTTCGATCATCGACCACGACCACTTCGACCACTGACCCGGCAGCGCGACCGCGGGAGAGACCAGCTGGGCGCTGACGAAGTAGCCATTCTTGAAGGTCACGCGCACTGCGTTCTTGTCATTCGCGAAGAACACCGCGGTCTCAGGCGTCGGCACGGGCGGAGTGGCCACCACGGTCAGCGTGTTTGCCACCACCCACATCGCTTCCGCGGCCGAGACCAGGCTGAGCACGGCGGCGGCGCGAGGGCGGGGGAGTTCCTCGTGCTGAGTGACGAAGATCTCCGGGGGCATCAGGCCGCTGACGGCGCGAGCTTGATCGTCCGCGAAGTCGAGCAGGTGATCAGAGCCTGAGGGCCAGGGCTCGCCGTACGTCGTCTCGAAGCGAACAGGCTTCTTCTCGCCGTCGAAGAACACCTCACCTGCAGCGTCACGCTTGAGGGGCTTGCACACGTCCGACTCGAGCCGGCCCTCGAGCGGCTCCTTCAAGGCCGCGACCCCGATGAAGAAGTAAGCGGTGCCCTTCGCCTTGAACATGAGCTTCCAGCCGCGCGTGCGGCCCCGAAGGAGCGCTTCGAGGTTCATCGTCGTGGCGTCTTCTGGAGTCGCGCAGATGCCCACCAGCGCGGGCGCGTCGGCGGTCAGCTCGGGATTGCCGGTGCGCGCCGCGGCCGGCAGCGCGAACTGCAACATCGCGAACTCGGTCGCGCGGTGCTCCACCGGCCTGCCGAGTGGTGCCGCCACGAGCGCTGCGAACGAAGGCGTCACGTCTCGTTTGGAATCGGTCAGCAGGTCGAGCACGCCGCCCGCGAAGACGGCGCCCAACGGCTTGACGTCGGTGGATTCAGCGGCGGCGGCGCAGGCGAGGAGGGTGAGAAACGTGAGCACCCGGGCATGCTACTCGGCCTCACCCCAACCTCTCCCGAAGGGAGGCTGGTGAAATAGGGCAGCCACCGGTCCCCCCGAGAGGGTTGGCGGAAACAGGAATTGAGAACCCCACCGTTCCCCCCGAGCAAGGAACCAGCTTCGCTGGCGATTTCGACCGAAGGAACACACCGGTCCTCCCGAGCGGAGTCGAGGGAGTACTTCTGCCTCGCGCG
>JBKJSE010000414.1:0-6071 GCA_046595925.1 Archangium sp. | reverse complement strand
CCACCGTTCGCATCGAGCGCAGTCGAGATGCCACCTCTGCGCCGCGCGGCAGGTGACCCCTCGACTTCGCTCGGGGGGAACGGTGGGGTTCTCAATTTCTATTTCGGCCAACCCTCTCGGGAGGAACGGTGTTCGCTCGTCTCGTCGGTTCGTCACGTGTAGCTGGCGATCTTCTCGCGGATCCTCGATGCCAGCGCGGCGTTCGCTTCGCCCAGCGCGTCGTGAATCGCCTGCGCTTCCACGCGATAGCCCGCCCGCTTCTCGTCGCTCCAGTGTGCAGGCGCTGGTTCCAGGTTCGTGATTCGATCGGCGAGCTTCACCAGCCACACCTCACGCGGCTGCGCGCGAACCCGCCTCAAGCTGTCCGCCATGCGCTCGGCTTTCGGCAACGCGTCGTCCTTGGTCAACGCGCTCACCCCGTCGGCCACGCGAGCGCCGAACGCCTCTCGCAGCGTGACCACGGCCACCCCGGCGTCTTCCACGCTGTCGTGGAGCAACGCGCACTGCATCGCGAAGTCGAGGTCGAAGGTGCCATCTGCCACGCGCAACACCTCGGTGGCCACCTTCACCAGGTGCACCACGTACGGAAAACCACTGCCCGGCACCTGCTGATTGCCGTGCGCTCTGGCCGCGAAGTCGAGGGTGCGTTTGAAGAGATCCTGGTTCCAGCTCATGAGCGGTTCCTCCGGCCGAGCGCGTCGTAGGTCGCGTACTTGTACGCCTCGGAGAGCGTCGGGTAGTTGAAGCAGGCCTCGATGAAGAGGTCGGCACCGCCGCCCGCCATCATCGCGGTCAGCCCGATGTGAATGAGCTCGGTCGCGCCTTCTGCGATGCAGTGCACGCCGAGCAGCTTCATGTCTTCTCGGCGGTAGAGCAGCTTCAGGTGCCCCGTCTCGCCGATCATCAACCCGCGCGCGTTGTCGCCCAGGTTGGCCACGCCCTTGACGTACGGCACGCCGCTCTTCTGCAGCGACTCCTCGGTCTCACCGCACATCGAGACTTCGGGGATCGTGTAGATGCCGTACGGAAAGAGCGGCGCGACGCGGGTCTTGTACTTGAGGTCGAAGAAGTCGACGACGGCCACCCGGGCCTGCTCCATCGAGGTCGACGCGAGGGAAGGAAAGCCGATCACGTCACCGACCGCCGCGATGTGCGGCACCTGCGTGCGGAAGCGTGCGTCGACGTCGATGACGCCGCGCTTGCCGGGCGTGATGCCCGCATTGGCGAGGCCCAGCCCGTCGGTGTTCGCGCTTCGTCCCGCGCAGATCAGCGCGAGATCAACCTCGAGCGCCTCACCGCGATCGAGGCACAGCTTCACGTTGCCAGTCGACGGCTCGCACTCAGAGACCTGCGCCTCGAGCCTGAACTCGACGCCCAGGCTGCGCATGCGCTCGAGCAGCCAGCCGACGACCTCCGTGTCGAGAAACCCGAGCACCGTGGGCTTCGAGTCGATCACCGTCACCTTCGTTCCGAGCGCCGCGAAGAGACACGCGTACTCGCAACCGATGACGCCACCGCCCACCACCGCCATCGTCGAGGGCAACGAGTGCACGCGGACGATCTCGTCTGAGTCGTACACATGCGGGTGCTCGAAGGGGAATGACGGCGGCCGGTGCGGCTTGCTGCCCGTCGCGATGAGGACGTTGCGGCCCAAGACACGTTGGTCGCCCACCTGCAGCGTGTGTGCATCGATGAAAGAGGCCGCCCCGTGGAAGACGGTCACGCCGTGCTTCTTCAGGTTCTCGTTCATGCGCTGATGCTCGGCGGCGACGACCTTGTCGAGGCGGTAGAGGAACTCGTCGACCTGCGCGGCGCGGCCCAGGGCCATGTTCACGCCGTGCAGCCCGCGCTGGCGGAAGCCAGAGAGGTAGAGCGCGGTCTCGCGCAGCGTCTTCGAGGGGAGCGTGCCCGTGTTCACCATCGCCCCGCCGAGGACTGGTTCCTTTTCGATCAGCGCGACCTTCTTGCCGAAGAAGGCGGCCTGCACGGCGCCCTTTTCGCCGGCGGCGCCGCCACCGATGACCACGAGATCGAAGTCGTTCATTTCCGCGCCGACACTAGCTCGAAAGGCCCTCACCCCGACCCACTCCCGAAGGGAGAGGGAGCTAGAGCGCCGGCTCGTCGGCCACCACGGGCACGCCCAGGGCCAGCGCGATTCGTTGCCAGAGCTCCATCGAGCGCCCGTGGCCGTTGGCCTCGAACCACGCGACGCTCGCCGCCGGCGGCCGCCCCGCCAGCACGTCGCGCAGGGCACCGACCACGTACTTCGAGGCCACGCTGCCGTTCTCGAACTTCTCTGCTCTCGGGAGCGCCGCGTTGGCCTGCGCCACGTTGCCCGCGCACAGCCAGGTCAACGACAGGAACGCCGCGGCCTCCGCGGGGTCGAGCTCTTCCGACCAGGTGCCCTTGCGGTCTTCCAACAGGTCCAGGCTGGCGAGGAAATCGGAGCGCGCGAGGCTCAGCAGCAGCGTGTCGCGCTTCTCGAGATGCTTGAGCAGCTTGAGCACGCCCGACAGATGCCGTGTCCACGCGATGAGGCCGGGCCACCCGTTCTCTTCAGCAGAGCGCCGCGCCCGGGCGAGGTTGAGCTCGGCCTTCTGCACGTCGAGCTGCTGCACGTAGACCAGCGCCAGCGCGGCCGGGCCGTACGCGCGCGCCACGAAGTTGCCGATCTGTTCTGACAGCAACACGTACCGTTCCTGGCAGGCGACCGACGCGCCGAACTCGCCGGCGTACGCCTGGGTCAACCCCAGGTTGTGCAGGGCGACCGCTTCGCGGCGGCGGAACCCGATGGTGCGCGCGAGGTCGAGGCTGCGCTCGAAACCGATGCGCGCGAGGCGCAGATCTCCATCGCGCAGGTGGAGCAGCGCGCGCGAATTCCACGCGACACATTCTTCGCGTTGATCGCCGCGCGCCTTCGAGAGCTCGATGAGCTCATCGGCCATCGCCCGCGCTCGAAGGGGGTCTCCGCCGCGGGAGTGAGCGACCTGCTCTGCCCTCAAATAGGCGCTGGCGTGAAAGCTGGCCTGCAGCACGTCGGCCGGAACGCGCTCGCGAATGGTGTCGCAGATGCGGCGCGCGAGCGGCCCGTCGGCGAGCACCTCGGCGGCGAACCACACCCACGTCCTGGCCATGCGAAGAAACAAAGCGCCGGTCGCCGATGACGCCTTGCACTTCTGAAGCCGGGCATCGACCGCCTCGAAGGCGCGCCGGGTCTCCGTGGCCTGACCGAGCTGAGCGATGGCTTCCGCGCGCGCCAGGTCGAGCGCGATCTGCGCCTCTTCGCCGGTCAGTCGGTCCCACCGCTCGAGCTCGTCCTCGACGCCCTGCAACGTCGCCTCGTGCCACACCTCGGGAATGGCAGCGCTGGCGGTGAGCGCCAGGCGCGAGGCGGTCAGCGCCGTGGCGGCTGACTTCTGCACGTCACCGCGAAAGAGTTCTTCTTCAGCCAGCAGCCGGGCGAGCACCAGCCGCCGCACGCCGCTGGCGCCGAGCTCAGCCTTGCGCCAGGCGCTCGCGCCCCCGCCGGCGCGGGCCGAGAGTTCCCAGGCGAGGCTCGAGCGGGTGAAGTCTTTGGCGGCATCGGCGGCGCGAATCGCCTGCGGCAAGGCCACCAGTCGCAGTGCGTCGTTGCGCGTCTCGCCCCACAGCTGCCGTTCGGCCCACGCCCCCACCGCGGCGATCCACTGACGAGACGGAGCGTCGTCGGCCTTCGGCGCGAGCGCCGGAAAACGCAGCCACACTTCCTCGGCCCCGCCACAACGCTGCGTGGCCCCGACGCGCACGAACATCTTCGTCTCGAGCGCCTCGACCACTTCGTGCTGCGGAGCGCCGAGCGCCGCGTCGAGCGCCATCAGGGGAAGCCGGCCCCCCACCACGCCCAGCAGCGAGAGCAGGGTCAGCTGCTGGGTCGGCAGGTGGGTGATGAGCTCGCGCACCAACGCATCGGTGGTGGTGGGCAGCCCGCCTTCGCGCCCATTGAGCTGGAGCAGCTTCGCGGTGAGCGCCACTCCGCGCGACGCCGCGACCGTGGTGGGAAACGTGAGGGAGAGCTCTTCGGCCGTGAGCGAGGGCAACACCAGCTCGCGCAGCTTGCCGCTCGCGCGGATGCCCTTGATGCGCTGCTCGAACAGTTGCCGCTCGTCATCGCGCGCGGAGAGCACCACCAGGCCCGGCGTCTGGGCACCACGCGCCAGGCGCTCCACCAGCAGGAGCGACTCTTCGTCGACCGAGAGCGCGTCGTCGAGCACCCACGCCCAGGTGCCGCTGCGCGCCGCCAGCCACCTTCCGACCTCGGCGAGCGCACCTTCCCACCGGCTCTTGGGGTCGAGGCGGGCGGTCTGAAAGTCGTCGCGTGAGAAGCCCATCGCGAAGGCGAGGAACTCGCGGGCGAGCGGCTCGAGCCCCGGCGCGGCGGTGTCGAGCGCCTCGAGCAGTTGGTTTCCGCGAATGGAAGGACCGATGCCCAGCCGCGCGCGCAGCAACGCATCGACCGCACCGCCGGGCTGTACACCGACGCGGTCGGCGTCGATCACGTCAGCGCGATGACCCCAGCCGCGCACCTCTTCGGCGAACGAGGACAGCGCCGTCGAGATGCCGGAACCTCGAGAGCCGTTGAGCAGCACGACCCGGACCGCGTTGTCGCCGATGCAGGCTTCGAGTTCAGCAACCAGCACGGCGTGTCGCATCGAGCGACTTCATCACATCGCGTGAGAGAAGGTCAGCGGCCGATCGCCTCGACGTGTTCGACCAGCTGGCTGAGCATGCGCCAGGTCGCGCCCCACACCACGTGGCGGGCGTCGTCCCACACGAAGACGTCGCGGTCGGCCTGGAAGAGGTGCCGCTTCTCCTTGCGCAAACGCCACAGGGGGGCGGCGATGACCTCGTCGATCTCACCCGGGTTCGGGTCGAGCTTCACGTCTTCGGCGATGACCCCCACGAAGGGGGTCACCCAGTACGAGGTGATGGTGGGCATGGCACCCAGCAGGCCGAGCACCTCGACCTGTTCCGGGGCGATGCCCAGCTCTTCGTGCGTCTCGCGCAGGGCGGTGTGCAGAGGTGTGACGTCGGCCGGCTCGCGGCCTCCCCCCGGAAAAGAGATCTGCCCCGGGTGCTTGCGCAGGGTGAGCGGGCGCCTGGTCAGGTAGGCCCAGGGCTCACCGGCCCGCCAGAAGAGCGGCGCGAGCACGGCGGCTTCTTTGAGCTGAAGACCCGGCGCGTCGAAGGTCTTCGAAGGTGAGCGGTGGAGGTGCTCTTTGAGCCGGCCGAAGAACGCGGTGCCTGCTGCATCGGGGGGGAGGGCCGTCATGCGCGCTCCAATCTAACGCCCCGCACCCGGCCGTTCACGCCTGCAGCACGCCAGCGCTCAGCAACCCCAGCAGCAGCACGCCCAGCACGATCCGGTAGACCACGAAGACCAGCATCGAGCGGTTCTTCAGGAAGCGCAGCAGGCCCGAGATGGCAGCGATGCCCGCGAGGAAAGAGACCACCGTGCCGACCACCATCGCCGACGTGCTGGGGCGGGTGGTGGCCTCGAGCAAGTCCTTCAGCTCCACCAGCCCCGCCAGCGTGGTGGCGGGAATCGAGAGCAGGAACGAGTAACGCGCGGCGTCTTCGCGGCGAAGGCCCAAGGACAACGCACCCGTGATGGTGGTGCCGCTGCGGCTGCTGCCGGGAATGAGCGCGAGCGCCTGCCACAGGCCGACGATGATGCCGTCTTTGAGCGTGAGGTCAGAGATGGTGCGTTTGTGCGAAGCGAAGCGCTCCACCACGAAGAGCACGATCGCCAGGATGATCAACGAGGCCGAGATGACGTAGAGCGAACGCAGCGAGGTCTTGATCGCCGACTTGAAGAGCAAGCCGATGATGGAGATGGGAATGGTGCCCAGCCCCACGAACCACGCGAGCCGCGAGTCTTCCGTGCCGAAGGGCTTTCGATCGATGAGGCCCTGCACGAAGGCCCTGGTCAGCTTGATGATGTCTTTCCAGAAGTACGCCAGCACGGCGACCACGGTGCCCAGCTGAATGACCGCCGAGTACGCCGCGCCCGGGTCGTCCCAGCCCAGCAGCGC
>JBKJSE010000407.1:0-19055 GCA_046595925.1 Archangium sp. | reverse complement strand
CCGTTCGCATCGAGCGCAGTCGAGATGCCACCTCTGCGCCGCGCGGCAGGTGACCCCTCGACTTCGCTCGGGGGGAACGGTGCTGTTCCTTAGGAGCGGAGTCGAGGGAGCACCTCTGCTTCGAGCGGGCAGTGACCCCTCGACTGCGCTCGCAGGGTTGATCGAAATAGCGAGCGCAAACCGGTCCTCCCGAGCGGAGTCGAGGGATTACCTCTGCTTCGCGCGGAAAGTGCCCCCTCGACTGCGCTCGCAGGGTTGATCGAAATAGCGAGCGCAAACCGGTCCTCCCGAGCGGAGTCGAGGGAGTACCTCTGCTTCGAGCGGGCAGGTGACCCCTCGACTTCGCTCGGGGGGAACGGTGCTGTTCCTGAGGAGCGGAGTCGCACCGTTCGCATCGAGCGCAGTCGAGATGCCACCTCTGCGCCGCGCGGCAGGTGACCCCTCGACTTCGCTCGGGGGGAACGGTGGGGTTCGCAATTCCCATTTCGGCCAACCCTCTCAGGAGGAACGGTCAGGTCGCTCCCACAACACCAAGGCCAGCCCCTCGACTCAGCTCAAGGGGCACGGTGCGTGGCTCGCAGATCGCACCCAACGTCGCGATCACCTCTTCCCCCGCGACGTCCGGCGCCCTTCGCCCGCGCTGCAGCTGCGCGACGCGCGCGACGTCGTTGAGCGAGAGCAACCCCACCACCCGCTCCTTCGCGTCGACCACCGGCAACCGGCGCACGCGTTTGCTGCGCATCAACGCCTCCGCCAGGCCGAGCCGATCTTCGGGTCTGACGGTCACCACGTTCCGCGTCATCACCTCGCCGACCGCGATCTCGCTCAACGGCACGCCGCGCAGAAACGCCGCCATGCAGACATCGCGATCCGTAATCACCCCGGCGATCCGCTCATCGGCATCGAGCACGATGACGCACCCGATATCGGCGTCCCACATCAGTTGAACGGCGCGGGTGGTGGGGTCGTGCACACCGCAGGTCAAGGCGGGGCGCGACATGAGCTGTTCGACCTTCATCATCCAGACTCCTCGAAGTTAGGGAGAAACGACTCGATAAACAGGGAAGCGCAAACTGACGACCGACACCGAGGCCGGTCACAGCCCGTATTTCTGATCAGACGCGCATGATGTGCATCAGTGAACCCGCACCCCTTCCCAGTAGGCGCATCGCATGTGGTGCCCCCGGTTGGTGAGTCGGGCCACGTGAGCAATCTGCGTTCCACGGGCCGCTCCGAGCGGGCGATTCGTGCGCGCCGCGAAAGTTCTGCGCGTTTGGTTTGCGTGGTCCGCCGGGAACGCAGTCGGCACGAAAATGGCTGTGGGGCTCACTGGAAGCGTGTCCCCAATCGGTAACGAAGCAGATGACTCAGAAGTCAGCGCGCTGGCCGTGGACAGGCGCGCAACAGCGTGGGAAGTGATTGCAGTCACGACGCGTGTCGAGCGCGTCGAGCGGGGGTTCGAACAGATGGATGAGGTTTCTTCGAAGCCAGATCGGGCAGGGCCTTCGTTCGCAGGCGCGTCAGCCGGAGGCCTCGAGGTGATGTGCAGCAACGACGAGCTCACCAACGTGCTCAACAGCGTGGGCATCGCCATCCTCATCCTCAGCCGCGACTCGCGCGTGCGCCGCTTCACGCCCGCCGCCGCGCGACTGCTCAACCTCATCGCGACCGACGTCGGCCGGCCCATCAGCGAGATCAAGTCGAACCTGCGCGCGCCCGATCTCCTGGCCCTGGTCAACGACGTGCTCGAGCAGCTCACGCCGCGCGAGCGCACCGTGATGGACGAGGGCGGCCACTGGTACCAGCTGAGCGTGCGGCCGTACCTCACGACGGATCGCAAGGTCGACGGCACGGTGGTCACCATCGTCGACGTCGACGCGATTCAGCGGGGCAAGGCGATGCTCACCGAAGCGCTCGACTACGCCGAAGGCATCGTCGACACCGTGCGCGACCCGCTGCTGGTGCTCGATGAGAACCGCAAGGTGCGCTCGGCGAACCGTTCGTTCTACCGGAAGTTCCAGGTCAGCCGCGAAGAGCTCGAGGGCAAGTCGTTCGAGCAGCTCGGCAAGCCGCGCTGGGTGCCGCCGGTGTTGATCGCCGCGCTCGATCGACTGGCAGCCAACCCGGCCTCCGAAGACGCGCGCCTCGAAGACACCCCCAGCCGCTTCGCCGGGCGCTCGATGCTCGTCTCAGGGCGGCCGCTGCTGCGCACCGGCCAGGCCCCGTGGATGTTGCTGGCCTTCGAAGATCTCACCGAGCAGATGCGCAGCGACGCCGCCGTTCGCCGCAGTGAACGCGCGCTGCGCGAGATGCTGGGCGCCGCGTCTGAGGCCATTCTCATCGCCAATGGCAACGGGCTCATCACCTACGCCAACGAGATGGCGGCCCGCACGTTCGCCTACCCCTTGAGCGAGCTGACCGGCCTGTCGATCGAACGCCTGGTGCCCGAAGAGCGCCGCGACGATGGAAGTCGCGACACCTTCTCGTCACCCTCGCCCAGCGTGATGAGCGGCAACCGCGAGGTGCGCGGCCGCCGCAAAGACGGCACCCTTTTCCCCGCCGAGGTGGGCCTGAGCGTGATGGAAGGCGAGCAGGGCCCGCTGGTGGTCGCCTTCGTTTCCGACGTCACGGCGCGCCACGAAGCCGAAGCGCGCATCAGCGCGTACAAGAAGAACCTGCAGGAAATGGCCTTCGACGCCGCGCTGGTGGAAGAGCGCAGCCGCCGCAAGCTCGCCGCCGACCTGCACGACAACATCGGCCAGACGCTGGCGCTGGCGCAGATTCGCCTGAAGGCCGCGCAGAGCAGGCTCGAGACCGGTGGGGCCGCCAAGGATCTCGCCGAGGGCATCAAGCTCATCGGCGTCGCGTTGACCGACACCCGCGAGCTCACCTTCGAGTTGAGCCCGCCGGTGCTCTACGACCTGGGCCTGCCCGCGGCCGTGGGGTGGCTGGGCGAGCAGCTCGAGGCGCAGCACAGCCTGCGCGTCGACGTGGAAGCCGACGTGCCCTTCGGGAAGCTCGAAGACGAGACCGCCGCCCTGCTCTTCCGCGCGGTGCGCGAGCTGCTCACCAACGTGGTCAAGCACGCGAAGACCTCGAAGGCGTCGGTCTCGATACACCGCGTCGACGGCACGCTGCAGGTGGTGGTGGAAGACCAGGGCACCGGCTTCGACCCCAACCGCTTCAAGCGCGACGAGGCCGCCAAGGGCTTCGGGCTCTTCAGCGTGCGAGAGCAGATCACCCGGCTGGGGGGCACGTTCGAAGCCGCCTCCAGCCCCGAACGCGGCACCCGCATCACCCTTCAGATTCCGTTGAATAACCGCAGATCAGTACAACCCGCAGCAGGAGAAGTGAAATGAACATCCTCCTTGTCGATGACCACCAGATGATGCGTGACGGCCTCCGTGCAGTGTTGGAGCGCGAGAGCGATCTCCACGTGAGCGGGGAAGCCGCTGACGGCCGCACCGCGCTCGAGCTGTGCTCGACGTTGCACCCCGACGTCGTGGTGATGGACATCGGAATGCCGGGCTTGAACGGCATCGAGGCCACCCGCCAGGTGACCACGCACCACCCCCGCACCCGCGTGGTGGCGCTCTCGATGAACGCCGATCGCCGCTACGTGCACGCGATGTTCGAGGCCGGCGCCTGGGCGTACCTGGTGAAGAGCTCGGCGTCGGAAGAGCTGATCAGGGCGATCCGCGCGGTGTCGCATGACGAGAAATACGTCAGCCCCACCGTGGCCAGCGCCGTGCTCGACGCGTTCGTGGTGGGCCCCAAGGCCACCCAGCGAGATCCGCGCAGCGAGCTGAGCCCGCGCGAGCGTGAAGTGCTGCAGCTGCTCGCCGAAGGCATGACCTCGAAGGAGATCGCCGCCAAGTTGGACCTCGCCGTCTCGACCATCGAGACGCACCGCAAGCAGATCATGGCGAAGCTCGAGCTGCGTTCCGTGGCAGAGCTGACCAAGTTCGCCATTCGCACCGGAATCACGACCCTCGAATAGGCACGGGGCAAAACGGCTCCATCCCCCCCGGAGCCGGACCCCGGTGTCCCCGAAGTTGGGGACCCAAACCAGCGAGAGTTATGGCGCGTCGAGAATCATGCGCCGACCGCTGAGAGTGGATTTCGTACCCAACTGCACCCGATGGCCTCCCCAGGCGGGGCAGTTGTGCGCTCCGACCGCGCCATTTCAGGTGCTTGTGAAGACTTTGTGGGCTGACGCTCGGTGACGTGCGTCACCAGTCACTGTCTTTGCTGAACCACGTGACTGAAAGCGGACGCCTTCATTTCGGGGCGAGGTCTCCCTGCTTCACAGGATGCGATTGGCGTTCGGCTGCGAGAGATTAGGTGACGCTGAAGGGCAGCGGCTGCAGGGGGGGCTTCGTTGAACGCGACAGTGGTCTTGATCGATCAGGATGGGGTCGCCCGTGGCTGGGCGGCGCAGGCGCTGGGGGGCAGTGGGCTGGGGATCCTCGGTGTCGATTCGGCCAAGGCGTTCTTCTCGGCGGTGGGCCCTCCCGGGCCGCCCTGCCTGGTGGTCGACGCCAATCTCCCCGACATGACCTGCCACCAGTTTCAGGCCGAGCTGACGCGCCGCGGCCTGCGCGTGCCGCTGGTCTTCCTGATTGGCCACGAGCAGATCGAGCTGGCCATCGCCTTGATGAAGTCGGGCGCGGTCGACGTGTTGGTCAAGCCGGTCGACGTCGACGAGCTCAAGCGGCGCATTCACGCGGTGCTCGCGGCCGGTGAACGCGCGAAGGCGCACGTGAACGCAGCCAGAGAACGGCTGGGCCGACTCACGCAGCGCGAGCTCGAGGTGGTGATGCTCGCCACCAGCGGCCTGAGCAACAAGGACATCGCTGATCACCTCACCATCAGCTTTCGCACCGTCGAGGTGCACCGCCGCAACGCCATGCGCAAGACGGGCACCTCGAACATCGTCGAGCTCACGCACTTCGTCGGCAGCGCGTGGAGCGCTGACCCCGCTGCCGTCGACGGTACGCACCGGCTGGAAGTGCTCACCGAGCGGGAACGCGAGATCCTGCAACTGGGGAGCGACGGGCTCACCAATAAGGCCATCGCCACGCGGCTCTCCATCAGCGCGCGCACCGTCGAAACGCACCGGGGAAACGCGTCTCGAAAGGTCGAGCCAGGCCCTGAATCGCCGGCCGCCGACCCCGTGACTGATCAGCTCTCACTGTGGGGTACGGGCGAACCCTTACGTGCAGTTGGAGATTCCTAAAGCAGCCGCAGATCTCTACTTTGAGAATGCGGGTGTGGTGGGGGCCCGCTTTCAACTTTGGAGCACCAACATGAATCGAAGAGACGCGAGGTTTCTCGTGGTCGACGATGTTCCTTTGTCCCGGGTGGCAACGCATCACGCTTTGCGCGCGCTGGGGTGCCGGGTGATCGACGAAGCCGCGCAGTACCCTCGGGCGATCGAGCTGCTCTCTGAGCAGCACTACGACCTGGTCATCACCAACTGGAAGATGACGGGCCTGGGCGGCCGCGAGCTGCTGCAGCTGATCCGGAACACGCCTCGCACGGCCGGAACTCCGGTCGTCATTGCGACCCCCGTCACGGCAGAGGTCGTCGCCGAAGCATCGGAGGCCGGCGTCAGCGCCTTCCTTCCGCGGCCGTTTGGTTTTCAGAGCCTCGAAGAGGTCTTGCGCATCTTCATCGGCAAACCTTCGCCCGAGCCCAACCGTTCCCGCCCGCGGAAGAACTTCCTTTCTTGAAATCGCGTCAACCCATCATCGAGGACAAACGAAACATGAACCGAACCAATACCCGCCTCCTCGTCGTCGACGACAGCGTCTCGATGCGGAACATCATCTGCGAGCTGCTGCATGAGCTGGGCTTTCCCAACGTCGACGAAGCCGGTGACGGCGCCGCTGCGCTCGAGCTCTTTCAGCGCACGCCCTACGACGTGGTGATCACCGACTGGTACATGCCGCGCGCCAGCGGCATCGACCTGCTGCGCGCCATTCGTCACAGCCCCGAGCGCAACGAGACGCCGGTGCTGGTGCTCACCGGGCACGTGACCACCGCGCGCGTGGTCGAGGCGATCGAAGCGGGCGCCAACGGCTTCGTGGCCAAGCCCTTCGTCGCCCCGTCGTTGTGCGAGAAGGTGCTGCGCCTGGTGGCGGCGCTGCCTTCGGCTTGCGACGCGAGCCCCCGCTTCAGCCACGACTCTTCGGCGGCGATGGGTGCTCTCCCGTGAATACCTGGAGCGTCGAGCAGCCCCGAGCCCTCAAGAATCACCAGCGCCACATCGACGATCGGTCCGTCGAGGTGCCCGCCTCGCGCTGCACCTTAGGGGGCCTGCTGTACGTGCCCCCCAAGCCGCGCGCGGCGGTGATCATCGCGCAGCCCAGCGGCATCAGCCGGCTCTCGCGGCGCGAACGTTTCGTGGCGGGCAGCCTGGCGCGGGCCGGCTTCACCACCCTGCTCATCGATCTCCTGACGGAGGAAGAGGACGAAGTGCGTGAAGGCGCGCACTGCGACATTCCCCTGCTCGCCGACAGGCTCCTGTGCGCGGCGCGGTGGCTGGGCACCACGGGCGGCGCCGACGCCTTGCCGCTGGGCTACTTCGGCGTGGGCAACGGCTCAGCGGCGGCCCTGGTGGCCACGGCCATCGAGCCCACCCGGGTGCTCGCGCTCGTCTCACGCGGCGGCCGGCCCGATTACGCGGGCGCCTCGTTGCTGCTCACCCGGGTGCCTTCATTGTTCATCGTCAATGGCAACGACCCCCACGAGCTGGCCGCCAATCGCGCCGCGTGTGGGCTCTCGCCGCACCGCCGGCTCGACGTGGTGCCGTCAGCGGGTGGTTCGTTCCTCGAGGGTGAGGCGCTCGATCGCGTCACCACCGTGAGCGCTGCGTGGTTCACGCACTGGCTCGACCCGGTGTTCGCGCTGCCCGACTGGGTCTGAAGACGTTTCCTTGAGTTGAAGTGAAGACGCGTCGCGATGACCCGGGGGGGCATCGCGACGCGTTCTTCATTTTCAAAGCCCGCGGGCGACTTCAGGTTCCGAAGGGCCAGGTGTCGGGCACCTGGTCGTAGGCCGGCTGATTCAAGAGCGGGCTGAGCGCCTTCGTCTCATCGAACCACACGAGTTCATCGAACTGCCGGGCGAGGCTCGCCTCGAAGTACTGGCTCATGGGCTCGGCCGCGGGCCGGTACACCACGCCGATGGCGCGCTCGAGGCGACGGGGCGTGAGCTCTTCTCGAAGCGCCACGCGCCCCGGTGAACGAAGCGGCAACATGAACGCCTTCGTGCCCGTCGCGTGGAACAACGCCTCGTAGCTGCCCGACTGGGCCGGTTTGATGCGCATCTTCTCGGCCTCCTCGCCCCACGCCTTCGCAGCGAGCACGGTGCCGCTGTGGGTGCCGAAGCCCACGCTGTAGGCGCGCGCGCCGTAGTGCCGCCGGCACAGGTGGCCCAGGTTGAGCTCGCCGCGCTCGACGTGCTCGGTGGCCGCAGCGTCACCCACGTGAGAGTTGTGCGCCCACACGACGGCGCGCGACTGCGAACCACCGGCGTGCAGCAACGCCTGCAGCGTGTCGAACATGTGCTGCTCGCGCAGGTTCCACGACTCGACCGAGCCGTAATACATCATGCGGTAGTAGCGCCCGGCGTTGGCCACCACGCGCGCGTTGCTGACGGCGTCGAAGTAGCGATCGCGATCGTGGCGGCCGTATTCGATGCGGCGCTCGAGCAGCTCTTCGAGCTGCTTGACCACCGCGCCCTCGGCCGCTTCGTACTGCGGGTTGAGCGGCGCGTGACCCCAGGCGGCGGGGTCGAAGTGCCACTGCGTGAGCAGGCTGTAGCGCGTGCGCGCGAGCTCGGCGGCCGCGGGGTCGAGCTTGCCCAGCGCGTCGATGACCTCCGAGGCCGAGCTGAACAGGCTGTAGAGATCGAGCCCGAAGAAGCCGGTGCGCTGCGAAGGGCTGCGCACTTCTGCGTTGTGCGCGCGCAGCCACTCGACCAGGTCGACGGTCTCGTAGTTGCGCCACAACCACTGCGGGAAGCGCTCGAAGGCCTTCCACGTGCGCGCATCTTTCGGCAGGTGGCGCACGTAGCGATCGACGCGCGCGGCGTCGGGCCAGTCGGCTTCGGCAGCGATGATGGTGAAGCCGTGGTGCTTGACCAGCTCACGCGTGAGTCGTGCGCGCCAACGATAGAACTCCGACGTCCCGTGCGTGGCCCCGCCGAGCAGCACCACCTTCGCGTCGCCGACCCGCTCGAGAAAGCCGCTCACGTCGGCGGTCTCGATGCCATCGATGGGCTCGTGCACTTCTCGAATGAGCTTCTCGAGACCATCGTTGGCTTGAAGAGTTTCCATCCTGCCCGAACGCTGCACGTCACATGCCCCTGACCTGGAAGAAACACACCGGGGTCTTCAGCTCCTCCTTCGGCCACGACCCGTGGCGCGCACGATGCACGAGCGCTCTCCCATGAATGTGTCCGGTGTTCACCACCCCGGTCTCGAGCTCCGCACGCAGCGCGCCGCGCAGTTGATGCAACGTTGGGCTCGGCGCACGGGCCTGCATTCCGGCAGAGCAGACCAGCGTTACCTCTTCACTGACGCGATGGCCTTGTGCACCCTGCTCTCCCTCGAGCGCCAAGCCGGTGACGGCCAGTACCTCGAGCTCGCCACGCGGCTGGTGAGCGCGGTGCACTTCACGCTGGGGCGCCATCGCGACGACGACTGGCGGGAAGGCTGGTTGAGCGGCCTGTCGGAGCGCGGCGCGAACGCACACCCCACCTGGGGCGGGCTGCGCATCGGCAAGCCGCTGCCCGAGCGGAAGTGGGACGACGCGCCCGATGAGTTGCTCGAGTGGGAGCGCGATGGCCAGTACCTCCACTTCCTGACGCGGTGGATGCACGCCCTCGATCAACTCGCCCGGTACACCCGACACCCCCGCTACAACCTCTGGGCGCGCGAGCTGGCGGCGGTGGCCTGGGCCGCGTTCAGCGTGCAGCCGGGCCCGGGCGGCGACCGGCAACTGGTGTGGAAGATGAGCATCGACCTGTCCCGGCCGCAGGTCGCCTCGATGGGTCAGCGCGACGCCCTCGATGGGCTCATCACCTGCGCCCAGCTTCAGTCCACCGCCGCCGCGCTGCATTCGACCTCCGAGGGCCCTTCTCTGACCGAAGAACGCGCGGGCTTCGAGGCGCTCGCGCAGCCCACGCCGTCCGCCGATGCGCTCGAGCTGGGCCGCATGCTCACCGATGCACTTCGCCTTCAACAGTTGCACGAAGCGGGCACGCGCTTCGAACCCACGCTGCTGCCCACCCTGCTCTCGTCCGCGCTCGAGGGGTTGGCGCACCATGCCCAGCAGAACGGGCTGAGCCGCCCCGCGGTGTGCCGCCTGGCCTTTCGGGAGCTCGGTCTGGCCCTTGGGCTCCATGCGCTCGAGCGGCTCTCGACGCACGAACTGCCGCACGCGTCGGCCTTGCTGGTGGAGGCGCTCAGCCCCGCCACGATGCTGGGCACCGAGCTCGACGCCTTCTGGCTCGACGCTGCGCACCGCGAAGCGGCTTCGTGGCGTGAGCACCTCGACCTGAACGACGTGACGCTCGCCACCAGCCTCTGCCCTCGCGGCTACCTCGAGCTCACGCAGCTCGAGGGCGAGCAAGCGTTGCAGCGCTGAGCGCAAGCCGCGTCACCTCGCCGCGCCGTTTCGGTCCGCTCCCCTCGCGTTCCCTGCTTCTGCGCAAGGGCATGCCCAGTGCAACGCTCGCAACGATGCGTGAAGACGGGCCGGCCATCGAGCCACGCCGCCTCCGGGTAGCCATCGCGGAAGATGATGATGAGCAGCGCTGGGCGTTGGAGCTGGCGCTCATCGCCGAAGGCTTCGAGGTGTTGTCCTTCGAAGACGGCGCCGAGCTGCTCGACTTCTTCGAACTGGCGGGTCCCCGAGCGGCCGATGTGATCATCGCCGACCTCAACATGCCCGGGCGCTCTGGGCTCGATGGGCTGGAGCGCGCGCGCGCCCGCGGGCTGAACGCGCCCATCTTCGTGGTGACGGGTGAAGGTGGCTCGGAGATGAGAGGCCGGGTCGCGCAGCTCGGCAACGCCCTCTTTCTTCAAAAACCCGTCGACGCCTCGCGCCTGGCCCAGGCCATCTATCGGGTGGCGTCCATCGCCAGGGACGACCCGGGCACGTGACGGGCACGCTCCAGCGGGGGGGCGTGTGCCTTGCACGGCTTGCCGGCGAACCTGACCCTGGGAGACGGCCATGAAATGTGAAGACGTCATGTTGACGCTGGTTTTCAAGTGCGACGAGGACAGCACGGTCGCCGAGTGTGCGCAGCTCATGCGCGACGAGCAGCTCGGCTTCGTGCCGGTGTTGGACGAGCAACGCAACGTGGTCGGCGTCGTCACCGATCGCGACCTCGCGGTGCGGGTGATTGCAGAGCAGCTCGAGTACTCGACGGCGGTGAGCGAGGTGATGAGCCGCGGGCCGTTCCTCTCGTGTGCGCCGGATGACGATCTGCACGAGCTCGAGCAGCGCATGGCGCGGGAGAAGAAGGCGCGCGCGCTGGTGAAGGCGAGCGATGGCTCGTTGCTGGGGGTGATCAGCCTGTCCGACATCGCGCAGTGCGAGCCGTCGGCTGCGCGCACCGGCAAGTTGCTCAAGGAAGTGACGCGTCGCGAGTCGGTGTCACTCGTGCGGCAGTGACGCCCCTCACCCGGCCTCTGGCCGACCTCTCCCCGCCTTCGCAGGGGGAGATCCTGACGTCAGTGGTGCGGCTGAGAGCTGATGGGCTCTGGGCGGCCCCGCTGCAGCATGAGCACCTGCACCAACGCCGCGCCGAACGCGCTGGCTGAGCTGGGCCCGCTGGCCGTGACGAGCTTGCCGTCGATGACGACCGGCTGGTGACGGGCCAGGGCGTGCCGCGCGCTGAGTGATTCGAGCTCCGAGGTCGAGGCGGTGGCCCTTCGGCCGACCAGCACGCCGGCGCGCGCCAGGATGACCGGAGCGATGCAGATCGCGCCCAGCACTTTGCCGGCGCGGCTCAGCTCGACCGCGATGCGATGCGCAGCGGCATCGTCGAACAGAGAGCGCGCGCCTTCCCCGCCTACGAACACGGCGCCATCGAAACGATCGACGCGCACGTCGACGAGGGCGACCGACGCGATGATGGTCGAGCCCTTCACGCCGGTGCAGGCACCCGTTTCCTTGCTGCAGATCACCACCCGGTGTCCCGCGGCCTCGAGCGCGTGCCGCGGCTCGATGAATTCTTCGTCACGAAAGTCGTGCTGCGCGACCACCATCAAGATGTCCATGAGCTCCGCTCCCCCAACCCGCGCAGAGAGGAGTTGCACTGCGGGTGCCACGCGCCCGCACGAACGGTGAGGCCACGGGCAGCTCTGCAAGCGCTGCTGCTCCCGCAAAAAGCCTTGCGTCGACCGAGCAGGAAACGGGTTCCTCCCGAGCGGAAGAACGCGGTGAAGCGCTTGCATCGTGCGGCCTGCGCACAACGCGAGGACCAAAAACCGATGCGAAACACCATCATCACCGAGGTCAGAGGGCAGTGGGTCGTGTCCGTCGAGCAGCCGGAGGGCCGGGCGCAAGAGTACTTCTGCGAGACACTCAGGCTCGCGCGGCGCTGGGCCCTGCTCTTTGGGTTGCCGCCGCGGCCTCAGCCGAAGCCGGCCGTCAGGGCGCAACTGGAAGCGTGAAGAAGAAGCTGGCGCCTTCGTTGGCGGGGCTGTCGGCCCACACCTTCCCGCCGTGCGCCTCGATGATGCCCTTGACGATGAACAGGCCCAGGCCCGCGCCCGACGAGCTGCCCGGGGCCGCCTGCCAGTAGCGATCGAACACCGACGCCAGCTGCGCCGCCGGTATGCCGGGCCCGGTATCGGAGACCCGGAAACAGATGAAGGCGCCATCTCTCATGGCGGTGACCCGAATCGAGCCTCCGCGCGGCGTGACGTGCATGGCGTTGCCACACAGGTTGCCGAACACCTGCAGCACGCGGTCGCGATCGCACATGACCGCGGGGAGCTCGGGCGGAAACTCGGTCACCAGGGTGTTGCCCTGCTCAGCGGCCATCGGCTCGAGGGTCTGCACCAGGTCACCTTGCAGCACCTCGAGTGACTCAGGGCACGCGCGCACCGAGAAGTGGCCGGCCTGAATGGTCGACGCGGCGAGCAGGTCTTCCACCATGCGGCCGACGCGCTGCACCGAGCGCTTGATGGACTCGAGCTGGCTGCGGCCCTTGCGGCGATCGACGCCATCTCGTTCGTCGTTGAACGGGCGCGTGAGCAGGCTCAGGTTGAGCGCGATGGCGTTGAGCGGGTTGCGCAGGTCGTGCGAGACGATGGCCATCACGTTGTCGCGCGAGCGCACCGCGGCCTGGGCCTCCTGGTAGAGCCGCGCGTTGTCGAGCGCGAGCGCGGTGCGGAAGGCGAGTTCTTGCGCCAGCGACACGTCGCGGGCGTCGTACTTGCGGCTCGACGTGCCGAACTGAAAGAAGATGGTGCCCATCAGCCGATGGCCGATCACCACCGGCACCCCCAGGCACGAGCCCACTTCCAGCCCCGCGAGCGGTTCTTCGAAGGGCTCGTCGCTCGCGCCTTCCACCGGGTGCAGGCGCTTCGATTCAGTCAGCAGCACCGGCGCGCGCGTGTTCGCCACCTGCGCGAGCAGGCCCGTGAGCCCGTGCAGCACCGGCTCGAACTTCGCGTGAAATTGGTGGAGCTGTTGTTCGCCTTCAGGGTCCCGGTGCGCCGCCGACGCGAAGCGCAGCCGCTCGCCGTCCCAGTGATGGACCACCACCCAATCGGCCAGCTGCGGCACGGCGATGCGCGCCACGCGCAACAGCGTCTCGCCGGGGTCGAGCGTGCTGGCCAGCGCGCGGCTCGTATCGGACAGCAGCTGCAGCCGCTCCCGGTCTCGGCGCTGCTCATCGTTGAGACGCGCGAGCTCAATGGCGTGACAGACGCGCTCCGCCAGCATCTCGAGGCAATGTTGATCGTCTTCGGTGAAGCCACCGGGCCCACGCTTGTTGGCGACGTAGAGGGTGCCGAGGCGCGCTTCACCGAAGTAGATCGGCACGCCGAGCAGGCTGGCCAGCGGTGGGTCGATGAACGGCAAGCCAGCGAGCTGGCGCCGGCCTTCGAGATCCCCCGCCAGCGAGAGCAACCCTTCGAGGCCAGGGCAAGGAGGGACCACGATGCGCCGATCGCCCAGAGCCAGCGCGCCGTAGTCAGCGCGGGTCAACAAGGTCGCCTGCTCGGTGATGGTCTGCAGCACCGCTTCGGTCGGCTCGTGCGGCGTGGCGAGGGCGTGCGTGACGCGCAGCGCGGCGCCGTCGACGGCTTCGAGTCGGGCGCGCAGTTGCTCTTCGGCGTTGCGGGCTTCACGCTCCTCGCTCTCCGCCTGGCGGTGCGCGGTGATGTCGGTGAAGGCGGTGCGAAAGGCGACCACGCGACCGGCCGAGCTGAGCACCGGCGTGCTCAGGGCCTGGAGCGTGACGCGCGTACCTTCAGCCGTCGCGAGCGAGAGTTCGTCTTTGCCCGGTGAACGCGACTCGGCGCACGCGCGCAGGTGCGACCAGAAGCCGCTGCTCTCGTCGAGGTGCACGAGCGAAGCGAAGGGCGCTCCGATGAGCGTGCTGCGATCGCCGCCGACCATCGCGGCGCCCGCCAGGTTCACCTCGAGCACACAGCCGTTCTCGTCGAAGGTGAAACAAGGCAAGGGCGCTGAGTCGAAGAGCTCGGCGTACCGGGCCCGTGAGTCTTCGAGCGTGCGCTGCATTTCTCGCAGGCCACGGTTCTGCAGCTCGAGCTCGACCTCGTGCACCTGCAGAGAGGCGAGCAGGCGCTGCTGCGCGGACTCTGGTTTATGCTCGGGTTGAACGTCGCTGCTGTTGTTGGAGCCTTCGAGCTGCTTGAGCCGCTCGACCAATTCCTCTTTCGACATCTGCTCGAAGTTCATCGGCGATCCCCCGTGACGCGCTCTCGAGAGAAGAATCGGTGCACCGTCACGCGTGGGCAATCGCCAGAAGTAGGGTGAGAACCATTCGCTACTCAGCGAGCGCGCGCCCTCGTCGGCGCAAGAAGAGCACCAGGCTTCTCGGCAGCTCGGGCCGGGCGATCAAGAGCAACGCGGTGAAGCCGATGACCATCAGCGCGAGGGTGATCACCTGAGTCCGCGAGACCTCATCGACTTTGGGCGGCGCAGCGAGCGGCGCGCCCATGAGCCTGGTGAACAACACGTCGATGGCACTGGAGACCGCGACGTCGGGCTCGCCTGCCTTGAGCATGGGCACGATGCGCTCGTCGATGATCTGCCGCCGCACCTCGGGCGTCAGGACGTGCTGGAGGTTCGACCCCACCTCCATGCGAACGTGGTGATCGTCAGTGAAGATGAAGAGCACCACGCCGTTCTCGAGTCGCGGGCGCCCCGGCTTCCACAGCTGGAAGGTGCGATGGGTGAACGCTTCGATGGGCTCGCCGCCGGTGTTCTTGCCTATCCACACCAGCACTTCGTTGCCCGTGGCGTGTTCGTGGTTCTGCAGCCGGCGCTCGAGCGAAGGGCGCACCTTCGCAGAGATCACCTGCGCGTCGTCCGTCAGCCAGCGCGTCGGAGAAGGCGCTGCGGGCGCGGCGAAGAGCAGGCCTGTCAGCGCGAGGGCGAGCATTAGAAGCGCACCGAGGGCTGGCGGGCCGGAGCAGGCGAAGCGGCGAAGGCGGGCTTCTCGTCGAATCGTTCTCCGAACCCACGCGCGATCAACAGGGTGGGGAGCGCGTTTCGCAGCAGGTTGAACTGACGCGACGCTTCGTTGAAGCGTTGCCGCTCGATGGCGACGCGGTTCTCGGTGCCTTCGAGCTGCGCCTGGAGTTCACGGAAGCTCGCGGCCGATTGCAGATCACGACTGGACCCCGCCTGCACCAACAACCGCTGCAGCGAATCGGTGAGGGCCTGTTGCGAGGTCTCAAAACGTTGGAAGGCAGGGAGGTCGCGCAGCGCGTTCTGCAGCTGCGGGGTCGAGAGCGACGCGACCTGCGCGCGGGCCTGGGCCAGCTCGGTGAAAGGCTCTGCTTCGAAAGCGGGTGCGGTGCGGGCAGCCTCGACCAGGTTGGGCACCAGCTCGGCGCGGCGTTGATAGACGGCCTGCACCTGCGACCAGCGCGCGCGCACTTCTTGATCAGCGCGCACCAGTTGGTTGTACGTGCTCACCGTCCACCCGACGGCGAGCAACGCGACGCCCGCGGCGATCAACATCGAAAACAAGGACCCCGCGGGGCTTCTCCGCTGAGACGAGGACATCTGGGCTGTCGTGGCCATGCCGGCCTCCTTGAAAGAAAGGAGAGAGCAAGGACGATGCCGTCACTTCATTCGTTCGCTGAGTTTCCCCTTCCGCGCGCGAACGGTTCGCTTCCGGGGCCGTGGCTGGCGAGGTCGCGCAGCGGGCAGTGCATGCACGTGAACCCAGGCCAGGCTTCACGCACGGAGACGTCGAGACAATTGCTGTAGTGGCCGCAGTAAAGACGGCGGTGCGTTTCGATGTCCTCTTCACCTCGCAGCGGCGCCTCCATCGACATCGGCGTGGGCTTCAAGATGAAGTGGGGGTTGTTCACTTCGAGTACGACCTTCTCGTTCCTCACGATTCGTTCCTTTCGCTTGCGACAGAACGCCGCAGCACGCAATCGAGTGCGGCAGGAAGGGAGGTACGCCCCCGCGCTCTTCAGTGAACAGTCGGCCAAACAACCGGGTTCAGGCGAAGCAGGCAGGCGGCTCAGTTCTCAGCAGCGCAGTCAGTCGGTGGGCACCTGCCCGAAATCTCCGATCGCGCTTCGGAGACCCGGAGCCTGCAGAGGTGGAAGACCGCGCGCGATCGAGGTTCATCACGCTCAAGGAGCAGTGACGGACTCAGAAGGGAAGACCCGCTTCTGCAGCCAGGCAGCCACTGATACGAGGCCGATCAAGACTGGCACTTCGACGAGTGGGCCGATCACTGCAGCGAAGGCCTGGCCACTCCCGATACCGAAGGTGGCGACGGCGACGGCGATCGCGAGCTCGAAGTTGTTGGACGCGGCCGTGAAGGAGAGCGTGGCCGTCTGCTCGTACGTCGCTCCGACCTTCTTCGACATCGCGAACGACACCAGAAACATCACCACGAAGTAGATGAACAGCGGCAGCGCGATGCGCAGAACGTCGAAAGGCAGCTGCAAGATCATCTCTCCCTTAAGCGAGAACATGACGACGATGGTGAAGAGCAGCGCCACCAATGTCAGGGGACCCACCTTCGGCAAGAAGCGCTGACTGTACCAGTCGTCGCCCTTCGCTCCGCGCAGCACCCGTCGCGTGAGGAAGCCGGCGACGAACGGTACGCCGAGATACAGCGCGACAGATTTGCCGATCTCCACCATCGAGATGTCGATGACTGCGCCCTGAATGCCCAACCAGTGGGGCAGTGCCTCGGCGAAGAGCCACGCGTAGATCGGAAAGAAGAGCACCTGAAAGATCGAGTTGAAGGCGACCAGGCCCGCGCAGTATTCAGCATCGCCCTTCGCGAGTTCGTTCCACACCAGCACCATCGCGATGCAGCGGGCGAGGCCGATGAGAATCAGGCCGAGCATGTATTCGGGCTTGTCGCGAAGGAAGACCACGGCGAGCCCGAACATCAGCAGGGGCCCGACGATCCAGTTCTGGACGAGCGACAGCAGTAAGACGCGTCGATTCTTGAAGACGCGCGGCAGCTCCTCGTAGCGGACCTTTGCCAGCGGCGGGTACATCATCACGATGAGTCCCAGCGCTATCGGTATCGAGGTCGTGCCGAGGCTCATCGACTGCAGCGCCGTCGCGAAGCCCGGGGCATTGACAGAGAGCAAGACGCCCAGCCCCATCGCGAGGAAGATCCACAAGGTCAGATAGCGGTCGAGGAACGAAAGTTTTTTCATCGTACTTCCACGATTACTAGAGTGCTCCGATGAGCGCCTTCAGGCGACGCACGGCGCGTGGCTCGAGGCAGTAACAAGTTCGGGGGCCTGAGATCGTGCCGCGAATGAGCCCGGCGTCTTTGAGTACCTTGAGGTGCTGCGAGACCGTCGACTGCGCGAGTGGGAGTTCGTCGACCAGTTCCCCACAGACGCATGAGTTCCGGGCGGAGAGCAGGCGGAGAATCTTCACCCTCGCCGGGTGGCCGATCGCCTTGGTGAGCTCAGCCAGCTCGTCGTCGGCCTCATCACCCTCCACCGGTCGGAGATCGGGCCGAACGTCGGCAGGGGGACACTCCGCTTCCGCTGCACGCCGCTTCATCGTAAGACGACGATTAGCATGCACACTCCGAGAGGTCTCCTCATCCTTTGTGTCGCGAACTCAGCCCGCAGTCAGATGGCGGAGGGCTGGGCGCGATGTCTCTTCGGTGACCAGGTGCGTGTGCAGAGCGCCGGAAGTCAGCCCAGCCGGGTCAACCCGTATGCGATCGAAGTGATGCAGGAAGTGGGCATCGACCTGACGAAGCACGAGAGCAAAGCGGTCGACGGCATTCGGCCCGAGAGCATCGACACGGTGATCACGCTGTGCGCCGAAGAGGTGTGCCCGCTCTTTCTGGGCAAGGCTCGACGTCTACACTGGCCGATTCCCGACCCAGCGTCTGAGCAGCCACTGCCACGAGAAGAGCTGCTCAACCGATTTCGCATCGCGCGAGACGAGATCCAGCGAAGGCTCGTCGCATGGCGCGAAGGGGCGTTCGCCTGAAGCCATCGCGCCTCAGCTCGATCGACGCCGTACGCGGGCTCATCATGGTGGTGATGGCGCTCGATCACGCGCGTGACTTCCTGGGTCTCAAGGCGTTCAACGTCACCGACCTCGAGAAGACGACCATTCCCTACTTCCTGACTCGCTGGGTGACGCACTTCTGCGCGCCCGGGTTCATGTTCCTCGCGGGAACAGCCGCCTACCTCGGCCAACGGTCGCGACCTGAACTCTCACGCTTCTTGCTGACGCGCGGCCTGTGGCTGGTGTTCGCCGAGCTGACCGTCATCAACTTCGCGTGGAGCTTCTCGTTCAGCCCCCCGCTGCTGATGGTCATCTGGGCGCTGGGCTGGTCGATGGTGCTGCTGGCGGCGCTGGTGTGGCTCCCCCCTCGCTGGCTCGCGGTGCTCTCGCTGGTCACCATCGGCGTGCACAACGCCTTCGACGGCCTTCAGGCAGCGGCCCTCGTCGACCCCACGGGCGCGCTGGTGAGTAGCGGGAGCGACTGGGCATTGAGTCTCCTGCATCTGAAGAACGGGCCTGTGATCTACCCGCTCATTCCGTGGGTGGCGGTGATGGCCCTCGGCTTCTCGATGGGACCGCTGTTCTCGATGGAGACGACGCGCCGCACGCGCTGGCTGGTCATCATGGGGACGAGCTGCGTGGCCGCGTTCTTCGTGTTGCGCGCGATCAACGTCTACGGAGACGGCGTGCCGTGGAGCCCCCAGGCCTCGAACCTCTTCACCGTGCTCTCGTTCTTGAACGTCACCAAGTATCCCCCCTCGCTCATCTACCTGTTGATGACGTTGGGCCCGCTCTTCCTGCTGCTCGGGGTCGCCGAGCGGGTGTCGGGGCCGATCATCGGCTTCCTCGTCGTGTTCGGGCGGGTGCCCTTCTTCTACTATGTGCTCCACCTGGTGCTGCTGCACGCGATGGCGGTCGGCCTGGGCGTCGCGCAAGGCTTCAGCGCCGCGGAGTTCTTCAACCCATTCTGGAAGTTTCCGAAGGCGTTCGGCCTGAGCCTCGGAGGCGTCTTCGTGGCGTGGGCGGCAACGGTGCTCGTGCTCTGGCTGCCCAGCCGGGCATTCTCCGCGCTCAAGGCCCGGCGCAAGGACTGGTGGCTCAGCTATTTGTGAATGAGGTCGGCTTCTTCGTCTGATTACGAATGTCCTTGATCGTGTCTCGCGCGTCGGGAGCCTCAGCGCAACCGGTGTGCAGTGCCCGTCAGAAGTCGATCGGGGCGAGGAACTCGGCGAAGCCGTCGGGCACCTTGAGGTCGGGCTTCTTCGTCTGATTGCGAATGCCCTTGATGGTGTCTCGCGACCAGTCCTTCTGGAA
>JBKJSE010000403.1:0-10325 GCA_046595925.1 Archangium sp. | reverse complement strand
CTCGAGGAGTACCTGCGCATGGCGCGCTACGCCGGCGAGTACGGCGCGGTCAGCGGCGCGTTGGGGTTGAGCACCTGGGCTTCTCCCCCCGAAGAAGACTCATCGACGCTTCGGTGGGTGCTGGTCTTTGCGGTGTTCGTGATCGCCGGCTGGGCGGGCTGGAGAACGATCAACGCCATCCGCGACGCCAACCGGGCCGAAGAACCGCCAGCACAGATGAACGGACCGCCGAAAGTCCCCCGGAAGTGAGTCGAGCGGCTGCGCGTCTTTGAAACGCGGGTCGAGTTCGAAGCCCAGGAAGTTGGTCGAGAAGTAGAGCGTGCCTGTGGGCGAGAGCAGGCCGCGCGCGTGCTCGATGAGCCAGCGGTGATCACGCTGCACCTCGAAGCGCCGCCCCATTTTCTTCTTCGATGAAGAGAAGCTCGGCGGGTCGAGCACGATCAGATCGAACGGGCCGCGCGCGTCTTCCAGCCAGCCCAGCACGTCAGCGCGGATGACCTGGTGCCTTTCCCCCGTGCCAAACCCGTTGAGCTTGAAGTTGCGCTCGGCCCAGTCGCAGTAGGTATTCGAGAGATCGACCGTGGTCGTCTCGGCCGCGCCGCCCGCCAACGCGTGCACGGTGAACGAGCCGGTGTACGCGAAGAGGTTCAAGAACCGTTTCCCCTTCGCCTCCTGGCGCACCCGCGCGCGCGTGCCGCGGTGATCGAGGAAGAGCCCGGTGTCGAGGTAGTCGGACAAGTTGCACTCGAAGGTCAGCCCGTGCTCCTTCACGTTGACCAGGGTCGAGCTGGTGCCGAGGCGCTCGTACTGACCACGCCCCCAGGGCCGCTTCTCGTGGGTCTTGGTGAAGATCTTCTCAGGTGAAATCTGCAGCGCTGCAGCGGTGGCGCGCACCACCTCGATGCGCGCTTCGTCGATCGAACCATCGCGCACCTGCTTGCGGCGCGGGTACTCCATCACGTGGGCGTAGCCTTCGTACCAATCGACGGCGAAGGGCCACTCCGGCATGTCGAGGTCGTAGATGCGAAAGGCGGTGACCTTCTCGCGCTCGGCCCACTTGAAGCGCTGCTTCGCGTTTTTCTGCAGCCGGTTCTCGAAGTCGGACACAGGCCCTACGTCGCATAACCAAGGCCCGGCAGGAAGCGGCCCACGCGCCGGGCCCAGCTGAGCCACGCTTCTCCGTGCAGCGCGCGCAGGTACGGCTCCTCGACGAAACGCACTTGCAACTCGACGCCCAGCATCAGCAGCGCGAGCGAAGCGAGGCTGGCCACGTTGGGCCAGAGCAGCACGAGCCCCGCGCCGAAGGTGCCCATGCCGGTGAAGATCGGGTTGCGCACCCACGCGAACAGGCCTGTGGTGATCAACTGCGTGCGTTCCGTCTCGTTGACTCCGATGCGCCAGCTCGCGCCCATGGCGGATTGAGCGAGCAGGGTGATGACCAGGCCCATCGCCATCAAACCCAGACCGGCCATCACGAATGCCTGCGGCGTGAGAAAGGCCTCCAGCTTCAACGCGAGGGGAATGGCGAGCATCGAGCCGATGAAGCTGACCCCGCCCCACCAGCCAGCGCTGCCGGGGCGGCCCGAGAGGCCATTGAAGCCCCAGCGCCCGGTCTTCCAGCGAAGGGTCGCGGGCCGAACGAGCAGGGCGAGGAACACGTAGGCAGCGACGGAAACGAGTGCGACGGGATATCGATTCATGCAGGGGATGACGGCCGCGGCCCGCATCGCCTTACACCGGGGTGTAAGGTTGGAGCGGGTCAGGCCGTCTTTCCCCGCACTCATGAACGTACCCCCAGTCCATCCCGTGCCGCAGGCGTTGACCGAGGGCCGCCGCGAGTTGATCGCGTACGCCCGCAAGCGCGTCGGCCCGGCGGCGGAAGACCTGGTGCAGGAAGCCTCTGTTCGAGCGCTGCTCAAAGCCGGCCAGCTCACAGCGCCCGGGGCTGCCCGTGCGTGGCTGTTCAGCATCGTGCGAAGGCTGGTGGCAGAGGAGGGCGCGCGGCATCGCACCGAGCCACTGCAGCGCGAACCCTGCGCTGAGCCCGATGAAGCGCCCGATGCCTGTGGCTGCGTGATGACGCAGCTCAAGGAACTCTCACCGGCCCACGCGCTGCTGCTCACGCGCGTGGTGGTCGATGGCGCGAGCGTCACCGAGCTGGCCGCTGAGCTGAACATCACGACCAACAACGCGTGGGTTCGCCTGCATCGGGCGCGGTCGGCGCTGCGTGAGCAGTTGCAAAACCACTGCGGCACCCAGTCGCTGCGCCAGTGCCTTGACTGCGGCTGCCTCGAGCGCGGCTGCTGTCGCTGAAGGGTTGGTGTAGGAGCAGCGCATGCTCCGTTCGATCACGTTCGCCGCAGCCGTCGTCGGTTTTTCGGCTCTCGCCGCTGAGGGGAAATGGACTCCGCAGCAGGTGCTCCAGCAGGGGCCCGGGTGGGTCAAGCAGCAGGGCTTCGCCTTGCCGCTCCAGAAGCTGTGGGACGAGAAGACGCAGGGCGGCCTGCTCGGCAATGCAGTGCAGCTGCCGGGGTGCTCGGGCAGCTTCGTCTCGAAAGACGGCCTGCTGATCACCAACCACCACTGCGTGATGAGCATTCTGCAGGAGCACTCGACGCCTGAGCAGAACCTCGCGCGCGATGGTTTTCTCGCGAAGAACGGCGCCGACGAGCGTGCCTCGAAGTCGTTCCGCATTCAGGTGCCGCGCCGTTTCGTCGACGTGACCAAAGAGGTGCTCGCCGCGGTGCCTCCGAACGCCGACGACCTCGCGCGCTTCAAGTCGATGGAGGCCACCCAGAAGAAGTTGGTGGCCGAGTGCGAGAAGCAGCCGGGCACGCGCTGCACGTTCGCCGCCTTCGATGGCGGGCTGTTCTTCACGCTGACCGAGTTCACCGAGCTGACCGACGTGCGCATGGTCTACGCGCCGCCGGCCGCGGTGGGCGACTTCGGCGGAGAGATCGACAACTGGATGTGGCCGCGTCACTCCGGCGACTTCGCGCTCGTGCGCGTGTACCAGGAGGGCAAGCCGTACCAGCCGAAGTACTTCTTCCCGCTCTCGAAGGACGGCGTGAAGGAGGGCGACGCGGTGGCGGTGCTCGGTTATCCGGGCAGCACCTTCCGCGCGCAGCTCGCCGACGAGATGGCAGAGCGGCAGCAGCGTTGGTTCCCTTCGCTCCAGTCGCTCGCGGGGGAGTGGGTCTCCATCATGGAAGAGGAAGGCAAGAAGTCGCCCGAGGCGCAGATCGCCACCGCCGACGACATTCGCGGGCTGCTCAACGCGCGGAAGAACTCAGAAGGTCAGCTCGCCGGTCTGCTGCGCGGGAAGACCATCGAGAAGCAGCGCGCCGCCGATGAGAAGGTGAAGGCCTTCGCGAGCAAGAAGCCGCAGTTCGCCTCAGCGCTCCAGGCCCACGAGGGGCTGCTTCGGCTGCTGGGCGAGCGCACCCAGACGTGGGATCGCGACTTCCTCATGGACATGTCGGGGCGGGGCGCGCGGGCGATTGGTTGGCCGCTGCTGATCGCGCGCCGGAGCGTCGAGGCGCAGCGGCCTGACGTCGAGCGTGAGCCCGGGTTTCAGGAGCGGGATCTGGCGCGGCTTCGCGAACGCCACGAGCGGGACCAGAAGCGGTACTCGGCCCAGGTCGATCGCCGGCTGTTCCTCTCGTGGATCAAGCGGGTGCTGGCGTTGCCCAAAGACCAGCGCAGCGGCTCGCTCGACGCGGTGTTCGGTGCGCTCAAGGACGACGCGGCGATCAACAAGAAGATCTCTGAGCTGATGACGGCCTCGAAGATCTTCGATCTCGAGCAGCGCAAGAAGATGTTCGACGAGACGCCTGATCAGCTGAAGGCACGCAGAGATCCACTCGTCGAGCTCGGTCTTGCGCTCGACGTCGAGCGCCGCGCGTTGCGTGATCGCCGCGATGCGTTCTCTGGCAGGGTGCTCAAGCTGCGACCCGAGTGGCGCAAGGCCGTGATCGCCGAGGCGGGTCGGCCGGTGGCGCCTGACGCCAACCTCACGCTGCGCGTCAGCTTCGGCCGGGTGAAGGGCTACTCGCCGAAGGAGGCGGTGCTGATGACGCCGAACACGACGCTTGCCGGAATGATGGCCAAGCACACCGGCCAGGAACCGTTCGACGTGCCGCAGAGGATCCGCGACGCGTACGCTGCGGGCAAGTTCGAGCAGGTGCCGGTGGATTTCCTGGCGGACTGCGACACGACGGGCGGCAACTCGGGGAGCCCCATGATCGACGGCAAGGGCCGGCTGGTCGGCGTGAACTTCGATCGCGTCTGGGAAAACGTGGCCAACGACTTTGGCTACAACCCCGACGTCGCGCGCAACGTGAGCGCCGACGTTCGCTACCTGCTGTGGCTGCTGACCTCGGTCGACGTGGCCCCCGAGCTCGTCGCCGAGCTGACCGCAGCAGCGAAGTAGATAGAAACTGTCTCCCTCTCCCCGAGGGGGGGAGGGTCGGGGAGAGGGCAGTCGCCAATTCTCCAGATCAGCTTCCTCATTCGAGCAGCGTCACAGGACCTCGCAGCGCTTTCGCAGCGCGTGCCCCCGTGCTGAATGAGCCCCATGCGCTTCGCCACCCTTGCCATCCACGCAGGCCAGACGCCGGACCCCACCACGGGCGCCATCATGACGCCGGTGTACTTCACCTCGACCTACGTCCAGGACGGGCCGGGCGAGCACAAGGGCTACGAGTACTCCCGCACCAAGAACCCCACCCGCGTCGCGCTGGAAGACTGCCTCGCGGCGTTGGAAGGCGCGAAGTACGGCGCGGCGTTCGGCTCAGGCTGCGCGGCGTCCGACATGCTGATGCACATGCTCTCGCACGGCGACCACGTGGTCTGCAGCGATGACGTGTACGGCGGCACCTTCCGCCTGTTCGACAAGATCTTCTCCCGCCACGGGCTGACGTTCTCCTTCGTCGACATGACGAACCCGGAGAACATCGAGAAGGCCATCACCCCCAGGACCAGGATGATCTGGGTCGAGACGCCGACGAACCCGATGCTCAAGCTGATCGACCTCGCGCGCGCCGCGGAGATCGCCAGGAAGCACAAGCTGATCAGCGTCTGCGACAACACCTTCATGACCCCGTACTTCCAGCGCCCGCTGGAGCACGGCATCGACCTCGTCACGCACTCGACGACCAAGTACCTGAACGGCCACTCCGACGTGGTGGGCGGCTTCGTCTGCACCTCGAGCAAGGATCTCGCTGACAAGATGTACTTCCTGCAGAACGCCGTCGGCGGCGTGCCCGGCCCGATGGACTCGTTCCTCGTGCTGCGCGGCGTCAAGACGCTCCACGTGCGCATGGAGCGTCACGCGGAGAACGCGCACAAGATCGCCGACTTCCTGGTCTCGCACCCCAAGGTGAACAAGGTCACCTTTCCTGGCCTGACCTCGCACCCGCAGCACGAGCTGGCGCGCAAGCAGATGAAGGGCTTCGGCGGCATGATGACCTTCGACATGAAGGGCGGCCTCGAGGCAGCGCGTCGGTTCCTCAAGACCACGAAGATCTTCGCCTGCGCAGAGTCGCTCGGCGGCGTCGAATCGCTCATCGAGCACCCGGCCATCATGACCCACGCGTCCATCCCCAGGGAGAACAGGGAGCGGCTGGGGATCACCGATGGGCTCGTTCGCCTGTCCGTTGGCATCGAAGATTCTGACGACCTCATCGATGACCTGAAGACCGCCTTCGACGCGGCCTGAAGACCCTCGTTTTGTGAGAGAGTGCGGCCGTGTTGTCACTGGTCGTCGCCCTCGTCGTTCTCGCCCCGGAGCTGCCCGTCGAATGTCAGGCGGCTCCGACGCGTGACGTGTCGGTTCTCACGAGCTTCGCTCAGTCGTCGGGCTCACTTTCGGTGGGCCTCGACAGCGTCGCCACGTGGTGTTTCGACTCTGGCGGCACGTGGACGGGTGGGCAGAAGCCCGCGAAGAACAAGAAGGTCACCAGCACGGATCCCACGGGGGACTGTGCGAAGGCGATCATCTCGTGCGAGGCCGCGCGGGCGTCTATGTCGGCCGAGACGAAGGCTGTTTTGTACGATGCGCTCAACGACCTCGAGCGGCCGTTTCTCGGCGTGAAGTACAAGCCGAAGCGCAGTGGGTTGGCTGAGCGGCCTCCCGAAGTCGCCGAGTGTTCGTCGCGTGATCGCTCGACGCTCTTCTCGCATGCCCAGGCGCGCATGGACTTGGCGCGGCTCGCGAGCCAGGCGCAGAACGAATACGCGAACTACAAGACCTGGCTGTTCTCGGAGGGGCTCAAGTGCGGCCAGGCGATGGCTCGCGGCGAGAAGGACTACCTGCGCAAAGGGGTGGCGATCGATACGCCGACGCAGGGCGGGGGCACACAGCAGCTGCCGGCCGGCGCGAATGCGACCGTCACCGGTCTCCCTGAGCAAAGTCGAGGGGGCACCATCGATGGAGGGCGCACCGTCGTCGCGAACCCCACCACTGCGCCGGCCGGCACCAGCCCGACGGCGACTGCCCTCTCCCCAACCATCTCTCCCTCGGGGAGAGGGAGCTCTGCCGATCCTGTCGTGAACGCCAACCCGGTCGGCGGCACGCTCGTCGCGAGCACGACGCGTCCGACCTCGACGGGAACGCAGACCGCCACGCCGACCTCTCCCGGTAATCCGCTCGCCGCGACGCTCTCTCCTGGCATCTCAGTCGGAGGCCCCACCGCAGAACGCGAGAAGGCGCTGTCCTCATCGATGCTCGAGAAGTGGCGCTACTTCCAGGTCGAGCAGAGCAAGATCGAAGGCGACGCCGACTGGGTGGCCGGCTTCCTCGCCTCGCGCGAGCTCCGCGACTGCCGCTGCGTCAGGCCGGTCCCCGGTGAGGTCGTGCGCCGCCTCGAAAACAAAGACCGCGTTCCGCAGCTCGAAGCCGACGACGAGAAGAACTCCCGCTGTGAACTGTGCCTGCTCGATTCGTTCCCCCGCTGGAAGGTCCGCGCGCAGAAGCAGTGCACGCTGGCGCTCGAGCTGACCGAATACGAGCTCGGCGTGCTGCAGCGCAGTGACGATGGCAACGGCTTCCCGCCGCGTTGTGCCGAAGCCGCGAAGCAGAAACAGGCCGCCGGCAGCAGCCCCCCCACGAAGCCGGTTGTCGCGGGCGCGCAACCCACTGCGCAACCCAAGGGGAACAACGCGTACATCATCACCAGGTCGCCCGACGCGATTGCGCCCATGGCCGACTTCCTCAAGCCCAACGACTACGCACCGATCCCCGCGCGCGAAGACGGCCGCGTCTACGTGCGCATCTTCACCAGCTCGGCCTGCGTGGCTGAGATCCTTCCCGGCCCGGTGCAGGCACGCACCGGAGACCTGCTCCCCGTGCCCCCGTCAGCGAAGGAGATCACCGTACGAGGTCCGTGCGGCGGCTTCGCTGAGCTCTACTTCGGCCGCGAAGAGAAGCCGCGCGTCGCAGAGTCCTTCGCCAGGAATCAACCGCTTCGCCTGCAGTTCCGCCCATGAGCGAAATCCCCGGAAAACTCGTCGAAGCCGTCTTCAAGCGCGTGCTCGCGCCCGATCTCACACCCGCACTCACCGCGCAGCTCGCTTCCGTCGGGGTCGACCTCGCCGCGCCGATGGAGACCAACTACCCGCGCACCACCTGGTATCTCGCGATCGAGCTGACGGCGAAGGCGCTCTACCCGAACGATGAATTGCCGACTCAGCTGCGCAAGCTCGGCGGGCACCTCATCAACTCGCTGCAGTCGCGGCAGATCGTCAAGGGCGCGTGGCTCGCGATGGCCAGGTTGGCCGGCCCGCGGCGCGCGTTGAAGCAGGCGATGGACTTCACCGATCGCAGCCCGGTGAAGCTGACCATCACCGAGCGTTCGAAGACCGAGTTCGAGATCTCCGTCGACGACACCGAGCAGCCCGACTTCCTCGGCGGGCTGCTCGAAGCGGCGATCACCATGCTCGGTGGCAGGAACGCCAGCGTGAAGCTCGAAGGCGCGCGCGAGAGCGCTGCGCAGTTCCTCGCCAGTTGGCGCTGACCTTCAGTTCATGTCTTTGACGAAGGTGCCGTCGCCTTCGAACTGCTTCGAGCACTCAGGCTTCTTCTGACCCGCCCGCTTCGTCTCGATGACGAAGGCCCGCTCTGAGGGCACCGCCTTCGCGTAGACCTCGGCGAGCGCCTCGCAGGTCGGGAGCTCGACGGTCGAGCCCATCGGCGCCGAGCAGGTGACGCTCATGTAGTCGAGGTCGGCGTCGTTCTCGAAACCCGCGTCGAGGAACGAGTCGGCGATTCCCATCGCGGCCTTCATGTCCATCACGAGGGCCTGCGGACAACCGGCTTCCCGCAGCTCAGCGGCGCCCGGTGCGTTGACGCCGCCTTCAGCGAGCTTCACCGTCTGGTCGATCGCTGAGATGAGCTTCTTGCCGCCCTCACTGCGCGAGGCGACGAAGACCGCGATGGTGCTGCCCACACACACGAGCGCGACGAGCGCTCCGACGACCATCAAGGCGATGAGACAGCCACTGCGTTTCGGAGCGGGTTGCGCGGGTTGAGGGGTCACGCCCCGCGTCTATCGCGATATGCCTCGTCGCACTCTCATGAACGCCCTGTTTCCGCGACTCGAGGCCCCTGGTGACGACGTCGCGCTGAAGGTCGGCGGCGAGCAGGTCACCTCTCTGCAACTCGCGCAGGCGACCGCCGCGCTTCGGGCCCGCGTCACGCAGGCGGGATTTTCGCCGGGGGCACGCATCGCGGTGTGGACGCAGGGCTCGCTCGAGACCGCCGTGGCCCTCGTCGCGGGCGCGGCCGCTGGTTTCGAGTTGGTCGCGCTCGACCCCAGGCTGGGCACGCTCGAGCTCGCGCACATCATCAAGGACGCCGCCCCGGTGGTGGCCTTCGGCGTTGATCCGGCCGCGGTCGCCGGTCGCATTCCCATCGACACGTTGCCGCTGACGGCCGAGCAGCGGCGCCACGAAGGTCCGCGCGCTCCCACGCGCCGGGTCGACGACGCGCCGCTGCTGATTCTCTACACCAGCGGCACCACCGGGCTGCCGAAGGGCGCGGTGCTGACGGCCCGCAACGTCGCCTTCGATCTCGATGCGCTCGCTCGTGCATGGAAGTGGACGGCGGCCGACACGGTGGTGCACGCGCTGCCGCTGTTTCACGTTCACGGGTTGGTGCTCGGGCTCTTTGGCTCGATTCGCGTGGGCGGCGCGCTCCATTGGTTTCCGCGCTTCGTGCCGCGCGAGGTGGCCGATGCGTTGCGCGTGGGCACGACCGTCTTCTTCGCGGTGCCCACGATGTACCACCGGCTGTCCGAGGCGGCTCAGACCGACCTCGAGGTGATCGAAGGCCTTCGTCACGCGCGTCTGCTGGTCAGTGGCTCGGCGGCGCTGCCTCAGCGAGATCAGCTGCGCATCGAGTCGCTGACCGGTCGCCGGGTGATCGAGCGCTACGGCTTGACCGAGACGCTGATCAACTGCGCGGTGCGCGTCGACGATCCGCCTTCCGCGGGTTCAGTCGGTGCGCCGGTCGACGGCATCGAGCTCAAGCTGGTCGATGATCAACGCCGCACCATCGACGCGCGAGATGACGCAACCCTCGGAGAGATCGCCGTGCGCGGTCCCCACGTCTTCGCGGGCTACCTCAACCGGCCCGACGCGACCGCCGCGGTGAAGGACGCTGACGGCTGGTTCTTCACCGGCGATCTCGCCTGCATGAAGCCCGACGGCCAGGTGCGCATCGTCGGGCGGCGCGCGACGGATCTGATCAAGTGCGGTGGTTACAAGGTCGGGGCAGGGGAGGTCGAGGCCGCGCTGCTCGAACACCCCGCGGTGCGCGAAGCGGCCGTGCTGGGCGCCCCTGACGCTGATCTCGGCGAGCGCATCGTGGCGTACGTCGTGCTGAGCGCGCCGACCGAGTCACAGGTGCTGCAGGACTTCGTGGCCAGTCAGCTCTCGCCTCATAAGAGGCCGCGCGAGGTGCACGTGCTCGAGGAGCTGCCCCGCAACGCGATGGGCAAGGTGGTGAAGTCGAAGCTGCCGCGGAGCTGAACGTCTCGAACGAGGTTTGACCGAACCCCCACCTGCCGAGCGAAGCAGGGTGCATCCCGAGCAGGGGACCGGCTTCGCCGGCGATTTCGTCCGAAACAACAGACCCACCGTTCGCATCGAGCGCAGTCGAGATGCCACCTCTGCGCCGCGCGGCAGGTGACCCCTCGACTTCGCTCGGGGGGGAACGGTGCTGTTCCTGAGGAGCGCAGTCGAGGGAGTCCTTCTGCCTCGCGCCGCCAGTGACCCCTGATCGAAATAAGGAGCGCACACCGATCATCCCGAGCGGAGTCGAGGGA
>JBKJSE010000373.1:0-15836 GCA_046595925.1 Archangium sp. | reverse complement strand
CGCGTGGTGCTCGCGAACAAGAAGCGGCCCGAGCTCTTCATCTCGATTCACGCCAACTCGATGCCCACCGCCCAGCAGCGCAAGCTGAACCAGGGCATCGAGACGTATTTCCTCTCGGCTGCCGCGTCGGGTGAAGAAGCGAAGAAGGTCGCCGCTCGTGAAAATGCAGAGGCCGGTACGCAGCCGAAGGGTCAATCAGGCGACACGCTCTCGTTCATCCTCGCGGACCTGCAGCGTTCCGAGACTCACGTCGATTCGTCGCGGCTCGCGTATGCGGTGCACGAGGCGTTGATCAACGAGACAGGCGCGCAGGACCGCGGGGTTCAGCAGGCTCCGTTCTACGTGCTGATGGGCCTCGAGGCGCCGGCCGTGCTCGTCGAGGTGGGCTTCGTGTCGCACCCGGAAGAAGGGCGGCACCTGAGCGAGTCCGAGTACCAATCGAAGCTGGCGCGCGCGATCACCGCCGGCGTGAAGCAGTTCCTCGCTCAGCTGGAAGCAAGAGACGGCGTCAAGCCGTGATACAGCCTTCGGCATGCGTTCTTTCAGCCGTAGCCTGTTCGAAGCCCGCCCCGTCACGCTGACCCCCAACGTCAGCAAACACGCCGAAGGCTCCTGCCTCGTCGAGTTCGGCGACACCAAGGTGCACTGCACGGCCTCGTGGGAAGAGAAGGTGCCCCCGCACGTGTACGGCAGCGGTGGCGGCTGGGTGACGGCGGAGTACGGAATGCTGCCGCGCGCCACGCACGATCGAAACCGCCGCGAGGCGGCGCAAGGCAAGCAGCAGGGCCGCACGCTCGAGATCCAGCGTCTCATCGGCCGCGCCCTTCGATCCTCCATCGACTTGAAGGCCCTGGGGCCGCGCACGCTCACCCTCGACTGCGACGTGCTGCAGGCCGACGGTGGCACGCGTACGGCGAGCATCACCGGCGCCTACGTCGCGTTGGTGCTGGCGCTGCGGAAGATCAAGGGCAAGGGCATGACGCAGCTGCCTCCGATGCAGCACGTGGCGGCGATCTCGGTGGGCATCGTGAAGGGCGAGGTCGCGGTCGATCTCGACTACCTCGAAGACTCCACGGCCGAGGTCGATCTGAACATCGTGGCGCTCGCCGGCGGCAAGCTGGTCGAAGTGCAGGGCACGGCCGAGAACGGATCGTTCGATCGCGCACAGCTCAACGCGATGCTCGACGCGGGCCTCGCGGCGACCGAGAAGCTGGTCGAGCTCCAGAAGAAGGCGCTCGGCTGATGCGTACCGTCGTCTTCGCCTCGAGCAATGCGGGGAAGATCAAAGAGCTCCAGGCGCTGCTGGGCGAAGGCTGGGTGGTGAAGAGCGCCAAAGACTTCCCCGAGATCCCCGAGGTCGACGAAGACGCCGATACCTTCGAGGGCAACTCGGCCAAGAAGGCGCGCACCTTCGCCAAGGCGACAGGGCTGTGGGCGCTCGCTGATGACTCGGGCCTGGTGGTCGACGCGCTCGATGGCCGGCCCGGCGTCTACTCGGCCCGCTACGCGCCGACGGAGCCCGAGCGAATTCAGAAGTTGCTGGCTGAGCTCAAAGACGTGCCGGCGCAGAAACGCACCGCCCGTTTCGTGTGCGTGCTCTGCCTCGCATCACCTGCCGGTGATGAACGCTTCACTCGCGGCACCTGCGAAGGCGCCATCGGCGTCGCGCCGAAAGGCACGCACGGCTTCGGCTACGACCCGGTCTTCGAGCTGCCCAACGGCAAGACGATGAGCGAGCTGACGCGCGAAGAGAAGTCCGCCCTCTCGCACCGCGGTCACGCTTTCCGCGCGATGTTGCCTCAGCTCATCGCTGCAGGTGGCTGAGCAGCCCGGCGAGTAACTGCGCGATGCCCCGCCTGGGCACGTGCACGAGCTTGCGCTTCAACGGACCTGTCGCGGTGTCCTGGTACTGGTTGGAGACCTTGTGGTGCAGCTCGGTGGCGCCCCACAACAGCACGACGTCACCCCACGCGAGATCGGCGCGCGCTTGATCGAGTGGTCGCGCCTTCGTGCCATCCACCAGGCGCAGCTCGAGCCCTGACGGAACGAGGCGCTCGAGCTCGTGGCGCACGGTGGGGCTGCCGCCGACGATCACCAGCTTCGAGAAGCTGCGTTTCCGGCACGCGTCGACCACGTCCTTCACGGCCCGCGCGTTGTCCGAGCCGAAACACCGCTGGCAGGTGTTTCGCGGCTCGCACTGCACCGGCTCTTGGGCCGAGGCCTTCGCGAAGGCGAGGCAGTCGGGATTGGTGCAGTGGAGGAACAACTTCTCAACCAGCACCACCGCGGCGCGCTCGACCTTCTCCTGGCTCATGCGGGCTTTTCCTGCCCGGGTCAGGCCAGCGGTCTCGAGAACAGCGCGGGCCCTTTCTTTCGCGGCAGGAGAGCCGAACCCTGCCGTGGCGAGCCAGGACTCGAGATCGACGTCAGCGCTCAGAAGAGCTCCACTTGAACCGGGTCGAGCCCCAGCACCTTGCGCACGGGCGCGAAGCTGCGGCGGTGTTGGTCGATCGCACCGAGCCGGTCCATCGCCGCGAGATGTTCGGGCGTGGAGTACCCCTTGTGCGAGGCGAACCCGTAGCCGGGGTGCTTGGCGTCGAGCTCGGCCATGAACTGGTCGCGGGTGGTCTTCGCGAGAATCGCACCCGCCGCGATCGACAAACTCAACGCGTCACCCTTGATGATCCCGCGCTGAGGCGGAATGAGCCCGGGAATCTTTCGCGCATCGACCAGCACGAAGTCTGGAGTCTGCGACAGGCCTTCCACCGCGCGTCGCAGCGCGAGCAGACCCGCCTGGTAGATGTTGATGGTGTCGATCTCGGAAACCTGGGCCCAGGCGACCGACCAGCACACCGCGTCTTTCTTGATGGTCGCGGCGAGCTCGTCGCGAAATTCTTCGTCGAGGATCTTCTTCGAGTCGTCGAGGCCCTTGAGCTTGTAGCCCTTCGGGAGAATCGCAGCGCCCGCGCAGACCGGACCGCACAGGGGGCCCATGCCCGCTTCGTCGACGCCTGCGATGTGCACGTGGCCTTGCCCCCAGAGTTCGGTCTCGAACTTGAGCATGTGGCGCAGCCGCTGCCCTTCGGCGCGGTTGTCGGCCTGCCGGCGCTTGAGGGCCTGGGCCAGCCGCTGCGCGCCCTCGCGGGGGTCTGCTTCCAGGGAAGCGACCAACCCGCTGGGCAGCGCGGCGCCGTCGACGAGGTGGCGCTGCCTCAGCTCACCCAGGCTCGGTGGTCGCTTCGGCCTGGCCATCGCTTACTGCAGCTGGAGCGTGAGCGAGCGGGGCGTCACGGACGCGCTGCACTCAGTACCGACGAACTGCAGCTCGGCGATCTGGGTGCGCAGATCGTTCACGTTGCCCTGCACGCGAACGGTACCCGGGCCGTACTTCTCTTTGACCACTGCACGGCCGTTGACGTCGGCGATCAGGTTTTCGCTCTCGCCGTAGCTCAGGTAGTCGAGCGCGACGACCGCTTCGGGCGCGGGCTTGCCGAGACGATCGAGCACGGTGACGGGCACGTTGATCTCGCTGGTCGCGCAGTTGATCTTCGCGTGGCCGCCGTCCGGCAGGTACGGCGTGTAGTTCGGGCAGCCGGCGAGAAAGAGGATCGCGGACAGGGGGAAAGCGATGCGCATGGGCAGCGACCTACACCTTGAGGGGCCCTTCGTTCAAGGCGTCGGTTCGCCCACGATCCACGGGGTGCCCAGCCACGCCTGGAAGGCCTGTTTCTGGGCCTCGGAGGGGCGCTCGACCCGCTGCAGCCAGACGCCATCAGCGGGCTTCTGGGCCACCGTGACGGCCACTTCCATCAGGCGATCCCGGCGGAACAGGCTGACCCGCACCTGCTCACCCGGCTTCTTGTCTTCACAGCGGTTGAGCAACGAGCTGGCGTCGCACTTGAGGCCGTCGAGCGCGATCACCTCGTCCTCCGCGTAGATGCCGGCCGCCATCGCAGGCGAGCCGTCGAGCACCGTGGCGATCACGTTGCCCGCGCGGGGCAGCACGCCCAACCACCCTTCGGTCTTCTCGACCTTGCTGCGCGGCGGGGTGCCGCCCTTGTCGTTGGTCGACTCCCGGGTGCGGAAGCGCACCTCGAGGCCCACGTGATCGAAGACCTCGTAGCTGAGCTCTTGCGTGCCGTGAACGGCGTGCGCGAAGAAGTCGCGCAGCGAGGTGCCGGCGACTTCCTGTGCGGCCGCCTCTACCGCCTTCTCAGGCACGCCGCTCTCGTTGCCAAAGCGCGTCCACAGCAGGCGGACCACGTCGTCGAAGGAGCGCTGATCGTTCGTCGCCCGGCGAATGGTGAGGTCGAGCAGCGCGCAGACCAGCTCACCCTTGAGGTAGTAGCTGATGGCGGTGTTCGGGGTGTTCTCGTCGGGCCGGTAGTGCTTGGTCCACGAGATGACCGACGCTTCGGCCACCGGCAGCACGTTGCGGCCCGGCGTGGTGTGCAGCGCGGTGAGCGACTCGCCCAGGCGCGTGAGGTAGCGCGTGCCACTCATCAGCCCCGCCCGGCGCGTGAGCAGGTTGTCGTAGTAGCTGGTGCCGCCCTCGAAGTACCAGAGCAGCTCGGTGTAGTTCTCCTGGCCGTAGTCGAACGGCACCAGGCGCAGGGGCTTGACCCGCTTCACGTTCCACAGGTGGAAGTACTCGTGCGCGCAGAGGGTCAGGAAGTCTTCCCAGCCCTTGGGCGTGCTGAAGCCGGCGCGCGGGTAGATGAGCGCGGTGCAGGCCTTGTGCTCGAGGCCACCGCGGCCCTTGTCGGTGCCGTAGATGAAGAAGACGTACCGCTTCATCGGCAGGCCGCCGAACAACGCGGCTTCGGTCTCGATGATGCGGGTCAGATCGGCGACCAGCTTCTTCTCGTCGAGCTGCGGCTCGCCCCACAACACGATCTCGTGGGGAACGCCGGCGGCGGTGAAGGCGATGGGCGTGTGCGTGCCGATCTCGAAGGGCGAGTCGACCAGCTCGTCGTAGTCGCTCGCCACGAACTCGGCGCCTTCCTGCGGCAACGCGACCGTGGTGCCCCAGTCGCGCGGCGCCTCGATGGTCACGCGGCAGGCGCGCTTGCGCAGGTTCTCTGCGTAGAAGAACAGCGTCGCGCCGTTGAAGTAGCCGTGCGTGCCGTCGAGGTGGCTGGTGCGCACCGTCAGCTCGTTCGCGTAGACCTTGTACTGACAGCGCACCGTCTGGTGCTTGGCCAAGACGCGGAAGCTGCGCTTGTCGAGGCGCTCGAAGGGCACCGAGTTGCCCGCGGCATCGACCACGGTGAACTCCTGCACGTGGCGGCTGTACTCACGCACCAGGTAGCTGCCGGGCGTCCACACCGGCAGGCAGACGATGAGATCGTCGGCGATTCCGGGGAAGGTGGCCTCCACTTCGAACAGGTGGGAGTGCGGCCGAGACATCGAGACGCGGTAGCGAACAGGTTCCGACATGGCGCCCGTCTAAACCCACACCCGTTCCGAGTCGAGACTCAGGGCGAATCGTCAAGGGGGGGGCCGGGGCCGGCTGGGACTTCATCTCGGTGAAGCTTTCGCGGGCAGGCAGCCGCGTCAGCGTGGATAGAGGCGGGCGTGTTTGAGCGAGACCCGCACCGACTCACCCGGCTTGACCTCACGCGCAGGCCCGACCACGCGCAGCACGGATTCCCCGAGCGTGAAGCGGAACTCGGTGGCGCTCCCGAGGAACAGTCTGGCCAGCAGCGGGAGTGAAGGCCCGGTGCTGCCGAGCTCGAGTTCCTCGGCCCTGACCGCGAGCGTTGAGGGGCCAGCGGCTGCGGTGACGCCTTCCGGCAACTCGAAGCCGTGTTCACCGCAGATGAACGTGCGGCCTTCGACGCGGCCTTCGAGACGATTGGCGCCGCCCACGAAGCCCGCCACGAAAGGAGTCGAAGGCGATTGGTAGATCTTCTGCGGTGAGTCGATCTGTTCGATCACGCCCTGGTGCATCACGGCCACGCGATCCGACAGCGCGAGCGCTTCGTGTTGATCGTGGGTGACGAAGATCATCGTGGTGCCCAGCCGGGCGCGCAGAGCGGCGATCTCCCCGCGCAGCTCTTCGCGAAGCGCGGCGTCGAGGTTGGAGAGCGGCTCGTCGAGCAGCAACACGCGGGGATTGGCGACCAACGCGCGCGCGATGGCGACTCGCTGCAACTGCCCGCCGGAGAGCTGCGAAGGCATGCGCTGCGCGAAGGCGCCCAAACGCACCCAGTCGAGCGCCTGCGTCACGCGCTGCGCGATCTCGCTGGACGACCTCCTCTGGAGAAGGAGGGGATACGCCACGTTCTCCGCCACCGACTTGTGCGGCCACACGGCGTAACTCTGGAACACCATGCCCAGCGCACGCTTCTCGGGCGGGAGATGCCCTGCAGGACTGTCGACCAGCTCGCCGCCGATCGAGATGGTGCCGGCATCGAGCGCCTCGAGCCCCGCGATCATTCGCAGCGTGGTGGTCTTGCCGCAGCCGGAAGGACCGAGCAGCGAGATGAACTCTCCGCTCGCGATGCTCAGCGAGATGCCCTTCACCACTGCCGTGGTTCCGTAGGCCTTGTGGACTCCTGTCAACTCGACACCGGCCATGTCAGCGCGCCTTCTTTCGGGTGATCACCGACTGGGCGAATTGCAGCACGAGCACCAGCATCACGAAGGCGCAGGCGATCACCGCGGCCGAGCCAGGATCCGCGTAGCTCTGCAGCTCGAACAACAACGTCCCCAGGACGTCGCGGCCCGTGGGAATGAGCAACACGCTCAAGGTGAGCTCCGTGACGCAGGTCAGAAAGGTGACCAGGAACGCGGCCATGAGCGGTGCGCGCAGTTGAGGAAGCGTGGCGTCGAAGAAGGCGCGCAAGGGGCTCGCTCCGGAAAGCCGTGCTGCTTCGGCCAGCGTGCCGTCGACCTGAGCAAGTCCGTCCGCTGCGTTTCGCGCACCGAAGGCCAGGTGTTTGACCGTGTACGCCACCAGCAGCATCCACACCGAGTTTCCGAGCGCCAGGACCAGCGCGACCCGATCGAAGAGCACGAAGCGAAGGTCGCGCGAGAAGGCGATCAGCAGCGCGAGCGCGAGCACCGTGCCGGGAATGGCGTACGGCGCACCAGAGATCAGCTCGAGTGATCGACGTCGCGTGGTGGCGATGGCCAGGCCGAGCGCGGTCACCAGGCCTGCTGCAGCCGCCGCGAGTCCGAGGCTGCGCAACGTCGCGTCGATGGTGCGGGGGTTTCCCAGCACGCCGCTCCAGTGCTTTGCCGACAGACCGCTCAGCTGGCCCCAGACGGGCTGCACCGAAGTGAGCGCGACGGCCAGAAGCGGCAACACCACCAACACGATCGCGAGCACCACGCTCATCGACGCGAGCGGAATTCGCCAGCGCCCCAGCGCCATGGGGCGCAGTGAGACCCCTTTCCCACTCGAGAGCCTGACTTCGCCGCGCTTGGCCAACGCACGGCTGCCGATGAGCACGAAAGCGGCGAGCACGAGAAGCTCGAGGCTGAGCACCACCGCCCGCGGCAGCCCCCCTTGTCCCATCAGGATCTCGCCGTAGATGCGCGTGGTGAGCGTGGGCGTGGGAGGACTCGCGGTGACGCCGAGCAGGTACGGCACGCCGAACGCCGAGGCCGAGAAGAGGAAGCACAAGGCTGTCCCCGAGAGCGCAGCGGGGAGCGCGAGCGGCAACGAGATGCTCAGCAGCGTTCGCAGCGGTGAGGCACCCGAGAGCCGCGCCGCTTCTTCGAGTGACGAGTCGAGTCGCGAGAGCGCGGCGAGCGTCGGCAGGAAGACGAGCGGCAGTCCGGCGGTGGCGAGCACGAAGCTGATGCCGAGCCGGCCGTAGATGTCGAAGGTGCCCGCGCCGAGGATCAGATTGAGCAGACCCGCGCGGGGGTTGGCGAGCGAGACCCAGCCCATGCCGAGGATGAAGGGCGGCAGCGCAGCGGGCAGGGTGAAGATCGCCTTGAGCGGGCCTCGCAGCGGAAGTTCGGTTCTGGCGATCAGCAGCGCGAGCGGGACTGCGATCGCGAAGGCGATGAACGCGGCTCCGACGGAAGTGACCAGCGTTCCGGTCAGCGCCTGGAGACTCTCAGGGGCCAGCCAGACTTCAGACCAGATGAGTCCTGGAGCGCGCGCCTGCCAGAGGAGCAGGCAGAGCGGGAAGCCGAAGAAGAACGCGAGGGCGGCGGCCAAAAGAATCGCAGGCCCCTCACCCCGCTTCGCATGGAGAGGGATCACGGTGCTCATTTCGAGAACGCCTTGCTGAACTCGGCCTTCACCCGCGCGCCCTCTTCAAGCCCATGCTTCAGGATCGGCTCGCCCCAGGGCGCGCTTCGCGTCACCAGCTCATCGAGGGAAATGGAGCCACGTGGTCCCGGCACGCGCGGATCGACGGCGTGCATGTCACCCAGCTCGGCGATGATCTTCTGGCCGGCGGGTGAGAGCAGCGCATCGACCAGCGCCTTCGCGGCGTCCGCGTGCTGCGTGCTGGCCATGATTCCTGCGTAGCCGGGCACGACGACGGCTCCATCTGCAGGCCACGCGATCTCGATGGGACTGCCTTTCGCTTTCGCACTCAGCGCGTTCTCGAGGAGCAGCACGCCCACCTTCGCTTCGCCGCCTTCGATCTTCTGCAGCACCGCGGCGTTGCCACCTGCGACGCGCGCTTCGTTGGTACGGAGCTGGTCGAAGTACTTCGCGCCCAGCGCCTGCTCCATCGACACCGCCCAGGTGAACGCCGTGCCGCTCGTGAGCGGATCACCCAGCGCGACTTCGCCTTTCCACTCGGGCGTCGCCAACGCCGCGAACGAGACCGGTGCCGGCGTGCCTGCCTTGTGCACCAACACCATCGTCGACAGCCGCACGGCCGCGTAGTGCCCGTCGGGATCTACGTAGCGCGAAGGCGTGCGTACCCCGTTCGGCGAGACGTACCGCAGCCAACGCTTCTCCTGCTTGAAGCGCTCGTAGAGAAACGGGTCCGAGGTGATCAGCACGTCACACGGAGAGCCTCCCGCGGCGAGCTCGGCTTCCAGCTTGGCGGCGACCTTCTCACTGCCGGCCTGAAACCAATGAATGGTGATGCCCGGCAGCGCTTCCTTGAGCTGCGGTTCCAGCGCGTCGAGCACGTGGCGGTACACCGAGGTGTAGACCCAGACCTCACCCGCGGGCGCACCGCTCTTCGCCGCGACGGCAGCACCGCCCGGAGACGCCGTCTCGATGCGGCAGCCAGCGCACAAGGTCAGGATCAGGAGCCACCGCACAGAGCGCCGCGTCTACTCGATCGGCAGGGGAAAGCGCGCCGCGAGTCGTTCAGAGATCTGCTCGTCGTCGAAGTTGAGCAGCATTTCCCAGAAGGCCCGGTAGTAGCCGGCGCCCTCTCGTTTGCGCACGTGCAGCCGGTAGCCGTACCAGACGTCTTCCCAGTTGGCAGGGCCCGCGACGATCGCCCACAGCTCACCTTGGGGAAGCATCAGGGTCTCGTCTTCGTCTCCCGAGAGCTTCGACTCGAGTCGCGGCGGCTGGCCGGGTGCGAAGCGCATGCTCCATTCACCTGCGCCCTCCGCCACGAAGCCTGCGTTCATCTTGAGCTCGGTCAGCGTGGGCTTCGCAGCGGCCATCATCGCTTCGAAGTATGCGCGAACGGCCCCATCGAGCGTGGCCGGTGAAGCCGGGCGGGTCGCCGTGCGCGCTGCTGCGATCGCCTGGGTCACGCGCTCCTTTTCCTGCAGCGCATAGCGGCGCACGGAAGCGACGTCGTTGTCCCAGCCCGCGGTCAGACCCTTGGCGATGGCGCCGGTCTCGGGGCTCCATTGATCACCCGGCTCGAGGTGCAGCAGGTGCGTGTCGTGTTCGTGCGCCACCAGCATCGACGCGGAGAGCGCCTGAATGGCCGTCGGCCGATCGACGAAGTTCTTCTCGAGCTCGCTCTCTTCCAGCAGCGCCCAGCTCGAGGCGAACGGCACTGCTTCTTTGGGCTCGAGGCCCACGATGCCTTCTTCGAACCGTTGCAGGCCTTCGCGCTTCTTCTTTTCGCAGCGCTCCTTCATCAACGCTGCGTCGCCGCCGAAGCCGGTCGGGTACGAAGAAGCGCCCGCGTAGGGGAGGAAGGCGATGTCGATGGGCCCCAGGCGCTTGACGATCTCCCGGTAGCCGTCGACGGACAGCGGGTTGTCGTTGCCGTGGTACAGCCGCACGCCGTCCGCTTCGACCACGATCGACGAGACCTCCCAACCGCGATCGTGCGGCACGAAGGTGATCTTCAGCCCCGGAGAAATCTCCTTCGTGTCCCACGGCTGCTGCCACCGCACGTCGCTGTACTCGGCGCGCGTGAGCCGTCGTGCCAGCGCTCCCGAAGGAAACGGCATGGCCAGCGTGGGCGTGGTCTTGCGCAACTGCGCCAGCGTGCCCAGCCCGGAGTGATCGGGATGAATGTGGCTGAGCAGTAAGAAAGACGGGGGCGGCAGGCTCGAAGCGCGAGGGTAGGGCGGCGGCGGGTAGCGAAACCACGCGCCTCCGAACACGGGTTCGGCGAACCACGGGTCGAGCAGCAACGTCTTGCCTGCAGCGTTGATGAAGAGCGCCGCGTGTCCGAGCCAGGTGACGATCACGCCGCAGAGCTTAGGCGTTCATCCTCGCGCCAACACCTTGCGCGTGCTCGGTCACCACCGCGGTCCAGTAGTCGCGGCCGTTGTACTGGCGCATCATTCCCAACTTTCTGCCGTCCTTGAAGAGCACGAAACCGGGAATGCCGAAGAGCGCGAAGCGGCGCGCGAGCTCCGGGTACTGGTAGGCGTTCACCTTCACCACGCGAACGCCGGTCTGAGGAATCGCCTGCAGCAGCTCGGGCAAGTCGCGCGCGAACACTTCGCAGTTGGGGCAATCTGGGCCCCAGAAATAGACGACGATCAGCGCGTCGGGCGCGGCGATGAGTTCATCGAATGAATCTGGTGTCGCTACCTCGGCTGAGATCGCCATGGAGCCCATGGGTAACCGGTGCGTCCTTGACGCGCCTTCGAGCCACAGGTATTTCTTCGCGTAAGTTGATAATGATTATCAAAATCACGGCCGCCGCATGACCTTCCTTGCTGCGGTGTGCCTCCTGGCGCTCGGCCAGACGTCCCCCGACGAAGCGCCTGATGCGGGCGAAGTCGCTGATGCGGGTGTGGAGGTCGTCGAAGACGCCGGCCTTCCCCCGGTGGAAGACGCGGGCGTCATCACGGCGCTCGAAGTGCTCGACGCAGGTGGCCGCGAGACCACGGTCACCACGCGCAGAATGGTCGACGTACGCCGCGTCGCTGGCTCGGCGCAGGTCATCGGCAAGGAAGAGCTCGAGCGGCAGGAAGCCAACGACCTGCACCGCGTGCTGCAGGGCGTGCCTGGCGTCTACGTGCGTGAAGAAGATGGGTTCGGCTTGCGGCCCAACATCGGCATTCGTGGCGCGAGCGCGGATCGTTCGAGCAAGGTGACGTTGATGGAAGACGGCGTGCTCTCGGGGCCTGCTCCGTATTCGGCGGCCGCCGCCTACTACACCCCGCTGATGACCCGCATGGTGGGCGTGGACATCTACAAAGGTCCCGCCTCGATTCGCTTCGGCCCGCAGACCATCGGCGGCGCGATCAACCTGCGCACGCGTGAGGTTCCCCGCGCTTTCGAAGGCGATCTCGACCTCTCGCTGGGCAACTACGGCGCGGGCAAGGGGCACGGCGTCATCGGCTACGGCACCGAGCGTTTCGGGGTGTTGCTCGAAGGCGTGCACCTGCAGAGCGATGGCTTCAAGAAGCTCGATGGCGGCGGTGACACCGGCTTCGACAAGAACGAGCTGATGCTCAAGGCGCGCGCCGCGACGGAGCGCCACGAGTTCCAGCTCAAGCTCGGCCTCGCCACCGAACGTTCCAACGAGTCGTATCTGGGCATCTCAAGCGACGACTTCGCCCTCACGCCGCAGCGTCGTTACGCCGCCAGCGCGAACGATCAGATGAACTGGTGGCGCACGCAACTGCAGCTGAGCCACACGTTCACCGCGAGCGAGCAGTTCGAGATCGTCACCACCGCGTACCGCCATGACTTCGCGCGCGTGTGGAATCGGTTCGATCACTTCCGCAAGGGGCCCGCCCTGTACGATCTGCTCGCCTACCCCGCGGGCGGCACCGCTGCGGTCTATCGCGGCATCCTCTCGGGCGCGGAAGAGACCACCTCGCGCGACCAGCAGTTGATGGTCGTTGGCAACGGTCGCCGCTTCGTCTCGCAAGGCATTCAGTCGGTCGCCCGGTTGGCCTTCTCCACTGGCCCGTTCGGGCACGAGCTCGAGCTGGGCCTTCGTTTTCACCACGACGAGATTCGCCGACATCACACGCAGTCGGGCTTCGACATGGTGCGCGGCACCCTGGTGACCAACGGTGAAGAGGCCGAGGTGATCGCCGACAACCTCGCCTTCACGCGCAGCTTCAGCGCCAGCGTGTCCGACACCATCAGCTGGGGCCACTTCCTCCTCGCCCCCGGCGCGCGGGTCGAGGTCTACGATGCGTCGTTGTTCGATCACGTCAGCGGCGTCGCGGGCAACGCACTGCAGGTGGTGCCGCTGCTGGGCATCGGCGCGGTGTACAGCTTCGACTTCGGTCTGTCCGTGCTGGCGGGCGTGAACCAGGGCTTCAGTCCGCCCCCGCCGGGTCAGGTCGACGCGGCGCCTGAACGCGCGCTCAACTCAGAGCTCGGCTTCCGCTACGGGCGTCGCGGCATCCGCTTCGAGGCGATCGGCTTCTGGAGCGAGTACTCGAACATCACCGGCGAGTGCACCGGCTCGGGTGGTTGCACCAATGACGCGCTCAACCAGCAGTTCAACGGTGGCGCGGCGCGGTTGCTGGGTGCCGAGGTGCTGGGCAGCCTCAAGGGCAAGCTGGGCTGGGGCACCACGGGAGCGGTCGAGCTCGCGTACACCTTCACCAGCGCGCAGTTCCTCTCGGACTTCCAATCGGCCAACCCCAGCTGGGGCAACGTGGTCGCCGGGGCCGAGCTTCCCTACGTGCCCGCGCACCAGGGCCAGCTGCGCCTGCGGGCGGCGAAGGGTCCCGTCGAGTTGGGCGTAGGCGCCGTCTATTACGGTCAGAGCCGCGAGCTTGCGGGCGTGGGCGCGCCGAGTGAGTCGGTGGTGATCCCCGGACGCGTGTTGCTCGATGCCACTGCTTCGGTCGAGCTCGGCGCGGCGCGTTTCTACCTCACCGCCACCAACCTCACGAACCAGTCGGCGCTCGTGGCGCGTCGGCCCTTCGGAGCCCGGCCCCAGGCCCCGCTGCTGTTCCAGGCCGGCTTCAAGTATTCTTTCCGCTAAGCGGGAGGCAGGTACGAGCCCACCCCAGCGTGGATGCCGTCGGCGATGCGCTCGAGGGGGAGATCGTTGTCGTCGCCTTCGAAGGGGTCTTCGATCTCCACGCCGATCTCCTCGATGCCCAGCATCACGTAGGTGATGCCGTAGACGATCGGCACGGTCCACAGGCCGAAGCTGGGCAGCAGGGCGAGCGGCAACGTCGCGCAATAGAGCAGCAGCGCACGGCGAAGATGCACCACGTAGGCGAAGGGCAGCGGCGTCTTATGAATGCGCTCGCAGCCGCCGATGATGTCGACCAGTTGCTGGTTGTTGTGATCGATCGACGTGAAGACGATGTCGGTCAGGTTGCCGGCCTTGCGCTCCGCTTCGAGGTGAAAGGTGATGCGCTGACAGATCGCGGTGGGGGCGTGGTTGCGCGCGGTGATCGCCTCGAGGTCGTCGGGCTCGAGATCCCTCGGAGCCCACGCCTCAGCGCGGAGCACCGCCTTGGAGGCCGCCGGAAACGCCTGGGTCAATCGCAGCACGCGGCGCATGCGCTCCGGATCGTGCGCCAGGTGCACTGAGGCTGCGCGCGCCAGGTTGCGGCACGTGTTCACCATGGCGCCCCAGAGCTTTCGGCCCTCCCACCAACGGTCGTACGACTGGTTCGTGCGGAAGACGAGCAGCAGGCCCAGCGAAGTGCCCACCATGCTGTGCACGACCGAGGCGTTGGGCACTTCGAACTTCACGACGTAGAGGTCGATGCAGACGAACAGCAAGGCGCTGAGGGTCACGAGCAGTGATCTGAACGAGATCACTTTGATCATCGAGCCTTTGACGGCGAAGAGCGTGGTGCGCCACTGGTGTGGGTCGTAGTCGATCATGAGTTAGCGCCCGGTCTTTGGACTCGAGGTGTTCTTGTCGAGGGTGTTCATCGGGTCACTTCAATGCGGGAACGAACTCAGCGCCCGGAGCAGCCGTGGGCGTGACCAAACCGGAGCTCTCGGTGTCGCCGGCGAGCAGCTCGAGCGCCAGCTCTCCTTCGTTGTCGCCCGCATAGGGATCGAGGATCGCGAAGCGTGCGAGCCGGCCTTCAGCGAGCACGCTCTCGCCGGGATTCAGAATGCCTGTACGCCAGGACTTCTTTTCGCCGAGGGCTTCGATCACCCAGGCCACGCGGAGCTGCACCTTCTCGCCGAGCTCCAGCTTCGCGTTGGTGGGCACGCGCACGCGCTTCTTCACGCCTTCTCCCAGCTCCATCACGCGCGCGACCTCGAAGTCCCAGCAGTGCGCCGCGGGGTTCAGGGGCAGGGTGACCTTCTTCCTGGTCGCCAGGTCGGTGAGCTCGAGGGGGAACGCCTGGCCTTCCTGAAAGGTCGAGCCCGGTTCGCAGTGCAGCCGGAGCGCCTTCGCGCCTCCGAACTGGAGCACCGCGTGGCTGGCCATCTTGCGCATCATGCCCCAGCCTTCTTTTTCATCGAGGCGGGCCAACGCAGTGCCGAGCTTCGAGTCGTCGCGTTCGAGACGCAGCCGGTACTTGTGGGCGGGGTCGAGCTCGAGATCGGGCAGGTGAACGCCGAAGGGATCGATCACGTTCGCGCGCACGTCGAGCTTGAAGACGGGCTTGCTGGGCGCCACCACGACCGGCGCGACCGCTACGACGGGCCTGGGTTTCACAGCCAGCGCCAGCGCCGGCGACGCGACCTCGGGCGTCGGGTTGGCAACGACGGGACGCACCGGTTTGGCGCCCGACGGCCAGAAGACCCACACCAGAATGAAGAGCAGCCCCACCGCGCCAGAGAGGCCCGCCACCTTCGGCATGGTCCACTCGAAACCTTCTTTGTCGGGCTCAGGCTTCTTGACGCCGGGTACGGTCACGCCGTCGAGCGGCGCCGCTTGCGCGTGCGCGACCCGGCTGGCTCTGCGCGGGGTATTCTCTTGCTTCGGCACCGCGCCACGCATCGCTCCGGCCGTCTTGGTGCGTGGAGGCACGGGCGGCAACGAGGGGGCGGTGATCTGGTCGAGCACGGGCGCCGTGGTCGGCCCGTTCGCGCTGATCTCGTCTCTCGGTTCGCTGGCGACGGGGGAGTCGATCACCTGCGTGGAGCCGTTGCCCACCTCGGGCAGGCCCGACAGCGTGGACTCCGTGCCGTTCTTCTTCTCGCTCACGCCCGGTGACTCTCGGTCAAACGAAGGGCAGAAGGAAGCGAAGGGCGCAGTCCGTCAGTTCGTGAGGAAAGTGATCGTCGGCAAACGAAGGTGTTGACAGCTTTGGCCGAAAACACGTATCAGTCCTCACCGTTTACGCGGCGTCTGGGCGGATAGCTCAGCGGTAGAGCGTCGCCTTTACACGGCGAGGGTCACAGGTTCGAAACCTGTTCCGCCTAAGCTGGTGCAGTTGTAGGAAGCAGTTCGCAGCACACATATGGGGAGTTAGTTCAGCTGGTTAGAACGTCGGCCTGTCACGCCGAAGGTCAGGGGTTCAAATCCCCTACTCCTCGCAGGAAACGAAGCCCCCGGAAGCCGAAAGGTCTCCGGGGGTTTTGTTTT